>NZ_JBSFFI010000009.1:0-203644 GCF_053596035.1 Streptomyces sp. NPDC001781 | reverse complement strand
GGGGGGTGGGTGTCCCCCTTGGTGCCTCCTGGGGTGGTGGGGGGGGGGGCTCGTACCGCTCGCGGCGTCCGGCAAACCTTTCCGGTCACAGCACCAGCCAACGGGGGAGGGAGGTGCCCGTCAGCTGACGGTAGCCTTCGATGCCTGTCGACACTGTCGAGGTGGGACGTGACGCGACGCGTTCAACAGCCGGACTACCAAGTGGGCGATGTACTCCGGGTCTCCTGTACGCCGACTCCGGCACGGGTTGCCGAGGTGTCGCCCTTCTACGTGTCGGTCGAATGGCCGTGGGGCGGAATCGACCCGGACTCGCAGTACAGGTGGAACGGCCTGGTCGCCCGTCCTGTCCGGCCAGACGGTTGGGAGTGGTCACTTTTCCGAACGGAACAGGACCCTCACACTCTCAAGGCGAACGACACCTGCCTCGTCGGCATCCCGGAGACACTGGTGCGCGTCCTCGATGTCTCTCACTACGACCCGCCGACGGACACCGGCCGACTGCCCCGACCCCACACATTGATGACCGTGCTTCCCGTCGGTCACCCCGGCGTTGAGGGAAGCGACGAAGACGAGGGGGACACGATCGAGCTGGACTGCCCCGCACCTGTCGCGATCGAGAGAGTCTCCCGCTTCCCTGACATGCACGACTGACATCGGCGACGCCGGACGGAGGCGTACACCAGCGTCTGTGTCCGGCACACCAGTCGACGACGACCGCCGCAGCGGGCTCGGATCGGACTGCTGGAGCGGGTGTCGCACCTACCCGCGATGCCGGATGTACCAACCCGCTGCCAGCACGATGAGAATGGAAACGACGAAGGCCCACACGGTCGTCGCGCCGTGGTACGAGCGGTAGGCGACTATGGCAAGCATGTCCGGGCGGATACCCCTGGCGTGCGGCTTCAGTCGACCCGTGCCGCCCGCTCCTTAGTCGAATGCGTGTCGAAGGCGCCGATCTTTCGCGCTCTGCCCCCAAGAAGCGCCAGGCCAGAG
This sequence comes from Streptomyces sp. NPDC001781, assembly GCF_053596035.1. Lineage (NCBI taxonomy): Bacteria > Bacillati > Actinomycetota > Actinomycetes > Kitasatosporales > Streptomycetaceae > Streptomyces > Streptomyces sp. NPDC001781. The sequence goes on along the minus strand of NZ_JBSFFI010000009.1, from coordinate 202,651 downwards.
GGGATGTGCCGGTGATCACGCCGGGCGCCTTCCAAGTGCTCGGCCCGTCAGCCGGCCAGCTCACCCCACCGCCCCCTCGAACACCCCGAACGTCCCCCCGTCGAACAACACGAACCGCACCTCCTCCACCCCCGTGGCGGCCGACCGCACCGTCTCCACCGCGACCTCTGCCGCCTCCCCCGCCGGCCACCGGTACACCCCCGTCGAGATCGCGGGGAAGGCGACCGAGCGTGCCCCCAACTCGTCCGCCACCCGCAGCGACTCCCGGTAGCAGGACACCAGCAGGGCCGGATCGGATCCGGGTCCCTGCCATACCGGGCCCACCGTGTGGATGACCCACTCCGCCGGCAGATCCCCCGCCGTCGTGGCGACCGCCTCGCCCGTGGGGAGGCCGCCGCCGTAGTGGGAGGCGCGGAGGTCGCGGCAGGCGGCGAGGATCGCGGGGCCGCCTCGGCGGTGGATCGCCCCGTCCACTCCTCCCCCGCCCAGCAGGGACGAGTTCGCCGCGTTGACGATCGCGTCGACGCGCTGATCGGTGATGTCGCCCTGGACCAGGGTGATCGTGGTCATCGTCGCCTCAGCCTTCTCCACACGTCCTTGGCCGCGTTGTGGCCCGGCATGCCGTGTACCCCGGCGCCGGGGGGAGTCGCGGAGGAGCAGAGGAAGACGGCGGGGTGGGGGGTGCGGTAGGGGAAGAGGGTGGGGCGGGGGCGCAGCAGGAGCTGGAGGCCGTCCACCGCGCCGCACGCGATGTCGCCGCCGACGTAGTTGGCGTTGCGGGCGGCCAGTTCGGGTGGGCCGGCTGTGGCACGGGCCAGGACCCGGTCGCGGAAGTCCGGGGCGAAGCGCTCCAGTTGGCGTTCTATCGCGTCCGTCAGGTCGCCCTGCCAGTTGTTGGGGACGTGACCGTAGACCCAGAAGACCTGTTTGCCGTCCGGGGCGCGGGTGGGATCGGCCACGCCGGGCTGCACCGTGATCAGGAACGGCGGGTCCGGCGCCCGGTCGTCGCGGGACGCGGCGCGCAGGGCGCGGGCGATCTCGGCGCGGTTCGCGCCCAACTGGACCGTGCCGGCGACGCGGGCCTCGGGAGACGTCCACGGGACCGGGCCGTCCAGCGCGTAGTCGATCTTGAAAACGCTGGGGCCGTAGCGGTAGCCGTCGTAGTGGTTGCCGAAGCCGGCGATGCGGGCCAGCGCCGTGGGCGAGGTGTCGAAGACGTAGGCGCGGGCCGGTGGGAGGTCGTCCAGTCGCTTGACCTCGTAGTCGGTGTGCACCTTGCCGCCGAGGTCGAGCAGGTACGCCGTGAGCGCGTCGGAGATCGACTGGGAGCCGCCGAGAGGTACCGGCCAGCCCCGCGCGTGCGCGGCCAGCGCGAAGACCAGGCCGATCGCGCTGGTGCCGAAGCCGCTCAGCGGGGCGATCGTGTGGGCGACCAGACCGGAGAAAAGGGCCTTGAAGCGCTCGTCGTGGAAGCGGCTCATCAGGGCGGTCGCGGGCGGAAGGCCGGCCAGGCCGAAGCGGGCCAGGGTGACCGGGTCGCGCGGGAGCGCGGTCAGCGGCAGGGACATGAAGTCCCGCAGCAGGGTGTCCCAGCGGTGCAGGAACGGCGTGATCAGCCGGCGGTACGCGCCCGCGTCGCGCGGGCCGAAGGAGGCCGCGGTCTCCCCGACAGAGCGGGCCAGCACCGCCGTGCTGCCGTCCGGGAAGGGGTGGGCCATCGGCAGCTCGGGGTGCAGCCACCGCAGCCCGTACCGCTCCAGCGGCACGGCCCGGAACGCGGGCGAGTTGACGCCCAGGGGATGCGCGGCCGAGCAGGGGTCGTGCCGGAAGCCGGGCAGGGTCAGCTCCTCGGTGCGGGCGCCGCCGCCCACGGTGGAGCGCGCCTCGAAGACGGCCACGGAGAAGCCCCGGCGGGCCAGCTCCACGGCTGCGGTCAGCCCGTTCGGCCCCGCACCCACCACGACCGCGTCCAGCATCGACGGCACCTTCCGACCCCCTCGTCAGCCGATGGCAACTCGGATCAGCATAGGCCGGGGCACCCTCACCGGCCCCAGCCCCTCCGCCTCAGCCCGCACGCAGCAGCTCTCCCACCCGGCGGGCCGTGCCGGCGTCGCGGGCGGCGGTGAACGGCAGCGCGTTGCCCCCGGTTGCCCGGAACGGCTCCCCGTCGAGCGTCAGGTGTGCACCGCCCGCCTCCTCCACCAGCAGCAGTCCCGCCGCGTGGTCCCAGGCGGCCTCCCAGGAGAAGGCCACGGCGTCGGTCTCGCCGCGGGCGACGGCCAGGTACTCCAGCCCCGCCGAGCCGCAGGAGCGCGGGGCGACCCCGTCGGTCCACAGGGCCCTCAGCGCGCGCTTCTGGTCCTCGGTGGTGTAGTCGGGGTGCGAGACGGCGACCCTGAGGTCCCGGCCGGGCTCGGGCGGCCCGGCGAAGAGGCGCTCCCCGTCCAGGAAGGCGCCCTCGCCGCGTACGGCGGTGGCGAACTGGTCGCGGACCGGCGCGTACGTCCAGGAGGCCAGCACCATGCCCCGGTGGGCGAGCGCGACCAGGGTGCAGAAGCCGTCGTTGCCGTGCACGAACTGGCGGGTGCCGTCGACCGGGTCGATGATCCACACCGGTGCGTCGCCCCGGACGGCCTCGTAGGTCGCCGGGTTCGCGTGCACCGCCTCCTCGCCGACCACGACCGAGCCGGGCAGGAGGGCGCTCAGTTCCTCGGTGAGACGCCGCTCGGCCAGCCGGTCGGCGTCGGTCACCAGGTCGTGCGGCCCGCTCTTCTGGTCCACCTCGTGCTCGGCCAGGCGGCGGAAGCGGGGCAGGATCTCGGCGGCCGCGGCCCTGCGGATCGCCTCCGCCACGTCGGCGCGGTGGCGGGCGAGAAACTCCTCGATGGTTCCGGTGTCGTCGATCATCTGTCCATGAGACCACGGTCCGGTGAGATCCCCCTCCTGGCTGTGGACAACCTTCCGGCACAAAGCCGGTCCGGCCCGGGCCGAGCGCCTCAGCGGCCCACCGCGTACCCCTGCATCCCCCGCGGATTGGCCCCCGCGGACAGCACCCCGGTGGCCGGATCGCGGGCGACCGCGCACAGCCGGCCCTCCGACCAGGCCGCACCCACGGTCACGTCGTGCCCCCGGCGGCGCAGCTCGGTGACGACCTCCTGGGGCATCCGCGACTCGACCGTCACGCTGCCGGGCCGCCAGCCGCGCGGGTAGAAGGAGCTGGGGAAGCCGTCGTTGTGCCAGTTGGGGGCGTCGATGGCGCCCTGGAGGTCGAGCCCGCCCCGGACCGGTGCGCGCAGGGCCACCGCCAGGAAGAAGTGGGTCTGCCACTGGTCCTGCTGGTCACCGCCGGGCGTGCCGAAGGCCAGCACCGGCACGCCGTCCCGCAGGGCGATCGACGGGGAGAGGGTCGTGCGGGGCCGGCGGCCGGGCGTCAGCGTGTTCGGCAGGCCCTCCTCCAGCCAGGTCATCTGGAGCCGGGTGCCGAGCGGGAAGCCCAGTTCGGGGACGACCGGGTTCGACTGGAGCCAGCCGCCGCTGGGCGTGGCGGCGATCATGTTGCCCCAGCGGTCGACCACGTCGAGGTGGCAGGTGTCCCCGCGGGTGGTGCCGTCGGCGCTCACCACCGGCTCGGCGGCCATGGCCACGGTGGGCTCCCCGGTCCCGGCCCCGCCGCCCGGCACGCGCGCGTGGGCGAGCCCGGGCAGCCGGGGCGGGCGCCCGCCGGGATACCCCGGCCGCAGCTCCCGGGAGGCGCGGGCGCCGACGAGGTCGCGCCTGCCGGTGTTGTACCCGGCCGACAGCAGTCCGGCGAGCGGCACCTCGTCGGCGTCGCCGTACCACGCCTCGCGGTCGGCCATGGCGAGCTTGCAGCCCTCGATCAGCAGGTGGACGTAGTCGGCGCTGCCGTACGGCGGGAGGTCGGCCGGCAGGAGGGCGAGCTGCTGGAGGAGGGCCGGGCCCTGGCTCCAGGGGCCGGCCTTGCAGAGGGTCCAGCCGTTCCAGTCGTACGTGGCCGGGGCCTCGTAGGCCGCCGTCCAGTCCGCCAGGTCGGCCTCGGTGAGCGTGCCGGTGTTCCGGGCGCCGCTGGAGTCGCGGGTGGGCCGGCGGGACTGGCGAAGCAGCGCCTCGGCGATGAAGCCCGTACGCCACACCTCGCGGGCGGCGTCGATACGGGCCTCCCTGCCGCCCGCGCCCGCGGTCTCGGCCAGGAGACGCTTCCAGGTCGCGGCGAGGGCGGGATTGCGCAGCAGCTCACCGGGGCGGGGCGCCCGGCCGCCGGGCAGATACACCTCGGCCGAGCTGGTCCACTCGGTCTCGAACAGCTCCCGCACGCTCTCCACGGTCGCGGTGACGTTCTCCACGGGCGCGTGGCCGTGCTCGGCGTATCCGACGGCGTACTTCAGCACCTCGTCCAGAGGCTTGGTCCCGTGGTCGCGCAGAAGCAGCAGCCAGGCGTCGAAGGCTCCGGGAACTGCGGCGGCCAGGGGGCCGGTGCCGGGTACGAGGTCCAGTCCGAGGCCCCGGTAGTGGGCGACGGTGGCGCCCGCGGGGGCGACGCCCTGTCCGCAGAGCACCCGCACCTCGTCGCCCGCGGGGGCGAGCAGGATGGGCACCTCGCCCGCCGGACCGTTCAGATGGGGTTCCACGACGTGCAGCACGAACGCGCCCGCCACGGCCGCGTCGAAGGCGTTGCCGCCGTCCTCGAGCACGGCCATGGCCGACTGGGAGGCCAGCCAGTGGGTGCTGGACACCATGCCGAAGGTGCCCTGGAGGGTGGGACGGGTGGTGAACATACGGCCTCTTCTCTGCACGCGGTCGACGGCGCACGGGCTTTCCCGCCGCCGGGGTCCCTGCCCCGACGGCCGGCGCGCAGTCGTGCCGCGGGCGGACTACGGCCGGGAGTCGCCGGCGAGCCGGGCGGCGAGAGTGGCCAGGGCCCGCTCGGAGGGGCTGCCGGACTCGGTGGTGCACAGGTAGAGGAGCTGGTCGGGGTCGTCCGTGAGGGCGAGTGTCTCGTAGCGGAGCACAAGGTCCCCGACGAGCGGGTGCCGGTAGCGCTTGGTCCCGTGGGTGTGGGTGTGCACGTCGTGGCCCGCCCACCACCGCCGGAAGTCCTCGTCCCGTACCGAGAGCTCTCCGACCAGCTCGTTGAGACGAGCGTCGTGCGGGTGGCGTGCCGCGTAGCGGCGCAGCGCCGCGACGAGGCCGCGGGCCGCGCTCTCCCAGTCGGGCAGCAGGTGGCGGGCGGCGGGATCGAGGAAGGCGAGCCGCACCAGGTTGCGCCGGCGGTGCGGCAGGGCGTCGAAGTCGGTGTAGAGCGCCTTGGCGAGCGCGTTCGCGGCCAGGACGTCGGTCCGGTGGCCGACGATCATCGCGGGTGTACCGGTCCAGGTCTCCAGGAGTCTCAGCAGTCCGGGGCGGACACGCTGGGGCGGCTGTGGACGCGGCCGGTCGGCGCCGGGCCGGGACCGGGCGAGGTCGAACAGGTGGGCACGCTCGGTCGGGTCGAGCCGGAGGGCGCGCGCCACGGCGTCGAGCACCACGGTGGAGGCGTTCGGGGTGCGGCCGCGCTCCAGACGCACGTAGTAGTCGACGCTGACTCCGGCGAGGCGGGCGACCTCCTCACGGCGCAGCCCCGGTACCCGGCGCCGTCCCGCCGGGGCCTGGAGGCCCGCCTCGGCGGGCTGTATCCGCGCCCTGCGGGAGCGCAGGAACTCACGCAGCTCCACGTTGGACTCGCGCGCCGGGATGGTCATCAGACCAGGTTACGGCGGTGTGCGGGATGCCCTCCCGGGCGAAGGGGGGTCTGGTGGTCCCCCGGTCGGTCCGGGCTCCCGTCCCGGCACGCGGACCCCTCCCGGAGGTGATTTCCTGGTCGGGGGGCGTCTCCCCCCGGTGAGAGGGACCGTCATGGCCAGGCCCCCGATCCTCGCGTCGGGCGCGAGCTCCGGGACCGGTGCCGCGACCGTGCGACCGCCGTCCGGACCGGGCCACGTGGTACGGCCGCTCGATCGGCGTCGAGGGCGTGCCGCTCGTGATCCGCGCGGCGCTTACCGGGCTCGACGAGCGGGCCCGGGCTCCGGCGCGCCCCACTGTCAGGATCGGCCGTCGTGCTCCGCGCACGTGACACGGATGAGGTGGTTCACAGCATGCCCCTGCAGGCAGGACGCCGCGCGCTGCTCGGCTCAGCACTGTCGATGGTCACGGCCGGCGCGCTCTCGGCGTGCACCGGCAGCAGGCCGACCGGACCCCGAGGGGCGAAGGCCGGCCGCACGGTGGGCGATCCGGTGGCCCACCTGCGCACCTCGTGGTCCACCGACCCGTTCGCCCGGTGCTCCTACTCCTACCTCGCGCCCGGCCCCCTGGGCGCCGGAGCCCGTACCCGGCTCGCGGCGCCGGTGGCCGGCCGGGTGTACTTCGCCGGGGAGGCGACCTCCTCCGAGGCCCCCTCCACGGCCCACGGCGCCCTGGAGAGCGGCCGCCGCGCCGCGGCTCAGATCGCCGCCGTCGCCGGTGCCGGGGAGCACGTCGTGGTGGTCGGCGCCGGACTCGCGGGACTCGGCTGCGCCCGCGCTCTGGCCGACCAGGGTTTTCCGGTCACGGTTCTGGAGGGCCGCGGCAGGATCGGTGGCCGGGTCTGGACGCGGCACCTCGGCGAGGTGCCTGCCGAGATGGGCGCCTCCTGGATCCACGGCTCCCGGGGAAACGTCCTGACCGAGGTCCTGCGCGAGGTGGGTGACCCGGGACGTCCCTTCGACTACGACAACACCCGCGGGGAGGACGAGGCCGCCACGGGGGAGATCGCCCGCCGCGAGGAGCGGCTCGGTGACGTGGAGGATCCCGACACCACCACCGTCGCCTCCCGGATGCCCTCCCGTCCCTCCCCCGCCCTCCGTACCGCTGTGAACATCGAGTTCCCGCTGGAGTACGGGGCCGAGCCCGGTCAGCTCTCGGTGACGGCCACCCAGGAGGGCCGCGACCCGGCGGGCCCGGACCTGCTGCTGCCGCGGGGGTACGAACGGCTGGTCGCCCACGTGCGCGGCGATCTCCCGGTGCGGACCCGCCAGGTCGTCACCGGCGTCCGGTACGGCCCGGACTCCGCCTCCGTGGTTCTGAGGAGCGGTGAGACGCTGCCGGCCGGCCGTGTGGTGGTCACCGTTCCGATCGGGGTGCTCAAGGCCGGCTCGATCCGTTTCGACCCTGCCCTGCCGGAGCCCACGCGACAGGCCGTCGCCGCGATCGGCGCCGGTCTGCTGGACAAGCTGTGGCTCCGCTTCGACGAACCCTTCTGGGACACCGGGGCCGACGTCCTGGAGTGGTTCGATCCCGAACATCCGAGCCTGTGGTCCTGGTGGGTCAACGGCCAGAAGTTCTTCGGCGCACCCGTCCTGCTCGGGCTCAACGGCGGCGCCCAGGCCCACGCTCTCGCCCGGCTCTCCGACGACGAGGTCGTCGCGGGCGCGATGACGGCCCTGCGGCGCATGCACGTACGTTAGCGACACCTGCGGCGGCTCAGCGGGCCCGGACGGCGCGGGGTCCGCACGCCCCGGGCCGGGCTCCCGGCGCACGGGCGGCGTCACGGCGCGAGTGCGCGGTGAGTTCGGGCTTCCGTGGCGCGGACCCCTCGTGTGAGACTGGCGTTCCCCGTCCCTGCGGACCCCTTCCGTCACCCCCTCTCCCACGAGAAGTGCGCCGTGAGTTCTCTGCCTCTGCCGCTCGCCCTCACCGCTCGTCTGTCCCCGGTCGTCGTGCTGGCGGTCGCGGGCTGGGCCCTCAGCTCGGGTCCGGCCGCCACCGCCAACTCGGACCCGGCACCCACGAGTCGGGCGTCCGCCGGTGCCTCCGCCGCCCCGGCCGCGCCCTCCGCCGCCTCCGCCGTGAAGACGTACGGCGCCGCTCCCGCCCCCTGCACGGCCGTGTCCGTGGCCACCGTCAAGTCCCTGGTGCCCGGCGCGAAGACGGCCGGCAAGGAGATACCGTCGACCGACTCCGCGCTGCGCCGCACCTGTTCGTGGAACGCCCTCAAGGGCTACGACTACCGCTGGCTGGACATCTCCTACGAGGTGGCCGCCTCCGACGACGCGGCGGAGAAGGAGTACCGGCAGCGGGTCGCCGAGAAGAGCGGCGGCGGCCCGGTGCCGGGGCTCGGGGACGGCGGCTACTCGGTCGTGAACCTGAACACGGAGGACAAGCAGCAGACCCGTGAGGGCGTGGTGCTGGCCCGTGCCGCCAACGCCCTGGTGGTCGTCACGTACAGCGGCAGCGACTTCGAGAGCAAGAAGGCCCCGGAGACCTCCGAGATCAACAAGGGTGCCATCAAGGCGGCCAAGGACGCGGTGGCTTCCCTGCGGAGCGGAGCCGGGTAACGGCAGAGCCCCGGCGGTCGGTGGACGAACGCCGGGGCCCTCCCCTCGTCATGCGGCAGCCGGCCTCCTGCCGCTCGCCAGGGTCAGCACCACGTACAGCACCAGCGAGGTGCCGAGGCCGACCGCCCAGCCGTAGTCGGCCAGGGGGCGGAGGGCCGGGATCGGGCGGCCGTCGATCAGCGGGTGGAAGTCGGCGCCCCCGACGGCGAGGACGCCGCCCGCCGCGAAGGCGGCAACCGCACGCCAGTTCCAGCCGCCCGTGTACCAGTACCGCCCACCCGCGCGGTACAGGTCTGCCAGGTCGAGGCGGGTGCGGCGCAGGAACCAGTAGTCGGCGACCAGGATGCCCGCGACCGTGCCGAGCAGACCGCCGACCAGACCGAGCCAGGTGAAGATGTAGCCCTGCGGGTCGGAGTACAGCCGCCACGGGAGGATCAGCACGGCGAGGACGGAGGTGATCAGGGCGCCGGTGCGGAAACTGACCCTGCGCGGAGCGACGTTGGAGAAGTCGAAGGCCGGGGAGACCAGGTTGGCCGCGATGTTCACGGAGAGGGTCGCCACCAGCACGGTGACCAGTGCGTAGATCAGCCCCACCACGTTGTCGGTCCTGGCGGCGAGCTGAACCGGGTCCCAGACCGGCTCGCCGTACACCGCCTGCGATCCCGAGGTGACCAGCACCGACAGGAACGCGAAGAGAGTCATGGTCGTGGGCAGTCCGAAGGCCTGCCCGAGGGTCTGGGCGCGCTGGCTGCGGCCGTAGCGGGTGAAGTCGGGGATGTTCAGGGAGAGGGTGGACCAGAAGCCGATCATGCCCATCAGGGAGGGCCAGAACAGCTTCCAGAAGTCGCCGCCCCAGCCCAGCTCGGACGGCTGGTCGAAGAGCGGGCCGACTCCGCCGGCCCGCTCGCTCATCCACCACAGCATCACGAACGCGCCGACGATCACGAAGGGCGCGGCCCAGTTCTCGAAGCGGCGGATGGTGTCCATGCCCCGCAGGATGATGGCCACCTGGACCGCCCAGAAGACGGCGAAGGAGAGCCACATGGTCCAGGCGTGACCGCCGATGTGCCCGGCGCCCGACCAGCGGTCGCCGATCAGCTTGCCGGCGAGGAAGAAGATGGCCTCGCCGCCGATCCAGGTCTGGATGCCGAACCAGCCGCACGCCACCAGTGCCCGTACGACGGCGGGCAGGTTGGCGCCGCGCACCCCGAAGGAGGCGCGGGCGAACACCGGGAAGGGGATGCCGTACTTGGGCCCGGCGTGCCCGGTGAGCAGCATCGGCACCAGCACGATCAGGTTGGCCAGGGCGATGGTGAACACGGCCTGTTTCCAGTCCATGCCCACCGCGATCAGGCCGGAGGCGAGCGTCCAGGAGGCGGTGTTGTGAGCCATGCCGACCCACAGCGCGGAGAAGTTGTACGTGGTCCAGGTCCGTTTGGCGGCCGGTACGGGAAGCAGGTCCTCGTTGGCGTAGGGACCGCTGGGCGCGGGTGCGCCGGGGGCGATCTCCACCCGGCCGTCGGGGAGGGTGACCTGGCCGGGGGAGGGTATTGCCGTGGGTGCGGTTTCGGTCATGGGCAGGCCAATCGGATGGGAGGGTCGGGACAGGCCGTGCGGGGGGTGCGCCGTAAGGGTTCCGTACGGGCGTCCTGGCCCCCCTCCGCGCGCAGGAGCGGGGAAGGGGGAGTTCGATTCGCCTGCCGGGCTCAGGCGTTGACGGCGGGGATCACCTTCGTGCCGTAGGCGTCGATGGTGGACTCCTGCGCGTCGTGCATGTCGTACACCGCGAACTGGTCGACGCCCAGGGCCCGGAGCGCGTTCAGCTTCTCGATGTGGGCCTCGACCGGGCCGATCAGGCAGAAGCGGTCCACGATCTCGTCGGGCACGAACCGGGTGTCGGGGTTGCCGCTGCGTCCGTGGTGGGCGTAGTCGTAGCCCTCGCGGGCCTTGATGTAGTCGGTGAGTTCGTCGGGGATCTGCGCGGAGTGCTCGCCGTACCGGGAGACGAGGTCGGCCACGTGGTTGCCGACCATGCCGCCGAACCAGCGGCACTGTTCGCGGGCGTGGGCGAGCGCCTCGGGCGAGTCGTCCTCGGTGACGTAGGCGGGGGCGGCCACGCAGACGGTGACCTCGTCGGGGTCGCGGCCGGCGGCGACGGCGGCGGCCTTGACGGCCTTGACCATGAACTCGGTGAGGTAGAGGTCGGCGAGCTGGAGGATGAAGCCGTCGGCCTCCTCTCCGGTCATCTTCAGGGCCTTGGGCCCGTACGCGGCCATCCAGACGGGGAGTTCGGCGCCCGGCCGCACCCAGGGCAGGCGGATCGGGGTGCCGCCGAGGTCGGCCTCCTCGCCTCGGCCGAGGGCGCGGATGACCTTCATGGCCTCGCTGATCCGGGCGAGGGTGTTGGGCTTGCGGCCCGCGACGCGCATCGCCGAGTCGCCACGCCCGATGCCGCACACCGTGCGGTTGCCGAACATGTCGTTGAGGGTCGCGAAGGTGGAGGCCGTCACCTCCCAGGTGCGGGTACCGGGGTTGGTGACCATGGTGCCGACGGTGAGGCGGTCGGTCTGGGCCAGGATCTGGCTGTAGATGACGAACGGCTCCTGCCAGAGCACGGCCGAGTCGAAGGTCCAACCGTGGGTGAAGCCGTTGCGCTCGGCCCGCTTCATCAGGTCGACGACACGGGAGGCGGGCGGGTCGGTCTGGAGGACGAGGCCGAAGTCCATGGGCACCACTCCTAGTTGAGGTACTGGCAGGTGGAGCGCGGGGTGTAGACGCCGTGTCCGGCGTGACCGGTGTACTCCCGCTCAGTGATCACGGGGACCCCGCGCGAGAGGACGGTCTCGACCCGGCCGGTGATCCGCTTGCCCTCGTACGCCGAGTAGTCGACGTTCATGTGGTGCGTCTCGGCCGAGATGACCTGCTCGGTGTGCGGGTCGTAGATCACCACGTCGGCGTCGGCGCCGGGGGCGATGGTGCCCTTCTTCGGGTACATGCCGAACATGCGGGCCGGGGTGGCGCAGGCGATCTCGATCCAGCGGCGGCGCGAGATGTGGCCGTCGACCACGGCCTGGTGGAGGAGGTCCATCCGGTTCTCCACGCCCGGCATCCCGTTGGGGATCTTGGAGAAGTCGCCCCGGCCCAGCTCCTTCTGGCCGGAGAAGCAGAAGGGGCAGTGGTCGGTGGAGACCACCTGGAGGTCGTTGGTGCGCAGGCCACGCCAGAGGGCGGCCTGGTGCTCACGGGGCCGCAGCGGGGTGCTGCACACGTACTTGGCGCCCTCGAAGTCCGGCTCGGCGAGGTTGTCGGTGGACAGGAAGAGATACTGCGGACAGGTCTCGCCGAAGACGTTCAGCCCCTCGTCGCGGGCCCGGGTCAGCTCGGCCACCGCCTCCTGGGCGGACACGTGCACCACGTAAAGAGGCGCGCCGGCGACCTGGGCCAGCTTGATCGCGCGGTGCGTGGCCTCGGCCTCCAGCAGGGCCTTGCGCACCTCGCCGTGGTAGCGGGGATCGGTCTCCCCCCGCGCCAGTGCCTGCTCGACCAGGACGTCGATGGCGATGCCGTTCTCGGCGTGCATCATGATCAGCCCGCCGTTCCCGGCGGCCTGCTGCATGGCCCGCAGGATCTGGCCGTCGTCGGAGTAGAAGACGCCCGGGTAGGCCATGAACTGCTTGAACGAGGTCACCCCCTCTTCGACCAGCAGATCCATCTCCTTGAGCGTCTCCTGGTTCACATCGGAGACGATCATGTGGAAGCCGTAGTCGATGGCGCAGTTGCCCTCGGCTTTCCGGTGCCAGGCGTCCAGGCCCTCGCGCAGGGTGCCGCCCACGTTCTGGATGGCGAAGTCCACGATGGTGGTGGTGCCGCCCCAGGCGGCGGCGCGGGTGCCGGTCTCGAAGGTGTCGGCGGCGTAGGTGCCGCCGAACGGCATCTCCATGTGGGTGTGGCCGTCGACGCCGCCGGGGATGACGTACCGCCCGGTCGCGTCGATCGTCCGGTCCGCGGTGAACGCCTCGGCGGCGGCGGTTCCGGAGGCGGCGAGGGCGGCGATTCGGCCGTCCTCGATGAGTACGTCGGCGTGGATCTCGTCGGAGGCGGTGATGACGAGGCCGTTGCGGATGAGCGTGCGGCGGCTCATGGGGTCCTCTCCTTCGTGTTCTGCTGCGGGTTCGCTGTGGCTGGTCGCGCTCACCGGCGGTGGCCGCGTGTCGTGCGGTTCCGCGCCCCCGTCGAACCGCTCGCCGGCGCTGCTACGGCGCCGTCAGCGGCGTGTACGCGCCAGGCGCGCGGTCGCGGTAGAACTGCCAGCGGTCGCGGACCTCGCGCAGCCTGGCCATGTCGAGGTCGCGGACGACCAGTTCCGTCTCCTTGTCGCTCGCCACCTCGCCGACGAACCGGGCCTCGGGGTCCACGAAGTACGTGGTGCCGTAGAAGTCGTTGTCGCCCAGGTCCTCCACGCCGACCCGGTTGATGGCGCCGACGAAGTACTCGTTGGCGACCGCCGCCGCCGGCTGCTCCAACTGCCACAGGTAGCGGGAGAGTCCGCGCGAGGTGGCGGAGGGGTTGAAAACGATCTCGGCCCCGGCCAGGCCCAACGCCCGCCAGCCTTCCGGGAAGTGGCGGTCGTAGCAGATGTAGACGCCGATCCGGCCGACGGCGGTGTCGAAGACGGGCCAGCCGCTGTTGCCGGGACGGAAGTAGAACTTCTCCCAGAAGCCCTGGACCTGGGGGATGTGGGTCTTGCGGTACTTGCCGAGGTAGGAGCCGTCCGCGTCGATCACGGCGGCGGTGTTGTAGAGGACACCCGGCTGCTCCTCCTCGTACATGGGCAGCACCAGCACGATGCCCAGTTCCTTCGCCAGCGCCTGGAAGCGGCGGACGGTGGGGCCCTCGGGAACCTGCTCGGCGTACTCGTAGAACGCCTTGTCCTGCACCTGGCAGAAGTAGGGGCCGTAGAACAGCTCCTGGAAGCAGAGCACTCGTGCGCCCTGGGCGGCGGCGTCGCGGGCCGCCTGCTCGTGCACCTGGATCATGGACTCCTTGTCGCCCGTCCAGGCCGTCTGGAAGAGGGCGGCGCGGATCACTCGGCTCATCGGGACCTCCGGGTCGCTCGGTGTGCGGGGGCTTCCGACGCCCGCCCCAGAACCCTAGGAAGGCCGCGCGGCCGGTCTGAGTGGCAGCGTGTCACGTCTGCGGGGTGCGGGCGTGGCACCGTGTCACGTCTTGCCGTGGCCATGTTTCACCGTCGTTTTCGCAGGTCGTGGCATGCTTCAGCCCTGTTGCGCGTCGTGTGCGAGGAGTGCGATGTGCACGGAGGCCGCCTGTTCGAAGTCGTCCAGGTCGATCCCGAGCCGCGCCTGTATGGCCTCCAGCCGGCGGTACAGCGCGGGCCGGGAGACGTGGTGGAGCTGGGCGGTGCGGGACTTGTTGCGGCCGGTCGCCAGGTAGGTGCGCAGCACGTCCAGCAGCTCGCCCCCGCCGCCGCACAGCAGGCCGTCCAGCTCGCGTTCGGCGAAGGACTGCACCTGGGGGTCGTCGCGCAGCAGCCGGATGAGCCCGCGCAGGTGGACGTCCCGCAGCCGGACCACGGCCGGCCGGTCCACGGCGGCCCCGGCGACCGCGTCGGCCACGTGCCGGGCCTCGCGGAGCCCGGCGGGCACGTCGTCCCAGCAGGTACGCGGGTCGGCGGCGGCGACCACCGCGTCCGGCAGGCCGTGGGTCCGCAGCCGGGCGGCGAGACGGGCGGTGAGCGCCTCGGCGTCCTGGTCGCGGGCCAGGCTGAGCAGTACGGCGGTGGCACCGTCCGCCAGCTCCGCCGCCAGGCCGGTCAGGCCCAGTGTGCGCAGCACCCGGCCGAGCCCGTCGGGCTCAACACCGGGCACGACGAGCGGCACGAAGGTTCGCCGGTTGACGGGGAGTCCGGCCGCGCGCGCCCGGGGCAGCAGGTGCCTGGCCGGCACGGTCCCGGAGGCGAGGTCGGTCAGCAGGCCGTGCGCGGACTGCTCCTCCCAGGTGCGGCCCGCGGCGCCGCCGAGCATCCGGTGCAGCACCAGCGCCTCGGCGGCCCGGTCGGCGAGCAGGCGCCCGGTGGCGGAGTCGCCCCGGTAGCCGCACAGCAGCAGCCGGCCCCAGCGTTCCCCGCGCCCGCCCAGCTCGGCGCGCACCCAGCCGTCGCCCTCGCCGCCTCCCCCGGTGCCTGAGACGCCTGGATGGTGCCCCCACGCCTGGCGGGCGATGCGCTCCCAGTCGCGCAGCACGTCGTCCACGGAGGACCGCTCCCCCGCCGTGGCGAGTGCCCTGTGCGCGAGATTGGCGAGGACGACCGGGCACCCGGAGTGCTGCGCGACCTCGTCCAGCAGCCGTTGCAGCGGGGCGCCGGAGGTGATCAGCGCGGTGAGGCTCGTCCGGACGGTCTCGGAGAGGCTCACGGCGGCGAACTTCCGCCGGAGGAGACGGGACTGGACCTCTTCGGTGAGTTCGGCGAACGGGAAGGGCCGGTGCAGCACGACCAGCGGCAGTCCGCACCGCTCGGCGGCCCGGCGCATCACCTCGGGCGGCGCCGGGAAGGCCCGGCCGAGCCCGAGGACGACGGCGGCGGCCTCCGCCCGGTGCAGCGACTGGATGTACGCGGCCTGCCCGGCCTCGTCCCCGGCGAGCAGCACCCCGGTGGTGAGCACCATCTCGCCGCCGGTCAGCATCACCCCCACGTCGGCGGCCTCGGCCACGTGCACCCAGCGCACCGCCCGGTCGAGCCCTTCGGCCCCGGCCACCACCTCGGGCTCCCCGGCGAGCACCCGCTCCAGCGTGAGCACCTGCCGGACGGACAGGGCGGGTTCCTCCGGCCGGGACGCGTGCCGGAAGTCCGAGGTCGTCGTCATCCGCAGTACCTCGTCTCTCGTACGTGCTTCTCAGCTCTCGTACGTGCTCCTCAGCGCGTTCCCGAGGATCGCCGCGCCTTCCTCGGCCTCCGCGACGGTGAGCGTCAGCGGCGGGGCGATGCGCAGGGCGCTGGTGTCGTGACCGCCGCCCTTGCCGATGAGCAGGCCGTTCCTGCGGGCCGCCTCCAGGACGGCGGCGGCCGCGGCCGGGTCGGCCTCGTCGGTGCCCGGCTTCACCAGTTCGACGCCGATCATCAGCCCCCGGCCGCGCACTTCGCGGACG
Organism: Streptomyces sp. NPDC001781; assembly: GCF_053596035.1. Lineage (NCBI taxonomy): Bacteria > Bacillati > Actinomycetota > Actinomycetes > Kitasatosporales > Streptomycetaceae > Streptomyces > Streptomyces sp. NPDC001781. The sequence goes on along the minus strand of NZ_JBSFFI010000009.1, from coordinate 187,121 downwards.
CCGGGCAGCCGCGCCGTTACCCCGCGCAGCAGCTCGATGAGCAGGCCGCCGACCCGGCGGGCGTTGCCCTGGAGGTCGTGTTCGAGGTGGTGGCCGAGGTTGGCGAGCCCGGCGGCCATCGTGATCTGGGTGCCGCCGAAGGTGGAGATGCTGCTGGCGTCGACGCAGTTCATGATCTCGGCGCGGGCGATCACCCCGCCGATGGACATGCCGTTGCCGATGCCCTTGGCGAAGGTGACGATGTCCGGCGGACCGTTGCGGTCGTGCGCCTGCCAGCCCCAGAAGTGATCGCCGGTGCGGCCCCAGCCGGTCTGGACCTCGTCGGAGATCCACAGGATGCCGTGCTCGTCGAGGACTTCCCTGAACGCCGCGTACAGGCCGTCCGGTGGGGAGGTGAAGCCGCCGACGCCCTGGATGGGTTCGGCGATCAGCGCGACCGGCGGGCGGGTCTGGCCCAGGAGGTCGCGCAGGTCGGCCACGCAGGCGTCGACGAAGGCCCGGTCGTCCAGGCCGGCGTAGGGGCCCCTGGTGCGGACGCCGCCGTGCACGTACAGGGTCTGGAGCGGGGAGAGGGAGGTCGTGGACCAGGTGCGGTTGCCGGTCATGCCGACCGCGCCGAAGGACCGGCCGTGGTAGCTGTTGCGCATCGCCACCACGGTGTTGCCCTGCCGGTAGGTGGTGGCGAGCAGCATGGCCGTGTCGTTGGCCTCGGTGCCGGAGGTGGTGAAGAAGACCCGCGCGTCCGGGATACCGCTCACCATGGCGACGCGCTCGGCCAGTTCGACCATCGGGCGGTTGAGGTAGAGCGTCGAGGAGTGGATGATCCGCCCGGCCTGCTCGGTCACCGCCTTGGTGACCTCGGGCAGTGCGTGCGCGGTCATGGTGGTGAGGATGCCGCCGAAGAAGTCCAGGTAGCGGTTGCCCTGGGCGTCCCAGACGTGCCGCCCCTCGCCGTGGGTGATCTCCAGCGGGTCGTCGTAGTAGAGCGCGAGCCACTCGGGCATGACGCACCTGTGGCGGGCGTACAGGTCGTTCACGGTTTCACCAGCCCCTCGTAGGCGTCGGGGCGGCGGTCGCGGTAGAACGCCCACTGCTTCCGGACCTCTTCGATGAGGTCGAAGTCCAGGTCGCGGACGAGGAGTTCCTCGGTCTTGTCGTCCCCGACGTCGCCGACGAACCGGCCGCGCGGGTCGACGAAGTACGAGGTGCCGTAGAAGTCGTTGTCGCCGTACTCCTCCTGGCCGACCCGGTTGATGGCGGCGACGAAGTACTCGTTGGCGACGGCCGCGGCGGGCTGTTCCAACTGCCAGAGGTGGGCGGAGAGTCCGCGGTGCGTGGCGGACGGGTTGTAGACCAGCTGGGCGCCGTTGAGCCCCAATTGCCGCCAGCCCTCGGGGAAGTGGCGGTCGTAGCAGATGTACACGCCGACCCTGCCGACCGCCGTGTCGAAGACGGGCCAGCCGAGGTTGCCGGGTTTGAAGTAGTACTTCTCCCAGAAGCCCTTGACCTGCGGGATGTGGTGCTTGCGGTACTTGCCGAGGCAGGAACCGTCCGCGTCGATCACGGCGGCGGTGTTGTAGTAGAACCCGGAGCCGTCGATCTCGAAGACCGGCGCGACGATCACCATGCCCGTCTCCCGGGCCAGCTCCCGCATCCGGGTCACGGTCGGTCCGTCCGGTACGGGTTCCGCCCACCGGTAGTGCTCGGGCTCCTGCACCTGGCAGAAGTACGGGGCGTTGAAGACCTCCTGGAAACCGATGATCTTCGCGCCCTGGCGTGCGGCCTCGCGGGCGTGCTCCTCGTGCTTCTCGATCATGGACTCGGTGTCGCCGGTCCAGGCGGCCTGAACCAGTGCGGCACGTACGACGTTGGCCATGAGCTGCTCCTTCGACGCGGCGTCCGAGCCTCTACGCCCGTAGAAACGGGCCGTAGAGGGACGAAAGTAAGCCTCATGGACGCCCTTGCCAAGACCATCGCCGCCAACCCGCTGATTCGGTCCCGATTCACACCCCTGCGGGTGAGCGGGGTGCCGGTCAGGGGGTGGCCCCGGCGGCGCGGAGCGCCTGGATGAGGGCCCGGTGGTGGTCCTCGAAGAGGTGCCGGGCGGTCTCCAGGAGAAGCGGGGTGAGGCGGTCCGGGTCCGGAGCGGCGAGACGGGCGGCGTGGGTCGTTCCGCCATCGACCGGCTCCCGCCCGCTCGCCGGCATCGCGGGAGCGAGGCGACACCAGCGGCGCCGCGGGCCCGCTGCGCACAGTGCGCGCGATGGCTCAGACCGGCACCAGCGCGCAGCGGAGGACCAGCTCGTCCATGGAGAGCCCGAGCGTCCGCGCCAGCGCCGCCACGGTGAAGAAGGCGGGGGTCGGCGCCCGGCCGGTCTCGATCTTGCGGAGGGTCTCGGCGGAGATGCCGGCCACCGCGGCGACCTCGGTCATGCTCCGCGGGCCGCGGGCCTCGCGCAGCAGCCGGCCGAGCCGCTCGCCACGCTCGCGCTCTTCGGGGGTCAAGGGGGTGCGCACCATGACACCCATTCTAATACCGGTATAGTAATTGGCATGGTTGAACTCAAGACGGATGCGTCCATCGACGCCATGCACACGGCCGGCCAGGTCGTCGGCCGGGCCCTGACCGCGGTACGGGAAGCCGCGGACGTGGGCGTGAGCCTGCGGGAGCTGGACGAGGTCGCCCGAGCCGTCCTGCGCGAGGCGGGCGCGACCTCGCCCTTCCTCGGCTACCGGCCCTCCTTCGCACCCACCCCCTTCCCGGCGGTGATCTGCGCCTCGGTGAACGACGCGATCGTGCACGGCATCCCGACCGGCTACCGCCTGCGCGACGGCGACCTCCTCTCGGTGGACTGCGGCGCCCTGCTGGACGGATGGGCCGGTGACTCGGCGATCAGCTTCGTGGTCGGCCGCCCGCGCCCCGAGGACCTGACCCTGATCGACACCGCCGAGCGGGCACTGGCGGCCGGGATCGAGGCGGCCGTCGTCGGCAACCGCGTCGGCGACATCGCCCACGCCATCGGGACCGTGTGCCGCGCCGCCGGCTACGGCATCCCCGCCGACTTCGGCGGCCACGGCATCGGGCGCGAGATGCACGAGGATCCCGGCGTGCCGAACGAGGGCCGCCCCGGCCGGGGCATGCCGCTGCGGCACGGCATGGTCCTGGCGATCGAGCCGATGCTGATCGCGGGCGGCCGGGACGGATACCACCCCGACCCCGACGGCTGGACCCTCCGCAGCGACGACGGCTCCCGCGCGGCCCATGCCGAGCACACCGTGGCCGTCACGGCCGCGGGCCCGCGCATCCTGACGGCCCGCGAGCCGGTGCGGCAGGACGCGGGGGCGTAGGGACTTCCGCTTGGATCAGGCCGGACTCGCGGAGTCCGGTCCGAACGAAAGACCTCGGGTCCGGGGTGCGGCGAAGCCTGCGGGTGCCCTTCCCCCGTCAGCGTGCCATCGTTGCAAGAGCGGCCGATCCGGGGTACCCGGCCGCTCCGCACGCGTCGTCTGCGAAGGACGGAAACGATGACCAGCGGCTACATCGGCCCCGAGGGCGACCCCTTCGGGGAGTTCTTCTCCCGCTTCTTCGGCGGCTCCGGGAATCCGGGCCAGCCCGGCGGCCCCCGCCAGTTGGACATAGGCCGCCTGCTGAGCCAGCCCGCGCGCGAGCTGGTCAAGGGGGCCGCGCAGTACGCGGCGGAGCACGGCAGCCGGGATCTGGACACCCAGCACCTGCTGCGCGCCGCCCTGTCCAGCGAGCCCACCCGCAGTCTGCTCAGCCGGTCCGGGGCGAACCCGGACTCGATGGCCACCGAGATCGACGGCCGCGCCGGACCCGTGCAGCACCCGTCGGGCCAGGTGCCGCGGGCCGCGCTGTCCCTCACCCCGGCCGTGAAACGGGCGCTGATGGAGGCGCACGAGATGGCGCGGGCCAGCGGCGCCGGTTACATCGGCCCCGAGCACGTGCTCAGCGCCCTGGCCATGAACCCGGACTCGGCCGCCGGGCACATCCTGCACGCGGCCCGGTTCAAGGCGGACCCGGCCCCGCCCGAAGCCCCGGAGCCCGCGCAGGGCCGCCAGGACCGCCCCCGGCCGACCTCCACGCCGACGCTGGACAAGTACGGGCGCGACCTGACCGAACTGGCCCGTGAGAACCGCATCGACCCGGTGATCGGCCGGGAGAAGCAGATCGAGCAGACCATCGAGGTGCTGTCCCGGCGTGGCAAGAACAACCCGGTGCTGATCGGTGACGCGGGCGTCGGCAAGACCGCCGTGGTCGAAGGGCTGGCGCAGCGCATCGCGGACGGAGACGTGCCCGAGGGTCTCGAGGGCCGCCGGGTGGTGGCGCTGGACCTGACCGCGGTGGTGGCCGGCACCCGCTACCGGGGCGACTTCGAGGAGCGCCTGAACAACATCGTGCAGGAGATCCGCGCGCACTCGGACAAGCTGGTCGTCTTCATCGACGAGATGCACACCGTGGTGGGCGCCGGTACCGGCGGCGAGGGCGGCGCCATGGACGCGGGCAACATCCTCAAGCCCGCTTTGGCCCGCGGCGAGCTGCACATCGTCGGCGCGACCACGCTGGAGGAGTTCCGGCGGATCGAGAAGGACGCGGCGCTGGCCCGCCGGTTCCAGCCGATCCAGGTGCCCGAGCCGTCCGTCAAGGACACGCTGGAGATCCTGCGCGGGTTGCGCGACCGGTACGAGGCGCACCACCAGGTCCGCTACTCCGACGAGGCGCTGGCGGCGGCCGTGGAGCTGTCCGACCGCTACCTCACCGACCGGCGGCTGCCCGACAAGGCGATCGACCTCATCGACCAGGCGGGCGCGCGGGTGCGGCTGGGCGCCCGGACCAAGGGCGCGGACGTGCGCGCGCTGGAGCGCGAGGCCGAGCAGCTGGTCCGGGACAAGGACCAGGCGGTCGCGGACGAACAGTACGAGCAGGCGACCCGGTTGCGGGACCGTATCGCCGACGTCCAGCGGCGGATCTCGGAGGCGGCCGGCGACGGGGAGGACGTCGAGGGGCAGCACCTGGAGGTGACGGCGGAGGCCGTCGCAGAGGTGGTGTCCCGGCAGACCGGGGTGCCGGTGAGCCGGCTGACCGAGGAGGAGAAGGAGCGCCTGCTCGGCCTGGCGGAGCATCTGCACGAGCGGGTGGTCGGCCAGGACGAGGCGGTCAACGTGGTCGCGGACGCCGTGCTGCGCTCCCGCGCGGGCCTGTCCAGCCCGAACCGGCCGATCGGCAGCTTCCTGTTCCTCGGTCCGACCGGGGTCGGCAAGACCGAACTGGCGCGCGCGCTGGCGGAGTCGCTGTTCGGCAGCGAGGACCGCATGGTGCGGCTCGACATGAGCGAGTACCAGGAGCGGCACACCGTCTCCCGGCTGGTCGGGGCGCCGCCCGGTTACGTCGGCCACGAGGAGGCGGGCCAGCTCACCGAGGTGGTGCGCCGGAACCCGTACTCGCTGCTGCTCCTGGACGAGGTGGAGAAGGCCCACCCGGATGTCTTCAACATCCTGCTCCAGGTGCTGGACGACGGCCGGCTGACCGACGCCCAGGGCCGGACGGTGGACTTCACCAACACGGTGATCGTGATGACCAGCAACCTGGGCTCCGACGTCATCACCCGGCGCGGTGCCGGGATCGGGTTCGGGCCCGGCGGCGCGGACGCGGACGAGGAGGCGCGGCGGGAGCAGATCCTGCGGCCGCTGCGGGAGCACTTCCGCCCGGAGTTCCTCAACCGGATCGACGAGATCGTGGTGTTCCGCCAGCTCACGCCCGAGCAACTGCGCCGGATCACCGACCTGTTGCTCAACGGCACCCGTGAGCTGTCCGGCGCTCGGGGCGTGAGCGTGGAGTTCACCGACGCGGCCGTGGACTGGCTGGCCGAGCGCGGCCATCAGCCGGAGTACGGCGCCCGTCCACTGCGCCGCACGATCCAGCGCGAGGTGGACAACCAGTTGTCGCGGCTGCTGCTGAGGGGCGCGGTGGCCGAGGGCGGCGAGGTGACGGTCGATGTGGCGGACGGGCGGCTGGACTTCCGGGTCCAGGGCCAGGAGGCCCAGCCGGCCGAGGCGCGGCGCGAGGGCGCCTGAGGCCCGCGGCGTCAGGCACCCAAGCGGTCAGCCCGTCGGGTTCACCACCATGGCGGAGCCGCCGCCGCGCCGGGTCGTCTCGGCGGCGGCCAGCCACTTGCCGTCCGGCAGGCGCTGGACGCCGGTGGCGGCGCCGATCTCCGGATTGAGCTTGAAGCTGTGCCCGAGCTGTTCCAGCCGGTCCCGCGACGCGCTGTCGTACAGGGCGGGTTCGAGTTCGGTCTGGGCGGCGTTGCGCTGGCTGGCGCGGGGCGCCGCGATGGCGTCGACCAGCGGAAGACCCCGGTCGAGGAACTCGGTGAGGGTCTGGAGCACGGTGGTGATGATGGTGGCTCCGCCGGGCGAACCGAGCGCCACCACCGGCCGGTCGTGCCGGTCCAGGACGATGGTCGGGGAGATCGAGGAGCGCGGGCGCTTGCCGGGTCCGGGCAGGTTCGGGTCGGGGACCCCGGGGCTCGCCGGGGCGAAGGAGAAGTCGGTGAGCTCGTTGTTGAGCAGGAAGCCCCGGCCGGGCACGGTGATGCCGCTGCCGCCGGTCTGCTCGATGGTCAGCGTGTAGGCGACGACGTTGCCCCACTTGTCGGAGACGGTGAGGTGGGTGGTGTTCTCGCCCTCGTACGTGGTCGGCGCGGCCTTGCCCCTGGTTCCGCAGGCGGCCGGATGACGGGGGTCGCCGGGGGCGAGCGGGCTGGTCAGCACGGCGTCGGCCTTGATCAGGCAGGCCCGCGAGTCGGCGAACCGCTGCGAGAGCAGTTGCCTGGTGGGGACGTTCTCGAAGGCGGGGTCCCCGACCCAGCGGCCCCGGTCCGCGAACGCGATCCGGCTCGCCTCGATGTACCGGTGCAGGTACTGGGTCTCGCTGGCCTTGGAGAGGTCGCTCTTCTCGAGGATGTTGAGCGCCTCGCCCACGGTGGTGCCACCGGAGGAGGAGGGCGCGATGGAGTACACCTTCAGGCCGCGGTACGAGGTGTCGGTGGGCCGCTGCGGTTTGGCGCGGTAGCTCGACAGGTCCTTGGCGGTCAGCTTGCCGGGGCGGGCGTTCCAGCCCGATGAGGGGTCGACCGGAGGTTTGTTGACGGTGGTGAGGATGTCCCGGCCCAGATCGCCCCGGTAGACGGCGTCGGCGCCCTTGCGGCCCAACTCCTCGTAGGTCCTGGCCAGATCCGGGTTCTTCAGGGTGGAGCCGACCTCGGGCAGCCTGCCGCCGGGCAGGAACAGCCGCGCGGTGTCCGGGAAGTAGCGGAACCGGGTCTCGTTGGCGGCGGTCTGGGAGCGGAAGGTGTCGTCCACGGTGAAGCCGTCGCGGGCGATGCGCTCGGCCGGCCGCAGCACCCGGGCGAGGCTGCTGGTGCCCCAACTGCGCAGCGCCGTCTGCCAGGTGGCGGGGGTGCCCGGTGTACCGACACTCAGTCCGCTGGTGACCGCGTCCGCGAAGGCCAGCGGTTTGCCGTTCTCCTGGAACAGGTCGGAGCGGGCGCTGAGCGGGGCGGTCTCGCGGCCGTCGACGGTGTGCACCGTGCGGGACCTGGCGTCGTAGTAGACGAAGTAGCCGCCTCCGCCGACGCCCGCCGAGTAGGGCTCGGTGACGCCCAGCGCGGCGGCGGTGGCCACGGCCGCGTCGACCGCGTTGCCGCCGTTGCGCAGCACCTCGATGCCGGCCGCGCTGGCGTCGGCGTCGACGCTGGAGACCGCGCCCCCGTAGCCGACCGCCACGGGCGCCTTCCCGCCCGGCCCGCCCGCCGTGGCCGGTGGGGCGGCGGCCCCCATCGAGGCGACGGCGGCCAAGGCCACCAGCATCGCCGGCTTCCGCGTACCACGACGACCCATCCGAACCTCCCGAGAGCACAGTCCGCGCAGAGTAACCAGATCCCCGAGGCCGCCGACAGTATGCCTCGGGGCCCGGGGCCCCGCATGCCGGCTCCGGCTCGCCGGCCGGGCTGACTCATATGGGCGCGCCCGTGTTGCAGGCTCGGTCAGACGGCTTGATCATCCATGGGTCAGCCGGCGACCGACAGGGACGAAGCACGTACGCGAACGGCGGCTCGGCGAGACGTATCGCAGCACGGCGGGGACCGTGCGCCGGAACAGCCTCGGGCAGCCCGGACAGGAACCCGTCGTGCTGCTGCACGGCACCCCCTTCTCCTCCTATGTGTGGCGTGACATCGCCCGGACACTCGCCCGCCACCACCAGGTGTTCGTCTGGGACATGCCCGGTTACGGCGAGTCGGAGAAGTTCAAGGGGCAGGACGTGTCCCTGGCCGTCCAGGGCGAGGGGCAGGCGGCCTCCTACCGGCAGATCGCCCAGGCCGACCAGCGCCACACCGACGAGATCCAGGAGCGGTACGGCGAGATCGCCGTCCCGGCCCTGGTGTGCTGGGGCCAGGAGGACACCTGGATCCCGCCGGTCAAGGGGCACGAGCTCGTCGCCCGCGTCCCAGGCGCCCGGCTGGAGCCCGTCGAGGGTGGACGCGTACAGCTCGGTCATGTCCGTCATGCCTACCGGCTCTCCCGGCCGGGGACGGCGCGCACGAGGTCCGCCCGTCGCCCGGCTCGGGCGGCGGGGACCACCCCCTCGGGCACCGGACCCGCTAGCATCCGGCGGCATGAACGACGACGTGCGCAACATCGTCCTGGGTGTCATAGCCGCCGGCATCAGTACCGCGATCGGATGGTCGGCCCGTACCTACCTGTGGCGGCGGAAGCTGCGGCGGAAGCAGGCGTTCTTCGGGCTGCCGGACAACTCGGAGACGCTGTTCGTCGTGAACCGGGACCCGGGGGCGACGGAGCCGGCGGTGCACCGGTTCGACGTGTTCGCGTTGCTGGAGTTGTCCGCGCTCATCAAGGACTGCGGCGCGAACACGCAGTTGATGACGCAGGACGTGTCGCACCAGGGCTTCGGTGAGCGCACGGAGTTCTGCATGGGGGGCCCGGCCTCGAACCGGCGGATGCTGGCGCACATGTCGGCGATGCTGCCGGGGGTGCGGATGAACACCGAGAAGGAGAAGGGGCCGAACCGCGGCGCGTTCCGGATCGGTACGGAGACCTACCGCATGGAGCCCGGGACGACCGAGTACGTACTGCTGGCCAAGGTCGCGGCGGGGCGGCGGACGCGGCCGGTGTTCCTGTTCTGCGGACAGCGGGCGATCACCAACCAGGCGGCGACGCGGTACCTGGCCCGCAATCACGAGCGGTTGGCGCGCAAGTACGGCTCCGGCTCGTTCGTGCTGCTGCTGAAAGTGGTCAACTCCCAGGCCTACGGTCCCGATCTCGTCGAGGTGGCCGCCGACGTCACGCGGGCGGCGCAGGCCCCGTTCCCGGAGACCGAGCAGACACCGGCCCCCGCGGCACCCGCCTCGTAGCACGCAGCCCTCTTCGACCATTGTCACCCGCACGTAACTTACCGACGGGTTACTTGGGGTAACGACAATCCACTACTGTCGGGTCACTTTCGCACCGGTACGCGTCAGGAGTGACCATGGCACCAGTACGCGGGCTTCTACGAGAGACTCGCCGGACCCAAGCGCCTCCCGCTGCGTCCCGGCGACCACGCGACCCCGGAGCTGACCGGCCTGTTCGGGGTGCCGGGCGACGTGTGGAAGGACACCGGCCGCTGGTTCGACCACTACCTCATGGGCGCGGACAACGGCGTCGACCGGGAGCAGCCCGTCCAGTTGGCGTTCCGCACCGGCGGCGGCTACGAGGGCTACCCGGACTGGAAGTCGGTCGCCGCCACCGACCGCAAGATCGCGCTGGCGGGCAGCACCACCATCCACGCCGACGTCGACTCCGGCGCGGACGGCGGGATCGTCCTGCTCTCGGGTCTCATGGACCAGGTCACCAGGCTGCCCCCGATGGCCTCCGTCCCGCTGCTCCCGCGCCGCTGGGCGGCCGTCTGGCAGTCGGAGCGGTACGGGGCGCCCCAGCGGGTGCGCGGTACCGCCAGGCTGCACACCACGCTCACCCCCACCGCCGAGAGCGGCACCTTCGTGGCCTACCTGTACGACGTGGGCCCGCTCGGCATCGGCAAGCTGGTCACCCACGCGCCCCTGACCTGGCACGGCCGTACGCCGGGCCGGCCGTTCGGGGTGGACCTGGACCTGTTCTCCACGGCCTACGACGTCCCGGCCGGGCACCGGCTGGCGCTGGTGGCCGACACGGTCGATCCGCTCTACATCGAGCACAACCCGTCCGGCGCGCGGCTGACCTTCTCCTCGCCGGAGGGCGACCCGTCGTACGTGTCGGTCCCCCTGCGCGAGCAGTGATCTCCGGCCGCCGCCGGACGAGCTTGGCCCGTGTGAACCGCCGCCCTCGTCACGGCTTCGGAGCCGTGGGTGGCTCTCCACCCGGCAGCGGCGCCCCAGGGCCGGGCGCGGCGACAGCCACGGCCTCGGTCTTGGGACTGCGCTGCTCCCGGCGGGACACCCAGACGGCGAACCACGAGAGCAGCATGCACATCCCGATGTAGATCGGCGAGATCACCATCACCACGGGGATGAACGGCAAATCGTAGTCGAGGTTCGAGGCGATGAGCTTCCCGGCGTGGAGGAACTCCTCGTAGGTGATGAGGAAGCCCAGCGAGGTGTCCTTCAGCGCGACCACCAACTGGCTGATGATCGCGGGCAACATGGCGCGTACCGCCTGCGGCACGAGCACGTAGGACATGACCTGGGTTTTTCTCATGCCGAGAGCGAACGCGGCCTCTCGCTGACCGCGTTCGACCGCGTTGACGCCGGAGCGGAAGACCTCGGCGAGCACCGAGCCGTTGTAGAGGGTCAGTCCGGCGACGAGGGCGGGCAGCGGCTGCACCTTGAGCGCCACGAAGATGAAGAAGATCATCACCAGCACGGGCATCGCGCGGAAGAACTCGACCACGAGGGTGGCCAGCCGGCGCACCGGCGCGTGGTCGGAGAGGCGTCCGGCGGCGAGCACCCCGCCGAGGGCGAGGGAGAGCACGGCGGCCAGGACGAACGCCTTGAGGGTGTTGCCGAGGCCGCGCAGCAGGAGTTCCTGGATGCCCTTGTACTCGAAGGGCGTCCACTTGGTGGCGGTGAACTGGCCGGTGGAGAAGAGCAGATAGAGCACCCAGGCGACCAGGCCCAGCAGTACGGCGGTGGACACCACCGCGTACAGCGCGTGCCGCCGCCGGGTGGCGGGACCGGGGACGTCGTAGAGCGCGGTGGTGTCGGTCGTCATCGGGCCACTCCCCACTTGCGTTCCAGCAGGTTGAACAGGGCGCTGATGGCGAGCGTGATGATCAGGTAGCCGACGGCGATCCAGACGAAGGTCCAGATGATGTTGTACCCCAGCTCGCTCAGCGTCTTGTAGGTGCCGAGCAGTTCGGTGACGCTGAAGGCGCCGGCGATGGCGGAGTTCTTGGCCAGCGCGATCAGGTTGGAGCCGATGGGCGGGATCACCGAGCGGAAGGCCTGCGGGAGCACGATCACGCCGAGGGTCTGCGCGAAGGTCATGCCGAGGCTCCGGGCCGCCTCCCCCTGCCCCTTGGGCACGGTGTTGATGCCGGAGCGCAGCGCCTCGCAGATGAACGCGGAGGTGTAGCAGCCGAGCGCGAGGACCGCGAACGCCTGGAAGGGCAGGACGAGGCCGAACCGGGGCAGGCCGAGCAGCACCGCGAAGAACAGCAGGGTGAGCGGGGTGTTGCGCAGCACGGTCACCCACACCGTGCCGAAGACCCGCAGCGAGGCGACCGGCGCGACCCGGAAGGAGGCCATCAGGAAGCCGAGCGCGAGGGCCAGCAGCGAGGCGTAGACGGTCAGTTCGACCGTGCCGAGGAACCCTTCCGCGTAGACGGCGAAGTTGTCTGTCAGTACGTTCATGGCGTCCTCGGTCAGTTCGCCGGGTAGCGGTCGATGGGCGGTGGCTTCGGCGCGGGCACGCCGGACAGGCCCAGCGTGGCGTCGTACGCCCTCTTCCAGTCGCCGTTCTTCTCGCGAGCGGCGAGGGCGTCGTCCAGGGCGAAGCGCAGGGCGTTGTCGTCGCGCGGGACGCCGATTCCGTAGGGCTCCTTGGAGAACGGCCTGCCGACGACCTTGAGTTCGCCGGGGGCCTTGGCCGCGTAGCCGATCAGGATGGCGTCGTCGGTGGTGACCGCGTCGACCTGGTAGGTGAGCAGGTTGTCGACGCACACCGAGTAGGTGTCGTAGGCGACCAGGACGGCCTTCGGATAGTCGTCCTTGATGCGCTGGTACGGGGTCGAGCCGGCCGCCGAGCAGACGCGTCGGCCGTCGAGGTCCTGGGGCCCGTGGATGTCGTCGGTGTCCTTGCGGACCAGCAGGGACTGGCCGGCCATGTAGTACGGGCCGGCGAATCCCACCAGCTTCCTGCGGTTGGCGTTGATGGTGTAGGTGCCGACGTAGTAGTCGATCTGGCCGTTCTGCAGGGCCGTCTCGCGGTTGGCGGAGGCGATGGTGCGGAAGCGGACGCTGTCGCCGGGGAAGCCGAGGGAGGCGGACAGCATCTTCGCGATCTCGATGTCGAAGCCGGAGTACCGGCCGGTCGCCGGGTCCTTCTCGCCGAGGTAGGGCTGGTCCTCCTTGGCGCCTACGACGAAGTGGCCGCGCTTCTTGGCGCGGGTCCAGGTCGGGGAGTCGGGCAGGCTGAAGTTCCGGTCGACCGAGTAGTGCGGGAGCCGGCCGGGGGCGGGGCCCTTGACGGGCGGGCTGCCGTCCTTGCCGCAGGCGGCCAGCAGGGCGAGCGGGGCGAGGAGCAGAGCGATGGCGCGGGGCGCGCGGGTGGGGCGGGACATGGGACGCACTCCCCCGGTCAGTGCTTGAGGATCTTGGAGAGGAAGTCCTTGGCCCGCTCGCTGCGGGGGGCGGTGAAGAACTCCTCGGGGCTGCGGTCCTCCACGATCCGGCCGTCGGCCATGAAGACGACGCGGTTGGCGGCGGAGCGGGCGAATCCCATCTCATGGGTGACGACGATCATGGTCATGCCCTCACGGGCGAGCTGCTGCATGACGTCCAGCACCTCGTTGATCATCTCGGGGTCGAGCGCGGAGGTGGGCTCGTCGAAGAGCAGCGCCTTGGGGTCCATGGCGAGGGCGCGGGCGATGGCCACCCGCTGCTGCTGGCCGCCGGAGAGCTGGGCGGGGTACTTGTCGGCGTGGGCGGACAGCCCGACCCGGTCGAGGAGTTCACGCGAGCGGCGGTCGGCGTCGGCCTTCTTGCGGCCGCGCACCTTGGTCTGCGCGAGGGAGACGTTCTCCAGCACCGTCTTGTGGGCGAAGAGGTTGAACGACTGGAAGACCATGCCCACTTCGGCCCGGAGCCTGGCCAGCGCCCGGCCCTCCTCGGGAAGCGGCCGCCCGTCGATCGTGATGGTGCCGGACTCGATGGTCTCCAGCCGGTTGATGGCCCGGCACAGCGTCGACTTCCCCGATCCGGAGGGGCCGATGACCACGACCACCTCCCCCTTGCCGACGGTCAGGTCGATGTCCTCAAGGACATGCAGCTCCCCGAAGTGTTTGTTGACGTCACGCAGTTCGATCAACGGATCGACGGCCATCCGCAGCCCTACTCACTCTCGCCGAGTCGTAGTGGCCGAAACTATCCAGACCGTGCCGGACCGTATGGACGACACGCACCCCGGGGCATTAGCCGTATTTACGCCCCAGTTGTGCGGCGTGGGGAGGTGCCGGGCTCACGGTTCGGCGATCTCCGCGTAGAGCTGGGACAGCTCGGGAAGGCCGCTGGCGGCCCACTGACGGCCGGGCTCGCTGACCTCGAACTCCCGGCCGGAGGCGAGCCGCAGAACCGGCTCTCCGTCCCGCCTGATGCGCCAGAGGGCACCGGGTACGGTGCGCACGACCACGGTGCCGAGGTAGAGCCCGGCGTCGTTGCCCAGCCAGGGAAGGGTCTCGGGGTCGTCTCGCCAGAGCGGGACGAGCTGGTCCAGCGCCTCCAGGGAGGCCGGGGTGTCGTCCAGGCGGACGCCCGCCCGGTCCGCCTGGAAGCGCAGCAGTTCGCACTCGGACAGCAGCGCGGCGATGGCCTCGGGGTCGGCCGGGAGCGCCGCGTCACCGCTCTTGCCGTGCCGGGGGCCCAGGAACGGGATGTTCATGCACCCCAGCGTGGCATCAGACGTCCAGGTCGACCACCACCGGCGCGTGATCGGACGCGCCCTTGCCCTTGCGCTCCTCGCGGTCGACGTAGGCGTCCTTGACCGCGCCGGCGAACGGGCCGTTGCCGTAGACCAGGTCGATGCGCATGCCCCGGTTCTTGGGGAAGCAGAGCTGGCGGTAGTCCCAGTACGTGAAGGGGTGGTCGTACTTCAGCGGGCGGGGCACCACGTCGCTCAGGCCGGTCTCGCGCAGCGCGGCGAGGGCGGCACGCTCGGCGGAGGTGACATGGGTGGCGCCCTCGAAGGCGGCGCGGTCGTACACGTCGTCGTCGGCCGGGGCGATGTTGTAGTCACCGAGGACGGCGAAGGGGCGGCCGCCCGCCGCGTCCCCGGCGACGGCCGTCCGCAGGGCGTCCAGCCACTGGAGCTTGTACGCGTAGTGCGGGTGGCCGACCTCGCGGCCGTTGGGCACGTACACCGACCAGACGCGGACCGGGCCGCAGGTGGCCGCGACGGCGCGGGGCTCCTGGGCCCCCTCGTAGCCGGGGTCGCCCGGCAGGCCCTTGGCCACGTCCTCCAGGCCGACGCGGGAGAGCACCGCCACGCCGTTCCACCGGCCGGTGGCGTGGACCGCCGACTCGTAGCCCAGCTCGCGCAGGGCTTCGACCGGGAACTGCTCCTCGGCGACCTTGGCCTCCTGGAGGCAGAGCACGTCGGTGCCGCTGCTCTCCAGCCAGGCCAGCAGCCTCGGGAGACGGGCGGTGATCGAGTTCACGTTCCAGGTGGCGATACGCATGTCCCACAACCTACCGGCCGGGTGTGACAGCCGGCCTCACAGCTCGGCGGAGGCCCCCGGCGCCAGGCGCAGGTGCTCGGCGTCGGCGAGGCCGCCGATCTGGCGGTCGTAGATCGGGCGGGCCAGGTCGGTGAGCAGGGCGTCGTGGACGTCGTAGGCCCGGCGGGGCTTGACCTCGCGAACGTAATCGATCACCTCGGAGATCTTGTTCCACGGCGCCATCACCGGGAGCATCAGGGTCTCCACGGCCTGGCCGGGGACGGTGAGGGCGTCGCCGGGGTGGAAGACCTTGCCGCCGTCGATCAGGAAGCCGACGTTGGTGACACGGGGGATGTCCGGGTGGATCACGGCGTGCAGCTCGCCGTGGACCTGCACGTCGAAGCCAGCGGCGGTGAAGGTGTCGCCGTGGCCGACGGTGTGCACCCGGCCGGGGAAGGCGGCCGTGAGCCGGCCGGCGACCGACTCGAGGGTCCAGATCCCGGCCTCCGGGTTCGCCTCCAGCGCGGCGCGCAGCCGGCCCTCGTCGAAGTGGTCCGGGTGCTCGTGGGTGACGAGGACGGCGTCGGCGCCGGCCGCCGCGTCCGGCTCGCTGAAGTTGCCGGGGTCGATGACGAGCGTCCGGCCGTCCTTCTCCAGGCGGACGCAGGCGTGGGACTTCTTGGTGAACCTCATGTGTCTTCCCGTCCTGGTCGTCGGGCCGCTCTCCGTCTCCATCGTGCCGCCTCGGACGGCCGGGGGCCTCACTCGGCGGGCGTGGTCTCCTCGCGGATGACCTGCCGGGCCACGCGGAAGGCTCTGTTCGCCGCCGGGACACCACAGTAGACGGCGGCCTGGAGCAGCACCTCCTTGATCTCCTGCGGGGTGAGCCCGTTGCGGAGTGCCGCGCGGGTGTGGACGGCCAGGTCCTCCAGGTGCCCGCCCGCGACCAGCGCGGTGAGCGTGACACAGCTGCGGGACTTGCGGTCCAGGCCCGGCCGGTCCCAGACCTCGCCCCAGGCGTAGCGGGTGACCAGTTCCTCGAAGTCGCCGGAGAACTCGTCGGCTCGCGCGAGCACCCCTTCGACGTGCGCGTCGCCCAGCACCTCGCGGCGGATCTTGAGGCCCGTCTCGTACCGTTCCGGCGGGGCGACCGGCTGCGACGGCTCGGCGGCGGCCGCGATCTCGGCGACCGGCCCGCCGCGCGGCGGCGCGGCGGGGGCGGGGACGGGGGCCGGGGTGGGCATGGCGACCGGCGCGGGGCCGGCCGGCGCCTTGACGGGCGCGGCGGCGGCCGGGAGGGCGGTCTGGCCGGTGTCGAAGGGCTGCTGCCAGGCGGTGGAGAAGTGGCGGACCAGCAGGTCGGTGACGGCGGCGGGCTGCTCGACGGGTACCAGGTGGGAGGCGCCGGGCACGACCGCGAGCCGGGCGTCGCGGATGCCGGCGACCAGCGTGCGGGCCTCGGCGGGACCGGTGACCTGGTCCTCCGAGCCGACCAGCACCAGCGTGGGCACCCCGATACGGCCCAGCTCCGCGCGTACGTCGAAGGCGGCGAGCGCCTCGCAGGCGGCGATGTAGCAGCCGGGGTCGGTGGTGCGGACCATCTGCACCGCCCACTCGGTGATCGCGGGCTGCGCGGCGGCGAAGCCCCCGGTGAACCAGCGGTCCGGCGCGCTTCGCGCGATCGGGTCGAGCCCGTTCGTGCGTACGATCACGCCGCGCTGACGGAACTCGTCCGGCGTGCCGAACCGCGGCGACGCGGCGACCAGGGCGAGCGAGGCGAGCCGCTCGGGGTGGCGC
This sequence comes from Streptomyces sp. NPDC001781, assembly GCF_053596035.1. NCBI lineage: Bacteria > Bacillati > Actinomycetota > Actinomycetes > Kitasatosporales > Streptomycetaceae > Streptomyces > Streptomyces sp. NPDC001781. Next base: position 170,377 of record NZ_JBSFFI010000009.1, on the reverse strand, counting down.
AGGGCCAGCTCGATGCCGACGGCCCCGCCGAGGGCGCAGCCCGCGTAGCCGAAGCGCTGCACGCCGAGGCCGTCCAGGGTGGTCAGCAGGCGCGTGGCCAGCTCCGCGACGGAGCCGGCCGGGTGGGCGGGGGCGCCGCCGTGGCCCGGCAGATCGAAGCGCAGGACCCGCCACTGCTTGGCCAGTTCCGGCACCTGGCGGTCGAACATGTGCCAGGTGGTGCCCAGGGAGGGGCCCAGGATGAGCACGGGGGCGTCTTCCGGGCCGTCGAACCGGTACTGAAGGGCGGGGGTCGTCTTCTCACTCACCGGACCACGCTAACCGCCCGGACGGCCCCCTCGGGCCGGGGGGCCCGGTGCGTGGCGGGGGGCTCCCCGGAAAGCGCGGCGAACTCTCACACGGTCTTCACGGCGGTCGTGCGGCGGGCGCGCCGCGCTCAGGGGGCGGCCGGTATGTCCAAGGTGGTGAGGGCGGAGACCGGGTCGAGGCCGGGTGCGCCGCGCGGCCACCAGTCGTCGTGGCCGGGCTCCGACTCGTACGCGTACCACAGGCCGTCCTGGCCCAGGCGGAGTTGGACGTGGCCCGCCGGGTGGGTGAGCTGGTTGCGCCAGGGGCGGAAGGCGGGCAGGCCGGCGGCGAGCAGCAGCGGGCGGGCCCGGTCGAAGCGGCCGGCCGGCGGGTCCCAGGACTCCTCCAGCACGGTGAGCCCCGCGAGGCCGCCCTGCCGCCACGCGGCGACAGCGCGGGCCAGCTCGGCGGGGGTGCGGTCCGCGGCGGCGGCCAGCTTGGCGTAGAGGCCGCGGGTGGCGGCGGTCAGGCCGGAGCCGGGGCGGGAGGCGGCCAGGCGCACCGCGTCCTGCCACAGCGTCAGCCCGCCCACCGGGTCGCGGCCGGTGGTGAGCAGCGCGTGCGCGCGGGCGGCGGCTTCGGTGGCCAACTGGTCCAGCGCGAACGGGTCGGGACCGCCCGGCGCCGCCGGGTACGCGGGGGGCGCCTCGGGGTGCGCCGGCGAGGGCAGCGGGGCCGGGAGCGGGGGCAGGGGGCGTCCGGCGAGCGCCTCGGACGCGCGCACGCCGGGCAGCGCGGCCGGGCCCCGCTCCCGTGCGGCACGGGCCGCGCTCGCGGCGCTGCGCCGGGAGAGCGTGTCCAGCAGTTCCCGCTCGCCCCGGCCCCGCAGCAGGAGCAGGACGAACGGATCGGCGTCCAGCAGGCGGGCCGTCTGGTAGCAGAGCGCGGCCGCGTGCTTGCAGGGACGGCCGGAGTCGGGACAGCTGCACTGCGGGATCAGGTCGCCGGGGCCGGGCAGCAGCGGCACCCCCCGGTCGGCCAGCGTGTGCGGCAGCTCCTTGTCGAGCAGCGCGGCGATGTCGGCCGGGCTGTCCACCGCCGCCTCCAGCAGGCGCTCCCAGTCCTCCTCGCCCAGCCTCCGCAGCCGCAACTGCACCCGGTACGGGCGCGGGCGGCTTCCCCGCACGTACGCCAGCACCAGTCCCGGTGTCAGGGTGATCGCGTCCACATGGCCGGCGTCCGCGTAACCGCGTCCACGGGCCAGCCGGCGGGCGTCCAGCGCGGTGTTCTCCAGGGCGTCGACCCATGCCTGGCCCCACCAGGTGGTGGCGAACTCCCGCGGCTCGGGGCGGGGGGCGAACGGAGGGAAGGTGCGGCGGAGTTCGTTGTCCCGGTGGGGGGTGGCCATGGAGGAGGGGTGGTGGGCGGGGGCGGCTTGGCCGGGGGTGCGGGACGGGGTGGTGGCGGGCGCGGGCGGGGCGGGGGCGTGCTCGGTGGCGGGTTCCGGGGTGCCGGTGCGCGGCGGGGCCCCGGCCTCGGGGTCGTCGGCGAGGTCGGGCATGCGGAAGGCGGTGCTGAGGAAGTTCCTCATGTCGCGGGCAGCTTGGGCGTGGGCGGAGCGGCCCTCGGCGGGCGCGGGGCTCGGGGTGGTCCTCCGGGGGCGCCGCTCTGTCCGGTCGGTCTCCCGGCGGGCGGCGCGGAGTGCTTCGCGGGCCGCGTCGCCGGGGCGGGGGCTGGTGGGAGCCGGCTCGGGGGCGGGCGGGGCGGCCGGTTCACCGGGACCGGCCCCGGCCTCTTCCGGCGCCGCCTCCCCTTCACGCCGAGCCGCTACGGCAGCCCGCAGCGCGGCCCGGGCGGCCTCACCGGGCCGGGCCTCGGACACCGCCCCCGGCTCCGGGCCGTCGGCCGGTCCGGGACCTGCCTCGGCAGGCTCCCCCGAGGCACCCGCCCGAGCCGCGCGCAGCGCCTCGCGGGCCTCCTCCGCCGGGGTCCGCTCCCCGGCACTCACGCCGGCCTCCGCAGAGACACGAGGTCGGTCAGCTCGCGGTCGGTCAGCTCGGTGAGGGCCGCTTCGCCGGAGCCGAGGACCGCGTCGGCCAGGGCGCGCTTGGCGGTGAGCATGTCGGCGATGCGGTCCTCGACGGTGCCCTCGGTGACGAGGCGGTGGACCTGGACGGGCTGGGTCTGCCCGATGCGGTACGCGCGGTCGGTGGCCTGCTCCTCGACGGCGGGGTTCCACCAGCGGTCGAAGTGGACGACGTGTCCCGCGCGGGTGAGGTTCAGCCCTGTGCCCGCGGCCTTGAGGGAGAGCACCAGGACCGGGATGCCGCCGGACTGGAAGCGGTCCACCATCCGCTCCCGCTCGGGCACCGGAGTACCGCCGTGCAGGAGGTCGACGGGGATCGCGCGGTCGGCCAGGTGGGCGGTGATGAGCCGGGCCATGCCGACGTACTGGGTGAAGACCAGGACCGAGCCGTCCTCGGCGAGGACGGTGTCCAGCAGCTCGTCCAGCAGGGCGAGCTTGCCGGAGCGCGCGGGGAGCCGGCCGGGGCGGGGCTCCTCCTTGAGGTAGAGCGCCGGGTGGTCGCAGATCTGCTTGAGGGCCCCGAGCAGCTTGAGCACGAGGCCCCGGCGGGCGATGCCGTCCGCCTCCTCGATGGCGAGCATCGACTCGCGCACCACGGCCTCGTACAGCGCGGCCTGTTCGCGGCTGAGGGGGACCGGGTGGTCGGTCTCGGTCTTGGGCGGGAGTTCGGGCACGATGCCGGGGTCGGACTTCTTGCGGCGCAGCATGAACGGCCGCACGAGGCGCGCCAGCCGCTCCACCGCCTCGGCGTCCTCGCCGTTCTCCACTGCCCGCGCGTGCCGGGCACGGAAGGACTTCAGGGGGCCGAGCAGGCCGGGCGTGGTCCAGTCGAGCAGGGCCCACAGCTCGGAGAGGTTGTTCTCCACCGGGGTGCCGGTGAGCGCCACACGCGCGGGGGTCCTGATCGTGCGCAGCGCCTTCGCGGTGGCGGAGTACGGGTTCTTCACGTGCTGGGCCTCGTCCGCGACGACCATGCCCCAGGGCTGCCCGGCGAGCTGCTCGGCGGCGGAGCGCATGGTGCCGTAGGTGGTGAGGACGAAGCCCCCGGTGAGGCCGTCGAGGCTGCGGTCGGCGCCGTGGAAGCGGCGGACGGGGACACCGGGCGCGAAGCGGTTGATCTCGCGCTGCCAGTTGCCCAGCAGGGAGGCGGGGCAGACCACCAGGGTCGGCTCGGGGCGGGCGCGCTTGAGGTGCAGGGCGATGAGGGTGATCGTCTTCCCGAGTCCCATGTCGTCGGCGAGGCAGCCGCCGAGCCCGAGTGAGGTCATCAGGTCGAGCCAGGCGAGGCCGCGCAACTGGTAGTCGCGCAGGGTCGCGTCGAGCCCGGCGGGCGGCTCGGCCGGGGCGATGCCCGCCGTGAGCCGGTCGCGCAGCGCCGCGAGGGCGCCGGTCGGTACGGCCTCCACGGTCTCGCCGTCCACCTCGGCGGTGCCGGTGAGGGCGACGGCGAGCGCGTCGACCGGGTCGAGCAGCCCCAGCTCGCGTTTGCGGGCCTTGCGCACCAGGGCGGGGTCGACCAGGACCCAGCGGTCCCGGAGCCGGACGACAGGGCGGTGGGCCTCGGCGAGGGCGTCCATCTCGGCCTCGGTGAGCGGGTCGTCGCCGAGCGCCAGCTGCCAGCGGAAGCCGAGCAGTTCCCCGCTCTCGAAGAACCCGGTCCCGTCGGTCGCCGAGCCGGGGGCGGTGCGGATCTCGGCGGTGGCGGCGAGGTCGCTCGCCAGGTCGCGGGGCCAGTGCACGGCGACCCCGGCGGCGGCGAGCCGGCTCGCGGCGACGCCGAGCAGGTCGGTGACCTCCTCCTCGGACAGGGCGAGCACGTCGGGCACGTCCTGTTCGGCGAGCCGGTCCAGCGGCGCCCACACCCGCGCGGCGCGCCGGACGGCGAGGGCGGCGTCCACGCGCGCGCGGGGCCCGAAGGCGTCCGCCTCCCCGGCCCACACGGCCGCCGCGTCGGCGACCAGGGTGGGGTCGGCCAGGCTGTGGACCTGGACGACGGCGGCACCGGCCGCCCGCGTCCGCTCGTCGTCACCGGTGTCGAAGACGCTGTACCCGGACAGGTCCAGGCGCAGCGAGACGCGTACGCCCGCGTCCATGCCCGCGGCCACCTCGGCGGCCCAGTTTTGGGCGCCGGGCAGGGGCTGGGGCTCACGGGCGGCGAAGGGGCGTCCGTCGGTGTACGGGGCGGCGGGGGTGCGGGGCAGGGTGTCCGCGACGGCGTCCAGGAAGGCGCGGACCAGGGCCTCGGGCTCGGGCAGGGTCAGCGGTCCGGCGCAGGGCAGCGGCACGGCGTGGCCCTCCGGCGGCATCGCGGCGGCCACCGCGCGCAGGTGCGCGATGTCACCGGGCTCCAGTGGCCCGGCACGCCAGGCGTCGTGTCCGCCCGGGGTGAGCCCGGGCAGCAGCCGTCCCCGCGCGGTCAGGCGCAGCGCGTGCAGTGCGGCGGCCCCCCAGCAGGCGGTGGCGGGGTGCGCGGCCGGGTCGTGCCGGGCGCGGACCAGCAGCGGCAGGACGTCGGCGAGGGGCAGGGTGAGCGCGGGCACCTGACGGCGCCGTACGCCCGCGCCGTGCGGCCGTACGACGGTCAGCTCGTCGGTGGCGTCCGGGAGGGGCCCGCCCTCGGGGTCCCAGAAGGCGATGCGGGCCTCGCGCGGGAGGGACGCGGGCAGGAACACGCAGGCGAGGCGTGCCGGGACGGTGTCCTCGGCCCACGGGGGAACCGTCGCCGTAACCGTGCCGTCACTCATGTGTCCTGTCACCTCCCGTCCCTGTCGGATGAACCGTGTCCGACTGTACGGGCGGGGTCTGACAACGGGTTTCCCGGCGAGGTCAGGGCACCGTGCGGCTGACCACGTAGACCGTCGGAAAGACCGGGTCGGCCGTGTTCACGACCACGTCCTGGGTGGGAGCCGGGTTCTTCTGCTTGTGGGTGAAGCCGGACCAGACGCCGGGGCCGGTGAGGTCCCAGCCGGAGATCTGGCGGTCGCGGGCGCCGATGGTGACGGCGCCCTGCCTCAGCTGGTCGCGGCGGATGCCGAGGGTGCCGAGGAAGCTGTCCAGGCCCGCGGCGTTGGTGCGGAACCGCACGTACAGGCGGCTGGTCTTCCAGTTGTTGGTCTCGTAGTAGGCGAGCCGGTCGGCGGGGTGCGGTACGGGCACCTGGTAGAGGCGGCGCTGCACCTTGGAGGGCCAGCCGGGGGTGAGGCCGGTGGCGGAGTACTTCGCTTCCTTGTCCTTGCCGCTGTCCCGGCTCTGGTTGGCGGAGATCACCAGGTAGCCGGCCGGTACGCCGGTGAGCAGCAGGATGATCAGCAGGGTGAGGGCGCGGCGCTTGACGCGGTGCCGCGGGTCCTCCCCCGCCGGGTGCGGCGTGGCCGGGGGGGCCGCCTGGTGCGGAAGCGAGGTGGTCATGCGGTGTCCCGGTCCCGGCGGCCCTGGGTGTACCGCTCGAAGCGTTCGTGGCGCTCCACCCGGCGGCGCTTGGCGCGGCGGAACCGGCGGGCGACCAGCCGGGCCAGGTCCGCGGCGCCGACCATGCCGGCCTCGGGGCCGAGCTGGGCGCGGGTGATGCGGGCCTCGGGGCGGTAGCCGCGGCCGGTGAGGTGGCGTTTGAAGGCGTCCCGCGCGGGGCCGATGAGCAGGTCGTCGGCCGCGCTGACCCCGCCGCCGATGACGAAGCAGGAGGGGTCGAGGGCGGCGGCGAGGTTGGCGATGCCGACGCCGAGCCACTGGCCGATGTCCTGGAGCAGCTCGATGCACATGGCGTCGCCCTCGCGGGCCAGCTCGGTGATCATCGGGCCGGTGATGTCGCCGACACTGCCCTTGACGTGCTCGATGATCCCGTAGGCGACCGGAGAGTCGGCGGCGGCCAGCTCCCGCGCCTCGCGGACCAGGGCGTTGCCGGAGCTGTACTGCTCCCAGCAGCCGCGGTTGCCGCAGGGGCACCGGTGTCCGCCGGGCACGACCTGCATGTGGCCGAACTCGCCGGCGACCCCGAACTTGCCCCGCTTGACCTGGCCGTCCTCCAGGATGGCGCCGCCGATGCCGGTGCCGAGGGTGATCATCACCAGGTGGTCCTCGCCACGCCCGGCGCCGAAGCGCCACTCGGCCCAGGCCGCGGTGTTGGCGTCGTTGTCCACCAGGACGGGCACGGACAGCCGGGCGGCGAGGCGGTCGCGCAGCGGCTCGTTGCGCCAGGACAGGTGGGGCGCGAACAGCACGCGGTTGCGGTCGGCGTCGACCCAGCCCGCCGCGCCGATCCCCACGGCGTGCACGTCGTGCCGGTCGGAGAGGTCCAGCACGAGTTCGGCGATGGTGTCCTCGACGACCTGGGGGCTCTTGGACTTGTCCGGGGTCTCCGCGCGGAGCTTCTCCAGGATGTTGCCGTCGGCGTCCACGACGCCCGCCATGACCTTGGTGCCGCCGATGTCGATCCCGACCGTGGGCACGCGGGGCGCGGTCAGGTGGGAGCGGCGCTCCCGGGTGCCCACCGTGCGCAGGGCGGGGGCGCGGCGGGAGCCGATGGGGGCGGGGAGGTCGCGGTAGGTGCTCATCGGGCTCGATTGTGCCTCACGCTCACGCCGGGCGCGGCGCTGTCGGGGGCGGAGCCGCGAATCGCCGCGGCTCCGCGCCCGTCAGCCGCGCTTCAGCTCGTGGTGCAGAGCGTCCAGGTCCGCCCCGCCCGCCATCTGCTTGGTCAGTTCGTCCAGGGTGATCTCGTCGCGTGTGTGGTTGCCCACCATCGCGCCGCGACGCAGCAGCACGAAGCGGTCGCCGACGAGATGCGCGTGGTGCGGGTTGTGGGTGATCAGTACGACACCCAGGCCCGCATCACGTGCCGCGGCCACATATTTGAGGACCACACCGGACTGCTTGACGCCCAGTGCCGCGGTGGGCTCGTCCAGGACGAGCACCTTGGCGCCGAAGTGCACGGCACGCGCGATCGCCACGCACTGGCGCTCGCCGCCGGAGAGGGTGCCGATGGGCTGGTCGACGTCGCGCAGGTCGATGCCCATGCGCAGCAGTTCCTCGCGGGTGGTGCGGCGCATGAGGTCGGTGTCCAGGCGCGCGAAGGGGCCCTTGCCCTTGCGGGGCTCGGAGCCGAGGAAGAAGTTGCGCCAGACCGGCATCAGGGAGACCACGGCCAGGTCCTGGTAGACCGTGGCGATGCCCCGGTCCAGGGCGTCGCGCGGGGAGGCGAGCCGGGTCTCCTCGCCCTCGATGCTGAGGGTGCCGCCGTCGTGCTGGTGGAGTCCCGCGATGGTCTTGATCAGGGTGGACTTGCCCGCGCCGTTGTCGCCGAGGACGCAGGTGATCTCCCCCGCGTGCACCTGGAGGGAGACCCCCTCCAGGGCACGGACGTTGCCGTAGTGCTTGCTGACGTCGGTCAGCTCGACCAGGGGCACGCGCTCTTCGGTGACGGTCATTTCGTGGCCTCCGCGCGCTTGCGGACCCAGGTGTTGAGCAGGGTCGCCAGGAGGAGCATGGCTCCGAGGAAGAACTTGAACCAGTCCGGGTTCCACTCGGCGAAGACGATGCCCTTGCTGGTCATGCCGAAGAGCAGCGCGCCGACCGCCGAGCCGACGGCGCTGCCGTAGCCGCCGGTGATCAGGCAGCCGCCGATGACGGCCGCGATGATGTAGATCAGCTCGTTGCCGACTCCCTCGCCGGACTGGACGGTGTCGAAGGAGAACAGCAGGTGCTGGCCGGACACCCAGGCGCCGAAGGCGACGCCCATGTAGAGGCCGATCTTGGTCTTGGCGACGGGGACGCCGACCGCGCGGGCCGCGTCCTCGTTGCCGCCGACGGCGAAGATCCAGTTGCCGGCGCGGGTGCGCAGTAGCACCCAGGAGGCGAGGGCGACCAGGCCGAACCACCACAACACGGTGATCTTGAGGTCGACCCCGCCGAGGCTGAGCGTGGAGGCGAACACGGCGTGGGCGCTCGGGAAGCCCTCCATGTCACCGATGGACTTGGTGGAGACCGTGCCGTCGACCAGTTTGGTGAAGCCCAGGTTCATGCCGGTGAGCATCAGGAAGGTGCCCAGCGTGACGATGAAGCTGGGCAGCTTGGTGCGGGTGAGCATGAAGCCGTTGAAGGCACCGATCGCCAGTGCCACCAGCAGGGACACGCCCGCGCCGACCCAGATGTTCGCCGTCATCTGGTAGCTGAACATCGAGGAGATCAGCGCGGAGGACGTGACCATGACGCCCGCGCTGAGATCGAACTCGCCGCCGATCATCAGCAGGGCCACGGGTACGGCCATGATGCCGATGGTCGAGGAGGCGTACAGCACGGTGCTGATGCTGGAGGGGCGCAGGAAGCCGTCGGCGGCGACCGCGAAGAAGACCAGGACCGCGAGAGCGCCCACGACCGAGCCGAGTTCCGGCCGGGACAGGAGCCCCCGCAGCGGGGAGGTGCGCAGCAGCCGCTCGTCGCGGGAGGGCTCGCCGCCCGGCGCCGGGCCCGGAGTGGGCCGGGTGTCGGTGGATGTGCTCATCGGGTGCCCCGATCGGTGTACGCCGCGAGCGCCCCCGCCTGGTCCTTGGTGATGATCTGGGGGCCGGTCAGGACGGGCTTTCCGCCGCCGAGGACGTCGCCGTTGTACTTGTACAGCCACAGCAGGTCGACCGCCTCGTAGCCCTGGAGGTAGGGCTGCTGGTCGACGGCGAAGCCGAGGGTGCCGTCCCTCAGCTCGGCGGCGACCCTGGCGTTCAGGTCGAAGGTGTCGACCTCGGCCTTGCTGCCGGCGTCCTCCCTGGCCTTCACCACGGTGTCGGCGTAGGGTGCGCCGAGGGTGACGACGGCGTCCACGTCCCGGTCGGCCTGGAGCTTGGCGCCGACGGCGGACTGGACGTCGGGCATGTTGGTGCCGTTGACGTAGAGCTTGCGGACCTTGCCGTGGAAGGTCTTCTGCACACCGTCGCAACGCTGCTCGTGGCCGACGTTGCCCTGCTCGTGCAGGACGCACAGGGCGTTCTTGCGTCCGCGCTTGTTCAGTTCCTCGCCGACGGCCTCACCGGCGATGGTCTCGTCCTGGCCGATGTGGCTGAGCGCGCCGAACGCCTTGGACTGCGCCGAGCCGGAGTTGACCGTGACCACCGGGATGCCGGCCTTGCGGGCGCGGGCCACGGCCGCCTTGAGGGCGTCGGGCTTGGCCAGGCTGACGATGATCCCGTCGACCTTCTTGTCGATCGCCGCGTCCACGAGCTGCGCCTGCTGCTGGGCCTCGTCGTCGTGCGAGTACAGGAAGTTGATGTTGTCCTTGACCGCCGCCTGCTTGGCACCGCTCTGCACGATGTCCCAGAAGGTGTCACCGTCTCCGGAGTGGGTGATCATCGCGATGGTCCAGCGGGGGGTGGTCACCGCTGCCCTGCCCTGGGCCGTGGCGGCCTTGCGGGCGTCCTCGGCCTTCTTGCCGCCGGTGCTGCTGCAGGCGGTCAGCGAGACGCAGGCGAGCAGAGCGAACGCTCCTGCCACCGTCATGCCCACCCGGTTCTGAAACCGTGCCACGAGGCCTTGCCCCTTCATGCCGTGTTCTGACGCAAACACTTCAGTATCGAACACGTGGAGGACCCGTTTCCGTGCCGGGGCACACCTGGCTGGTCGTTTGTCCGGACAACGTGACGCGGTCACGGGCGTCTCAGGGACGTACGAGGAGCTGGAATTCGAAGGAGTACCGGGCCGGGCGGTAGGTGTGGTCGCCCTGCTCGACCGCGCGGCCGGTGTCGTCGAACGTGACGCGCTTCATGGTGAGCAGCGGGGCGCCCTCGGTCTCGGCGAGCCGGTCGGCCTCGGCGGAGGTGGCGCCGCGGGCGCCGATGGACTGGCGGGCGCTGTGCAGGGTGATGCCGGCCGCACGCATCAGCCGGTACAGGCCGGTGGCCTCCAGCCGGGCGGTGTCGAGGTCCAGCAGGCCGAGCGGCAGGTGGTTGACCAGGTAGGCCATCGGCTCGCCGTGCGCCAGCCGCAGCCGCTCGACGCGGTGCACGTCGTGGCCCTCGGTGAGGCCGAGCGCGGCGGCGATCTCGGCACCGGCGGGGACGACGGTGTTGACCAGGACCTTGGTGGCGGGCCGCTGTCCGGACGCCTCCAGGTCGTCGTAGAGGCTGCTCAGTTCCAGCGGGCGCTTGACCTGGCTGTGCACGACCTGGGTGCCCACTCCCCGGCGGCGCACCAGCAGCCCCTTGTCGACGAGGGACTGGATGGCCTGGCGGACGGTGGGCCGGGAGAGTCCGAGCCGCGCGGCCAGCTCGATCTCGTTGCCGAGCAGACTGCCGGGGGGGAGGGCGCCGCGCTCGATGGCGGCTTCCAACTGCTGGGCGAGCTGGAAGTACAAAGGCACCGGGGAACTTCGGTCCACGCGGAGACCGAGCGGCGCGGTCGGGTCCACATCTGGTTTCGGCACGGGCTCGAGGGTAGTCCGGTGCCCGGATGACGGGAAGTCGTGAAGTCAGGTTGTCCTGACATTCCGATTGACAGGTGCACGTTGTTGCCCCTCAATGTGTCCTCATGCGCATCGGGGTCATCGGGACGGGCCGCATCGGGGCCATCCACGCCAACACGCTGAGCCGCCACCGGGAGGTCGGATCGCTGATCCTGACGGACTCCGATCCGTTACGGGCGCAGGAGCTCGCGCACCGGCTCGGCGAGACGGCGGCGCCCGGCGTGGACGAGGTCTTCCAGTGGGGTGTGGACGCGGTGGTGATCACCACCGCGACGGCGGCGCACGCGGAGCTGATCGGCCGCGCGGCACGATCGGGGCTGCCGGTGTTCTGCGAGAAGCCGATAGCGCTCGACCTGCCCGGTACGCTGCACGCCCTCGCCGAGGTCGCGGCGGCGGGGACCGTGCTCCAGATGGGGTTCCAGCGGCGCTTCGACGCGGGGTACGCCGGCGCCCGGGAGGCGGTGCGCTCGGGCCGGCTCGGCCGGCTGCACACCGTGCGCGCCCTGACTTCCGACCAGTCCCCGCCCCCGCGTGAGTGGCTGCCCCTGTCGGGCGGCCTGTTCAGGGACACCCTGATCCACGACTTCGACATCCTGCGCTGGGTCACCGGCCGCGAGGTCGTGGACGTGTACGCCACCGGTTCCGACGCCGGTCCACCGATGTTCCGCGAGGCCGGCGACGTCGACACCGGCGCGGCCCTGCTCACCCTGGACGACGGCACCCTCGCCACGGCCACCGCGACCCGGCTCAACGGAGCCGGTTACGACGTCCGCATGGAGCTGTCCGGCGAACTCGACACGGTGGTGGTGGGGCTGGACGACCGCACCCCGATCGCCTCCACCGAACCCACGGGCCCTCCCCCGGCCGACCGGCCCTGGCCCGGTTTCCTCGAACGCTTCGGCACCGCCTACGGGGCGGAACTCTGCACCTTCGTCGACGTGGTCCGCGGCGAACACGCCAACCCCTGCGACGGGTGGCAGGCCCTGCAGGCCCTGCGCATCGCGGAGGCGTGCGAGATCTCGCGGCGCGAGCGGAGAGCGGTGGCGCTGGCGGAGGTTCCGGACCGGGTGCGGTCCTCCCACGTCTGAGCCGTCCCGGACACGGCCCCGCCCCGCGACCCCGACGTGGGGGGAGGAGTCGCGGGACGGGGGTGAACGGCGTGGTCAGCAGCCGTAGTCGACGAGGTCGAACGTGGCGTAGTGGTCGGAGGTGTAGTAGTCCTCCTGGGTCTGCTGCCCGGTGACGATGCGGCGGGCGCCGCGGGTGGAATCGCCGGGGGTGATGACCGTGTACTCGTGGTAGTACCCCGAGGACTGGCCGGGGAGGACGCCCTCACGGTTCTGGAAGACGACGCCGTCCTGGGAGTACGGGTACGGGCCGCCCTGGGCGATGAGGTCGAGGGTGTCGTGCGCCTGCGACGGCAGGGCGCCGTAGCAGATGCTGCCGACCGAGGCGGTGGCCGCGTCCGCGGTGGTGGCGGAGACGGTGCCGCCGACGAGGAGGGCGGAGAGGAGGGCCGCCGCAGCGCCGATGCGAGTGGTGCGTGGGGGGAATCTCATGGGTTCATGATGACGCGCGTAGACGCGTTCATGTCAATGAGGGAGATGTGGAGTTTCCCGGCAGGTCCGATGAGTTGTCGCGGAGTTCACCCGCGCCGGCAGGAACCGTTCGGGCCCCCGTCGGCGCGTGGTCGGATTGCTCAGAAGGACCCGTACTCGGGGCGGCCGTCGAGGTCGTAGGACTGGATGGAGACGCCCTTGCCGGTGACCGTGCCGCCCGCGTGCCGGAAGCGGGTGGGGACGGCGCCCTCCACGAACAGCCGGCGCCCCTCGCCGAGCACGACGGGGAAGGTCAGCAGGTGCAGGGTGTCGATCAGACCGAGGTTCACCAGCGAACGGACCAGCGCCCCGCTGCCGTGGATCTGGACCTCGCCCTCGGTGCGCTCCTTCAGTGCCCGGACCTCCTTGTCGAGGTCGCCGCGGAGCACGGTCGTCCCGGCCCACCCGGGGTGCTCGACGGTCGCGGAGACGACGTACTTCGGCAGCGCGTTCAGCTTGGCCGCGACCGGGTTGCCGGGGTCGGTCACCTTGGGCCAGTAGCCCGCGAAGATGCCGTAGGTGTGGCGGCCGAGGAGGAAGGCGCCGGCCCGGCCGAAGCTCTCGTCGACGAAGCCGCCGAAGCCCTCGTCGGCGTAGGGGAAGGTCCAGCCACCCTGGCCGAAGCCGCCGCTGGTGTCCTCCTCGGGGCCGCCGGGGGCCTGGTAGACGCCGTCGAGGGAGACGAAGACGGTGGAGACGAGCTTGCCCATGAGGTGCCTTCTTCCGGTGCCGGGTCCTGCTGTCGACGATGCAGACCCCGCGCGGGACCGCGACTCATCGGTCCCCGGCCCGCTTCAGCCGTCCAGTTCCCGGAACCGTGCGGCAAGGCGGCTCGCCCCCGCGTCGGTGAGAGAGCCGAAGAGGCGCAGCCGGGAGATCCCCCCGTCCGGATGAATGTCCACGCGCGCGTACGTGCCGACGGCCGGCGCCGGGAGCGGGAAGCGGTGGTTGGTGTCCGGCTGGAGCCGGGTGCGCGGCAGGACCTCGGTCCACTCCCCGCTCTCGCCGTCCCGCACCGACACCGCCGCCCAGCCCGCGCTGTTCCCCTTCAGATACGCCGTGTCGATCTCCACCGCGCGCACCAGCGCCTGTTCGGTCAGCCGGTACGTGATCCAGTCGTGGCCCCGGTCCCGGCGGCGCCGGGTCTCCCAGCCGTCGTCCATCCGCTGGGAGCGGCCCGGCCGGACGGTGTTGGCGGCCGGGGAGTAGAAGCGGTCGGAGGCGTCCTCGGCCCGGCCGCCGTTCTCCAGCGCGGCCACGTCGAAGGTGCCGAGCGTGCCCAGCCACTCCGGGTCCGGGACGATGTCGCCGTACGCGCGCAGGCGGGCGACACCGCCGTCCGGATGCTGGTTGAGACGGAGGTGGGTGAAGCGCTGGGGCGCGGAGACGAGGAAGCCGTTGGCCGCGTGGCCGCCGACCGGGGTGACCGGGACGAGCGTCGTCCACTTCACGTCGTCGCCGAGCAGGTCCTCGGGTGACGGGTTGCCGGGGGCCGCCGTGGCCTCGACGGACACGGCCTGCGGGTGGTTGCCCCGGAAGTGCGCGGTGTCGACGACGATCCCCCGGATCACCCCGGGCGTGCCGAGGCGGATCAGCGCCCAGTCGTGGTCGCCGGCGCCCGGCCAGGGGTCCTCGGCGCTCGGGCCGCGACGGCGCCGGGTCTCCCAGCCGTCCATGATCTTGCCCTTGTGGCCGAAGCGGCCGGGCTCGAACTCGGCGCGCTGCGGCAGCAGCAGGTTCTCCCGCTCGGCGAAGAACTCGTCGTTAGCGGCGATCACCCCCGCCCCCAGGCGCCGGTCGGCGAGGTCGGGGTGGTGGGTGAAGGGGAAGTCGGCGGTGCGGTAGTCCGCGTAGGGGTCGCCACCGCCGTAGGGAGCCGCGTCGCCGGTGAAGCGGGGCGGGGTGGAGGGTTGCTGCGCCGTCACGGTGATCGGGGTTCCTTCCGGGGAGGGGTACGGGGGTCAGCCGTCACGGGTGAGCAGACGGCCCCTCGGCTCGGTGAACGCGCCCTCGTCGTAGATCCGTCGGCCACGCAGCCAGGTGGACTTCACCACGCCGTGCAGGGTCCTGCCGGCGTAGGCGGTGACCGGGTTGCGGTGGTGGAGGCGGGCCGGGTCGACGGTGAAGGTGTCCTCCGGGGCGAGGACGGTGAAGTCGGCGTCGCGGCCCGGTGCGACGGCGCCCTTGCGGTCGAGGCCGGCGAGGGCGGCGGTGCGGGCGGACATCCAGCGCACCACGTCGGTGAGCCGGTGCCCGCGTGCGCGCGCCTCGGTCCAGATCGCGGGGAGGCTGAGCTGGAGGCCGGAGATGCCTCCCCAGGCGGTCGCGAAGTCCGGCGTCTTGAGGTCGGCGGTGGAGGGCGAGTGGTCGGTGACGACGCAGTCGATGGTGCCGTCCGCGAGCGCCTGCCAGAGCAGGTCCCGGTTGGCGGCCTCACGGATGGGCGGGCAGCACTTGAACTCGCTGGCTCCGTCTGGGACTTCCTCGGCGCTCAGGGTGAGGTAGTGCGGACAGGTCTCCACGGTCACGCGGACTCCGTCGGCGCGGGCTGCGGCGACGAGCGGGAGGGCGGCGGCGGAGGAGAGGTGCAGGATGTGGACGCGGGCGTTCAACCTGCGCGCCTGCTGGAGAAGTTGGGCGATGGCACCGGTCTCGGCCGCGTGCGGGCGGGAGGCGAGGAAGCCCGCGTACGCCGGGCCGGCGGGGGCTTCCGCGAGGTGGGCCGGGTCCTCGGCGTGCACGATCAGCAGCCCGTCGAACTCGGCGATCTCGCCCAGGGAGGCGCCCAGTCGGGCCTGGTCCAGATGCGGGAACTCGTCTACGCCGGACGGCGAGAGGAACGCCTTGAAGCCGAACACCCCGGCCTCGTGCAGCGGGCGCAGAGCCTTGACGTTGCCGGGCAGCGCGCCGCCCCAGAAGCCGACGTCGACGTGGGTCCGGCCCTGCGCCGCCTCCTTCTTGATCCGCAGATGGTCCACCGTGGTGGTCGGCGGCAGGGAGTTCAGCGGCATGTCGACGAGGGTGGTGATCCCTCCGGCCGCCGCGGCCCGGGTCGCCGTCCAGAACCCCTCCCACTCGGCCCGCCCGGGGTCGTTGACGTGCACGTGCGTGTCGACCAGACCGGGCAGCAGCGCGTCGTCCCCCAGCTCGACGGCCGGGACCCCCGCCTCGTACGGCAGCACGCCCGTGATCGTCCCGTCGGCGACGGTCACCGTCGCGGGCCGCACCCCCTCCGGGGTGACGACCCGCCTGGACCGCAGCGCCAGCTCGACGCCCTCGGACACCCGAACCCCTCTCCGCCGTTCACACCCGGGAAACGGTATTAACACCCATGTAACGGACTTCAACGTTCTGTTGAAGGAGTCTCGCGGGCTGCTCCACCACGAGTCAAGGGTGCCAGCCGCCGGGGCCGCGGTGCCTTAGCGGACGAGGGGGTGTTCAGGGGCTCCGATCGGCGGTGTCGCCGCACGCCATAGGGGCGGGTCGACGGACGCCGAGGGTCGCCAGATACCCCCGCACCTGCCCACATCCCGGCATCCTGGTCCCATGACACCCGACGAAGCCCCCCGTCACCCTCAAGTCGCCGGGCTCCTGCTCGCCGCCGGAGGTGGGCGGAGGCTCGGTGGGCGGCCGAAAGCTCTGCTGCGGCATGACGGGGTGCTGCTCGTCGAGCGGGCGGCGCGTGCTCTGTGGGAGGCCGGGTGCGGCCGGGTGCATGTGGTGCTCGGGGCGGGGGCCGAAGAGGTGCGCGCAGAAGCCGAGTTCAGCGGATGTGTGCTCGTGGACAGCCCCGGCTGGGGCGAGGGGATGGGATCGTCGCTGCGGGCCGGGCTTCGCTCTCTCGCCGGGACGGACGCGCGCGCCGCTCTCGTGAGCCTCGTCGATCAGCCGGGTATCGGACGCGAGGCGTACGCGCGGGTGCTGGAAGGCTTCACTGAGGAGACCTCCCTCGTGTCGGCGGCGTACGACGGCAGGCGCGGCCACCCGGTGCTCCTCGGCGCCGCCCACTGGCCGGGGGTGGTCGAGGCCGCCCGGGGCGATCAGGGCGCCCGCGCCTACCTGAAGCGGCACTCCGCCGAGATCCGCCTCGTCGAGTGCGGGGACGTGGCCGACCCGTACGACATCGACACCGCCGCCGACCTCGGCAGGCTGCGCCCCGGCGGGGCCCATTGAGGTTCGGCGATCAGGAAATTACGCTGCCCAGTCCGACCAGCCCGCCACGGAGGAGTGACCGCTCATGTCCGCACCCGCGTCCCCGCCGGTCGTCGTCGACGCCGAGCCGCTCCCCCGGCAGGAGGAGGTCCTCACCGGACCGGCGCTGGACTTCCTCGCGGAGCTGCACCGCCGGTTCACCCCGCGCCGCGACGAGCTCCTGGCCCGCCGGGCCGAGCGCCGCGCCGAGATCGCCCGCACCGGCACGCTGGACTTCCTGCCCGGCACGGCGGACATCCGCGCCGACGACTCCTGGCGGGTGGCCCCCGCCCCGCCCGCGCTGCAGGACCGCCGGGTGGAGATCACCGGCCCGGCCGACCGCAAGATGACGGTCAACGCGCTCAACTCCGGCGCCCGGGTCTGGCTCGCCGACTTCGAGGACGCCTCCTCCCCCACCTGGGAGAACGTGATCCTGGGCCAGCTCAACCTGACGGACGCCTACGCCGGGCGCGTCGACTTCACCGACGCCCGCACCGGCAAGCCGTACGCACTGCGCCCGCAGGAGGAGCTGGCGACGGTCGTGATGCGGCCGCGGGGCTGGCATCTGGACGAGCGGCACCTGAAGGGGGCCGACGGGGAGCCGGTGCCGGGCGCCCTGGTGGACTTCGGTCTGTACTTCTTCCACAACGCCGCCCGCCTGCTGGAGCTGGGCAAGGGCCCGTACTTCTACCTGCCGAAGACCGAGTCCCACCTCGAAGCCCGGCTGTGGAACGACGTGTTCGTCTTCGCGCAGGACCATCTCGGCATCCCTCAGGGCTCCGTACGCGCCACCGTACTCATCGAGACGATCACGGCCGCGTACGAGATGGAGGAGATCCTCTACGAACTGCGCGACCACGCCTCCGGGCTGAACGCGGGCCGCTGGGACTACCTGTTCTCCATCGTGAAGAACTTCCGTGACGGCGGGCCGGAGTTCGTGCTGCCGGACCGCAACCTGGTCACGATGACGGCGCCGTTCATGCGCGCGTACACCGAACTCCTCGTCCGCACCTGCCACAAGCGGGGCGCGCACGCGATCGGCGGGATGGCGGCGTTCATCCCGTCCCGCAAGGACGCCGAGGTCAACAAGGTGGCGTTCGAGAAGGTGCGGGCGGACAAGGACCGTGAGGCGGCCGACGGCTTCGACGGCTCCTGGGTGGCCCACCCGGACCTGGTGCCGATCGCCATGGAGTCCTTCGACAAGGTGCTCGGCGACCGCCCGCACCAGAAGGACCGGCTGCGCGAGGACGTCCAGGTGAAGGCCGCCGACCTCATCGACATCGCCTCTCTGGACGCGAAGCCGACCTACGCCGGGCTGGTCAACGCGGTGCAGGTCGGCATCCGTTACATCGAGGCGTGGCTGCGCGGCCTCGGCGCGGTGGCCATCTTCAACCTGATGGAGGACGCGGCCACCGCCGAGATCTCCCGCTCGCAGATCTGGCAGTGGATCCACGCGGGCGTCGAGTTCGAGAACGGCGAGCGTGCCACCCCCGAGCTGGCCCGCCGGCTGGCGGCGGCCGAGCTGGAGGCGGTGCGGGCGGAGATCGGCGACGAGGCGTTCGCGGCTGGGCACTGGCAGGAGGCGCACGACCTGCTGCTGACGGTGGCCCTGGACGAGGAGTACGCCGACTTCCTGACGCTTCCGGCCTACCGCCGCCTTACCGGGTGAGCGCGCTCACTTCTCGGAGTGCCCCAGCTTTTCGGAGTGCCCGAGGGACCGCTCCGGCGCGACCCGGTCGCGTACCAGCCGCTTGACCGCCGTGGGCTCGGGGAAGCCCTGCTCACGGCGGTCCCAGACCGGCTCGCCGTCCACCCGTACGACGAAGACGCCACCGGTGCCGGGCTTGAGCGCGAGGGTCTCCAGCTCGGTCTCGAAGGTGGTGAGCAGCTCCTGCGCGAGCCAGGCCGCGCGGGGCAGCCAGCGGCACTGGGTGCAGTACTCGATCTCGACTCGGTGACTCACGCAGTTCCCTTCATCCCAGGTGTGCCGACCAGTCCTGTTCCGCCGCCGGGCGCCCGTGCAGGTCGGGGACGCGCTTGAGCCAGTCCGGGCGCCCCCGCTGGGACCGCTCGGCGCGGGCGGTCTCCTCGGCGGCGAGTTCCGCGCGGTCGGGGAAGTCGGTGGGCAGCCACTCGGCGGAGAGCCGGAGGCGCGCCAGCAGGTGGTCGACGTAGGCGGCGCGGGCCGCTTCCGGGCCGGCGAAGGCCGGGTCGTCGGCGAGCCAGGCGTCGGGCACCTCGGCGAGGATGCCGCGCAGGAGCTCCTCGGTGACCTTGGGCGCCAGCTCGGCGTCGGCGGCACGCACGTCGGGGCCGTACTGGCCGAGCGCGTGGTGACGGAAGTCGTACGTCCGACCGGGGTTCGTGGTGTCCCACCGGTGGTGGAACACGAGGGCGGCGCCGTGGTCGATGAGCCACAGCCGGGGCGGCGCGGTGCCGAAGGTGGGCCAGACCATGAGGTTGGAGCTGTGGACGGTGCGGTCCACGTTGGCCGTGAGCGCGTCCAGCCAGATGATCCGCCCCGCCTCCAGCGGGTCCACGGGGAAGTGCCGGGCGACCTCGGGGGTGAGGTCCCGGGCGCCCGGCAGGTAGTCCATGCCCAGGTTGACGCCCGCGCTGGCGTCGTGCAGGTCGCGGACCTCCTGGTGCGGCTCGCCTGCGGCCACGGCGGGGTCGAAGTGCACCAGGACCAGTTCGGGGAAGCGCAGGCCCAGGGCACGGGCCAGCTCGCCGACGATCACCTCGGCGACAAGCGCTTTACGGCCCTGCGCGGAGCCGGTGAACTTCACGACGTAGGTCCCCAGGTCGTCGGCCTCGACGACGGCGGGTACGGAGCCGCCGGAGCGCAGGGGCTCGATGTAGCGGGTTGCGGTGACCTCGGTCAGCATCCACCCAGGTTATGCGATCGCGACAGCCCGCTCCCGGCCCGGAAAAGGCCCCCGTCAGCCGGCGTCGCCCGCGCGCAGCGGGTTCGGCAGCGGCAGGTAGCGGGCGTCCGCCCCGTCCGCGCCGGTCCAGCGGAGCAGCAGGTTGGTCTTGCCGGGCAGCGCGGGCGCGGCGAGCAGGGCCGGTATCTCCGGGAGGGGGTGGCGGCGGAGTTCGGCACGGACGGCCGGCCAGGGGTCGAGGCCGGGGTGGGCCTCGGCGAGGGCGGCCGCGATCTCCCCGAGGTGGTTGACGAGCAGGCAGTACACCAGCCGCTCCCACCCGGCCTCGCGGCTCACGTCGGTCAGCAGCTTGGCGCCCTCGGCGTCCCGGAACAGCGCCTGCACGGGCGTTCCGGCGGCGTCGACGGCGACCAGGGTGTTCTGGAGGTGCGCCTCCACGACCACCCCGTGCTCGCCGAAGGCGCGGAGCACGGGCGGGACGACCTGGCGCAGGTACGCCGCCCACCAGGCGTCCGGGTCGGGGGCGGCGGCGAGCGGGCTGCCGTCGAAGCCCTCCACGAGCCCGGCCGCGAGCAGCGGTGTGGCGCCGGGCAGGAGGTGGCCGCGCAGGCCGTCGCGCACCAGGACGGCGAGTCCCTCGAACGCGAAGGCCGCCGTGCGGTAGCCCCGGTCGCTCAGCCAGGCCGCCGGCGGCTCCATGGCGGCGAAGGCGGCACGGGCCGCGGTGTCGGTGCGGCCGAGCTTCTCCAGGTCGTGGCGCCACAGCCGCCGGATGTCGTTGGTGATCCGGACGTCCAGGCTGAACTTGAGGAACAGGTCGCGGCCGGGCTCGTACACCGTGCGCACCGCCGCCGTCGGCCGGACCGCGGACTCCGTGGTGCCGATCCGGACCAGGCGCCGGTCGGCGAAGGCGGGGGCGAGGTCACGGGCGAGGAGGTCGAGCTGCCAGGGGTGGGCGGGCAGCAGCCGGTAGCCGGGAGGGGCGGTGCCGAGGGCGTCCAGGGCGCCGGTGTCGCCCTCTTCGGCGACCTGGTCCTCGCGCACGCCGAGCAGCGTCAGCGGGAACCGGGCGTGCGCCTCGGGGGCGTAGGGCAGCCAGGCCGCGACCGGGCCACCGCCGCGTGCCTTGGGCGCCGGATGGTGCGGGTGGCCGGTGATCAGCGACTGCTCGGAGCGCAGATACGGGTCGTCGGGGGCGACGGTGCGGGCGCGGGCCGCGAGCAGGGCGGCGACGGTGTCGCGGCTGTCCAGCATCTCGGCGGGCAGGTCGTCGCCCGGCAGCCCGGTGCGGGCGCGCAGTTCCGCGGTGACCAGCTCGACCAGCTCGGCGTGGGTCAGCGGGTGCCAGGCGCCGTCCGCGCGCACTTCGGGCTCGGCCGGGCGGCGGCCGGGGCGCACCCGGAGCCGCACGCCGGTTCCGGGCAGCCGGTACACGGGCCGGTCCCCGCTGTCCGGGACCGGCCGGGCCACCTCGCGCAGCAGGCAGTTCAGCAGCGGCGCCGAGGCGTAGGCGTCGGCACGCCGGTCGGCGTCGGTCGGGGGCTTGAGGTCCACGCGTTCCACTCGTTCTCGTCGTGCCGTGGCCGGTCCGGGGGCCCGACCGTGCCCGGCAGGTCTGCGGTATCCGACAATCGTGCCCTGAGCTGCGATTCCCCGAGGAGCCGACCGTGTACCACTTCCCCGCCGCCGAGGCCGAGGTCGCCGAGGAGCTGGCCGCCGTACGGCCCGCCCTGCGCGACCGCTACGCGGCCGCGTTGCCGGGAGCACGGGCGGCGGTGCTGACGCGGCTGTGGCGGGCCCTGGCGCACGAGCCGCTGCCGTGGGCCGTGTCCCGGACACCGGGGACACAGGGCCTGACGGTACGGCTGGCGGACGGCCGCGCGCTGCACGGTCCGCACCCGGACCCGTACGCGACCGGTGACCGTGTCACCGGGGTGCGCCTCGTCGGGGAGCGGTACGCGGACCCCGCGAGGCTGATGACGGACCTCGCGGTGCCGCACGCGACGGCGTTCGCCGCCGAGCTGGCGAACAGTGTGGCGTCGCTGGCACTGTCCCGGGCCGGCGCGGCGGAGCCGGGTGCCGGGTGGCCGGAGCGGGACTGGGAATGGGAGCAGCGGGTGGTGGACGGGCACCCGTTCCACCCCAACTGCCGTTCCCGGCCCGGTTTCTCGGTGGCCGACCAGCTGGGGTACGGGCCGGAGCACCGGCCGGTGGTGGAGCTGGGCACGGTGGCCGTCCCGGCGGCCGAGTGCCTGGTGTCGGGCGAGTGGCCGGCCGAACTCCGCTCCGGGGAAGACCTGTTGCTGCCGGTGCATCCCTGGCAGGCGGCACATGTGCTCAAGCGGACGGCCCAGCCGTGGCGTCCCGCGCATCCGCTGATGTCGCTGCGCACCCTGGCGCTGCCCGGCGGGCCGCACGTGAAGACCGCGCTGAGCGCGCGGCTGACCTCCTCGGTGCGGGACATCTCCGCCTACTCCGTACGGGTGTCGGCCGCACTGTCGGTGCTGGCGGCGGAGCTGGTCGGGCGGATGGACGGACTGCTGGAGGTCACGCACACGATCGGCGCCGCCACGGCCGGCTCGCCGGATCTGGCGGTGCTGCTGCGCGAGTCACCCGAGGCGTACCTGGCGCCGGGCGAGCGGGTGCTGCCGGTGGCCGCGCTGACGACCACGGCACTGCCCGCGTCGCCGGGCTGGCTGGCCGCCTTCACCCGGCTCGCGCTCACGGCGGGCCTGCGGCTGCTGGACCTCGGCGTGGCGCTGGAGGCGCACGGCCAGAACCTGCTGGTGGTGCTCGCACCGGACGGCGCCCCGCTGCGGCTGGTCTACCGCGACCTCGCCGACATCCGGGTGTGCCCCGTCCGGCTGGCCCGGCACGGCCTGTCGGCGGCCGGTCTGACGGGGCGTCTGGTCACGGACGACGAACTCGCCCTGCGGCGCAAGCTGTTCGGCTCACTGGTCGGTGGCGCGCTCGCGGCGACCGCCGGATCGGGTCCGGCGCTGGGTGCCGCGCTGCGGGCCGCACTGCCGGATCTGCCCCGTACGCCCGACCTGGTGGCCCTGTGTGAAAGTCCGCTGCCGGCCAAGGCGTTGACCCTGATGAGGCTGTCCCCGCAGACCCCCGGCGACCTGTGGACGGAGCTTCCCAACCCGTTCGTTTTGGAGCCCGACAGCTACGATCAATAAGATCCGCCGATGATCAGAAGACAACGGCTGGCGGCGGGCGTCTGTGCCCTGCTCGCCGCCCTGGCGGCCGGGATCGCGTGTCCCGGCGGGGCCGCAGCGGACGAGACCGAGCCGCAGCCCGCTCCGAAGGTCGAACTCGTCCTGGATGTCAGCGGTTCCATGCGCACGCGGGACATCGACGGCGGTACCCGGATGGCGGCGGCCAAGCAGGCGTTCAACGAGGTGCTCGACGCGACGCCGGAGGAGGTGGAGCTGGGCATCCGCACCCTGGGCGCCAACTATCGCGGCAACGACCGTCAGGAGGGCTGCAAGGACACCGAGCAGCTCTATCCGGTGGGGCCGCTGGACCGCACCGAGGCGAAGACGGCCGTGGCCACTCTCGCGCCGACCGGCTGGACCCCGATCGGCCCGGCGCTGCTGAAGGCGGCCGGAGACTTCGGGAGCGGTGACGGCACCCGCCGGATCGTCCTGATCAGCGACGGCGAGGACACCTGCCGGCCGCTCGACCCGTGCGAGGTGGCCCGCGAGATAGCCGCCAAGGGCATCGGCCTGACCATCGACACCCTGGGCCTGGTGCCGGACGCCAAGACCCGTGACCAGTTGAGCTGCATCGCGGACGCCACCGGCGGCACGTACACCTCGGTGCAGCACAAGGAGGAACTGACGGACCGGGTCGGCCAGCTGGTCGAGCGGGCCGCCGATCCGGTGGTGACGCCGGTGGCCACCGAGGGCGCCGACGCCTGCGCCGGGGCCCCCACGCTCAAGTCCGGTCTTTACACGGACCGCGAGGAGTTCGGCAAGCAGCGCTGGTACAAGGTCGACGTCCGGCCCGGCCAGGAGCTGCGCGCCTCGGTGAGCGTCGCCGACGACCGCGTGACGAACCCCGACTACGGCGTGCTGCTGCGGGCGGTGAGCCGGCAGGGCCGCGAGATCGTGCGCGGTGAGGGCGCCGGCACCGGCCGTACCGACGCGATCTCCACGGGCCTGCGCTACCCCAGGCCCGAGTCCGACGAGGACGACGCGTCCCCGGAGACGGTGTGCCTCCAGGTCACCAACTCCTTCTCGGCCGCGGCCGGGGTGAAGACCACGCCGGGCATGCCGCTGGAGCTGACGGTCGACGTGGTGGACGGCCCCTCCGCCTCCTCCGACGTGGCCGCCTTCGGCCTCGGCCGCGGCTGGTGGCTGCTGGCCGCTCTGGTGCTGACCGGTTTCCTCGCGGGTCTGCTGTGGGGCTGGCTGTCCCGCTGGCGGGTCGCGGTCTGGAGGACGAACTGATGCGTGCGACACGTGTGCTGAGCGCGGCCCTGCTGACGCTGGGCCTGGCCGCCGCCCCTGCCGCGGCCGACTCCTCCCCCTCCCCGAGCGCTTCCGCGGACGGCAGGGCCCCCACCCAGGCGGGCACGTCGTTCCGCACGGCGGCCGAGATGGACCAGGGGCGGACGGCCACCGCCTCCGCGTCCACCGGTGACTACCTGTACTGGTCGTTCCCGGCCGACACCGGGCAGCGCCCGACGGTCAGGGCGACGGTGAAACTGCCGGACACGCACGCCGCGCAGACCTGGCAGCTCGACGTCTACGACGGCCTGCGCCGCCACCAGTCCTGCCAGTACGGCGCCGCCACCCGCACCGCCGCGCAGGGCACGGCCACGGTCGAACTGGCCTGCGTGCTGCGCACGGTGCGGGCCTGGTCCGAGCCGTGGGCCAACGACCCGCTGCCCGGCACCTACTACGTCCGGCTGACGGTGCTGAACCTCGGCTCCGCCGACCTCGGCCTGCCGGTGCGAGCCGAAGTCCGCGCGGACTCCGAGGACATCGGCGGCGCGGCGGCCGTGGACGGCTCGCTGGGCAAGCCGCTCGTCCCCGGCATCGCGGTCAAGTCCGAAGCACAGAAGGACGGTTCGAAGCCGGCCGTGCTCTCCGCGATCGAGCCGGACGACGGCTGGTCCTCGCACTGGTGGTCCAGCCGCTGGGTGTGGACCGCCGTCGGCGGCGTGCTGGCCGCGCTCGCGGGCATCGGCGGTTACGCGCTGACCCGGGGCCGGGGCCGGCCCGCGTACGTCCCACCGGGCGCCTGACCCGGACGAAGGCCCGCCCTTTCGGCGGGCCTTCGTCATTCCAGCAGCGCCTTGGCGAGCGCCCCGTCGCCGGTCACCGTGACCAGCCCCGCCCGCACCGCCTCCGCGATCCCCACCTCGCCCCGGCACACCCGCGCGCAGGTCGCCGCGTCCGTCACCAGCCGGGCATCGGCGGACACCGGCGCCGGTCCGTGCCCGTACACCGGGCCGTCCTGCGCGCCGACGTACAGATGGAACTCGCCGTCCTCCGTGGCGACTTCGGCAACCCCGGCCCCGACTTCCGCCGCGCTCAGCACAGCCAGCAGCGGCAGTGCCGACCAGTGGGCGCGTACCGCGTCGGTGGGGCGCGGCTCGGCCAGCTCGGGGCTTCCCCACTCCCCCAGTGCGTGCAGCACGGGCAGCAGGTCCCGGCCGCGCGGGGTGAGTTCGTACACGTAGGCGGCGCCGGGCGGGGGCAGCTTCCGCCGGGCGGTGAGTCCGTCGCGCTCCATGTCCTTCAGCCGGGAGGCGAGGACGTCCGTACTCACGCCGGGGAGGTCCGCGTGCAGGTCGGTGTAGCGGCGGGGTCCGGCCAGCAACTCCCGGACGATCAGCAGGGTCCAGCGGTCCCCGACGAGGTCGAGGGCGCGGGCCGCGGAGCAGTACTGGTCGTAGCGTCGGCGAGGTGGCATGCGACGCAGTCTAGACATGTTGTTGGACTTTCCAAGCTCCTGCTTGGTAAAACCAAGCAACACCAGTTACCGGAGGGGTTGCGGCGCATGGAGTTCCGGCAGTCGAACAAGCTCAGCGAGGTCTGCTACGAGATCCGCGGCCCGGTGATCGCGCACGCGGACGCGCTGGAGGAGGCGGGGCACAGCGTGCTGCGCCTGAACACCGGCAACCCCGCCCTCTTCGGCTTCGAGGCGCCGGAGGAGATCACCCAGGACATGATCCGGATGCTCCCCCATGCCCACGGCTACACCGACTCGCGCGGCGTCCTCTCGGCCCGCCGGGCGGTGGCCCAGCGCTACCAGACCCTCGGCCTGGAGGTGGACGTCGACGACGTCTTCCTGGGCAACGGCGTCTCCGAGCTGGTCTCCATGGCCGTACAGGCGCTGGTGGAGGACGGCGACGAAGTGCTCGTCCCGGCCCCGGACTTCCCGCTGTGGACGGCGGTCACCACACTGGCCGGCGCGAAGGTCTGCGAACAACCCATGTCCAGCCATAGAGTTCAGCCATGCCGATCGACCCGGAGTACCTGCACCTCGTCTACGAGGGCCCCTTCCCCGCGCTGCTCTATGGCCGCAACTCCCGCGACCCGAAGAAGAAGGGCCGCTCCGTCGAGGACCAGCTCGCCGTCGGGCACGCCCTCTGCGACCGCTACAACTGGCCGGTAGCCAAGGTCTTCAAGGACACCGGGCTCTCAGCCTCCCGCCACGCCCGGCAGGAGCGCGACCAGTTCGAGGCCCTGCTGGACGCCATCATGGCTGGCGCCGGCCGTATCGTCGTCGCCTTCGAGGCGTCCCGCTACTACCGCGACCTTGAGGCATACATCCGGCTCCGCAACGCCTGCCTTGAGGCCGGCGTACTGCTCTGCTACGACGGCCAGGTCTTCGATCTCTCTAAGCGGTCCGACCGTAAGATCACGGCGCGGGACGCCATCGACGCCGAGGACGAGGCGGAGAGCATCCGCGACCGGAACGTGCGCACCGTCCGGCTCACGGCGGAAGCCGGGCGCCCGCACGGCCGCCTCCCGTACGGCTACGCGCGCCGCTACGACCCGGACACCGGCGATCTCATCGAGCAGTACCCCCACCCCGTTCAGGCCCCGCTCGTACGCGAGGCCATGGAGCGCATCGACTCCGGTGAATCCCTTTACAGCGTCGTCAAGTGGCTGCGCGACACGCCGGAAGCCGCGCGCCCGGACGGCCGCCCGTGGACGGACAAGGCCGTGAAGGATGTGCTCCTCAACCCGACGAACCTCGGCGAGCGGGTCTACCAGGGCAAGGTGATCCGCCAGGCGGTCTGGCGCCCCCTCCCCGGCCTCGCAGGCCCGGACGGCCGGGCCCTGTTCAACCGGGTGAAGGCGACCCTGACGGCGCCCGAGCGGCGCACGCAACGCGACTCACGCGTCAAGCATCTGCTGTCCTGCATCGCCCTGTGCGGGGAATGCGGCGACCACGCCATCCTGGCCTCCACCCACCGCGTCAAGGGCAAGCGCTACTACAAGTGCAAGACCGCGTTCGACACGGGCATGGACGAGGACCGCCTCGACGCCTACGTCGAGGAGGCCATCCTCGCCTGGTTGCGCGACAAGCCACGGGCGCGGGCCGCCCTGATCCCGGACGAGGCGGAGACCGCGTCAGCGAGCGCGGCTACGCAGGAAGAGCTGGCCGGGTACCGGGCCCAGCTTGAGGAAGCCCGCAGCCTGTCCCGGAAGTTCGAGAACGGCCGGCCGCTGCTGTCGGTGCTCTCGCTGTCCGGCATTGAGCGCGAGCTCCTGCCGAAGATCGAGGCCGCAGAGAAGGTGCTGGAGGCGGCCACCGGGTTGTCGCCGGTGATGCAGGAGCTGCTGGCGGCCGCGGACCCGCAGCTGGTCTGGGACGGCCCGCTGACGGAGTCCGGTGAGCCGTCCGGGACCGGGCTGACGCTGGAGCAGAAGCGGGCCGTGATCCGGCAGATCGTCACGATCCGGGTCTACAAGGCCACACAGCGGGGGGTGCGCACGCTGGAGCCCGGACGGATTCGGATGTCGTTCACCGGCGAACCGGGGTTCGAGGTTCAACCGCGTCGTGCTCTCGACTCAGTTCCCGGCCAAGCTGCGGCCCCGGAAGCGGCTGCTTCGGGAACGGAATGAGGTTGGCGGCGGCGGGCGCCGTGGGCTCCGGCTTGAGCGCGCCCGACCGCTCCATCTCGACGCCACACCGGAAGGCATCCTTCTGAACCTGGAGGCGGCGCTCCTCGAACTCCGCCTCCATCGCCTCCCGTTCGGCGGCGAGTCGGGCCGTGTTGGCGGCCCGCTCGGCCGCCACGTCCTTGGTGAGCCGGGACTGCTCGCCCTCGAGGGCCGCCTGAAGCGCGAAGTAGCGGCGCTGTTCCCGCTCGGCCGCCTGACGCGCCGAGGCCAGCTCGGCGCGCTCTCGGCTGGTGTTGATGATCCAGGCGCGCACACGGATGAGAGCGATCAGCGACATGGCCGCGAATACGGCGGACAGTCCGCCCAGGGACATCGCCAGGTCGTCTCTGACGGAGCCGTAGCCACTGGCCCCTAGGCCGATCGCCAGCAACACCGGGCCAACCACCGCCGGAACCCGCCCACTGCTCGTGAGGCTCATCGCCGCACCCCCGTATCACATCTCAGCTGCCGCACCTCCGGAGCCGTCGGAGCCCGCCTCAGGCTCCGTCTTCCTCAGCGACTCGACGAAGCCGACGAAAATCGCCCGACGCACGTCGTCGTTGAAACCGAGACTGTCAGCAGCACTCTCCGGAGTGATCCTGTCGGAGCCTACCTGTGACTGGTCGGATTCGGACAGTGGCTGCTGTGACTCAAGAGCGCTCTTGGGGAAGTGGCCCGCTAGAACGAGCAGCTCAAGGGGGGTCAGTCCGACAATTTCGGCTAGCGCCGGGAAGGTTTGGATGTCCGGAACTGTCTGCCCTCGGAAGAGACGGCTCGCGGTACCTGGGGACATCCCCGTTGCCTCGCTTAGTCGTTGTTGTCGACCGTAGCTGACATAGCCGGCCTCTTCGAGGAGCGGCAGGACGACCGCGAAGAACGACTTCGATCCGAAGTCTTCGCTGGGGTTGAGCCCTGCCGCCCGGAGGCGGGGGGTGATGGCCGCAAGAAACTCGGCTCTGCGGTCCTGGGGGGAGTCCGTCATGTCCCCTGAGAGTACCTGCCTAGGTAGGCAGTAACCACACCCTGCCTCGTGAGGAAGGTTGGCCATTCGGCCACTGACCTGCGTTAACACTGGTCACGCAGGTACTCGAACGTGTGTTCGCCTGAAAAAAAACCCTGCCTCGTGCGATACCTGCCTTGCGAGGCAGGCATTCTCTGTGCCAAAGTCTTCCTCGTGAGGCAGAACCCACCCGCTACCAGCGGAAGGAGGCGAATCCCCGTGTACCAGCTCAACATCCGCAAGTTGCGCGACAAGGCCCGCGAGCAGGGCGACGAAAGCGGCTACGCGATCCAGAAGCGCACCGGCATCAGCGACTCGGCCGTCTACCGAATCCTTCGCGGCGCCGCACAACCTGACCTGATTACGGCGCTCCGACTGGCCGTGGTCTACGACTTCGACCTCCGCGACGTCATGGACGAGACCGACAAGCCCGTCCGGGCGACCGCGTGACCCCCGAGAGGCGCCGCGCGCTCCTCGGTGACGAGGTCATCGCCGCGATCCACGCCCGCGTCGCCGAGGCCCCCGAGCCGACGCTCGAAGTCGTCGAGTCCCTCCGCCGGATTCTCACCCGGCCGACCGGACGCACCGCCGAGGCCGACGCCGCCTGATCTCCCCCTGAACGCGCCGAAGGGCCGCCCGACTTCCCGGCCCGGCGACCCCACGACTCGGCGCCCCTATCAACCAGAGAAAGAAGAGGTCACCGTGACCACTCACCTTACCGACCAGCCGACCACCGGGCAGATGCGGTTCGCCCTGGACCTGGTCCGCTGGTACTCGATCCACTTCCCCGAGCTGCCCGCGGCCTACGTGACGGTGCTCGCCCACCGGTCCCACACGGAGCTCGGCATCCAGACCTCCTCGCAGGCCGCGTTCGAGATGTGGCGCGAGGCCCTTGAGTTCGACTCGGAGCGCACCGAGCTGGTGCACACCAAGGACTCGTCGTGGCTCCAGTTGAACCAGACGGCCTCGCGGTTCCAGGTGCAGGTTCACCTGACCTGCCACGAGGTTCCGCACGTGGCCCCGCGCCCGGTGGACGTCGAGCAGGTGGCGGCATGAGGAACACGACCCGCGACGAGTGGCGCGTGATGGTCACCATCAAGCCTCGTAAGCCCGCCGACCTCGGGTTGACCGGGCTCGACAGCCTCGCCGAGTTCGTCGCCCCGTCCGGCCCGATCACCGTGGCCGTGCTGCCCCGCCGGCTCGGCGCGTTCGGGTTCATCTCGATGAGCGACCGCATGGCGAGCCGCGACGTCGAGGGCGACTACCGGCGCCGCTGCGAGGAGATCGCCGCCGAGCTGCGGCAGCGCCCGCAGGTCGACGAGGTCGAGGTCAAGTGCACCGAGACGCACACGTGCTCGCACTGCGGTGGCGTGTGGGAGGCACTGACCGCCGAGCAGGCGGCCGACTCGACGCACCGGCTGGACGTGCAGTCCGTCGAGGGTGAGCCGGTCTGCTGCGACCGGGCCATCGCCGAGTTCCGTACCGAGCGCGGGATCACCGTGCACGGCGAGGGCGTCGTCGCCTACCGCAACCCCGACAGCCCGGACGTCCTGTTGTGCCGCGAGCACGGCTACGCGTGGAACGAGCTGATGCCGGTCACGTCCGAGGACCTGCCCGACGGCGGTATCTGCACCTACCGGCGCGGCGCCTTCTACACGTGCGGCCGCGATGTCTTGACCGTCAAGGCGGGTGAGCCCGCATGAGCGAGATCGCCCTCGCCATCACCCTCGCCACGCTCGCCCTGTACCTCCTCGGCGGCATCGCCGTGGTCCGGGGGTGCGAGCGATGACCCCGCGCATGCACGACGACGAGCCCGAGGACATGGACATCCCGGACCAGGTCGCCTACGAGGACACGGGCCGCCCGTGGGCCGCGCGAGCGATCAAGCACCCGTCGCACGCCGCCACCCGCCGCCACTTCGCGGCCAACCCGCTGCCCGTGCAGCAGAACAGGCGGCCCGCGTGAGCGCCCGATCCGACGCTCTGCTCGAAGCTGCGAGCGAGGCGGAGTCCACCATCGCTCTCTTCCCGCAGGACACCGACTGGGGTTCCGCCATCGCGGGCGCCATGGAGGGGCTGGCCGACCGGCTGCGGCGCATGGCTGGCAAGGACGAGGCCGAGGAGCAGAGCAGCCGCCCGGCGGCCGAAGCCACTCCCGAAGGCCCCCGCCGCCGACACCAACTCCTCACCCTCATGCGGGACCAGGGCGGCCGCTGGAAGAGCGGCACCGTCATCGCCGCCTACCGCCAGCTCGGCTACGGCCACGGCAAACGCTCCGCCCAGTTCGACCTCGCGGTCCTCTGCGACCAGGGCCACCTCGCCCGGCACGACGAGCAGGGCGTCCGCTACTACACCGTTCGCGGAGGAACCCGATGAGCCCTCTCACCATCCGCCGGCGCCAGATCGACCACAGGCAGATCGCCGCCGCCCTCCGCGCCCAGCCCGGCATGTGGCTGCCGGTCGGCGAGTACCGCTCCAGCGAGAGCGCGAAGGCCGCCGCCCGCACCATCCGCACGGCCTACCAGAACCCCAACTCCGGGCGCGGCTCGTCCTCGTACGCGCCGGCCGGGTCGTTCGAGGCCCGCACGGAGCTCACCGAGGACGGCACCCGCGTCGTCGCCCGGTTCGTCGGGACCCGCCGCAGCTACCTCCTCGCGCTGCTGGAGGTGTACGGGCGGCCGGTGACGGTGCAGCTCGCCGAGCGGCTGATGTGCGGGTCGCCGTGGCCGAGCGCGGGCCGCAACACCTGCCGGAAGGACCTCAAGTCGCTGGCCGAGCGCGGGTTGCTGACCGCCATGGACGCGGGCGACCGCCGGATCTACCTCCCCCAGACCATCGGAAAGGACGGCCGCTGATGACCGGCCCCCAGCACTACCGCGAGGCCGAGCGGCACCTGTCCGCAGCCTCCTACCTCCGCGAGCCGGACGGACTGCCTACCGACCCGGTCGCCGCCGCCCACCACCTCGGGCTGGCGCAGGTCCACGCCGATCTCGCCAAGGCCGCCGCGACCGCCCTGAATGCCAGCGTCCTCGCCTTCGCCCACGACCTCGGCGACACCCGCGTCACCGAGTGGGACGCCGTGATCGCCAAGACCCCGAAGGGCGATGACCTTGACTGACACCGTGCAGGCCGGGGTGACCACCGCCCCGGCCGCCGGCCGGAAGGTCACCCCCACCGGCCGCCTCATCCTCCCCGCCGACGCCGACCGAGCCGACTGGCTCACCGCCCGACGCTCCGGCATCGGCTCCAGCGACATCGCCGCCATCCTCGGCATCAGCCGCTACGGCAACGCGTTGTCCGTCTGGCACGACAAGACCGGCGGCCTCCCCCTCGACGGCGACGACAGCGAACCCGCCCTCTGGGGCCGCGCGTTCGAAGAGACCGTCGCCCGCGAGTGGGCCCGCCGCAACCGCAGCGTCATCCGCCGCGTCGGCCTCGTCGCCAACATCGACCGCCCCCACGAGATGTGCACCCTGGACCGCCGCGTCCTCGAATGCCCCCTCGCCGACGGCCGCGAGAAGTGCGCCGTCGAGATCAAGTGCCGCGACAAGATGAAGGCCGGACAGTTCCGCCGGGGCGTCGCCGACGACGTCCTCGTGCAGACCCTGTGGCAGGCCATCGTCTGCGGCTTCGACCACATCCACGCCGCCGTCCTCATCGGCGGCAACGACTACCGGCAGTACGTGATCCGCGTCGCCGACCACACCGATCTCGTCGCCGACCTCCGGGCCGCAGGCGAGCGGGCCTGGCAGCAGATCACCGACCGGCGCCCGCCCGTCCTCGCCGACGACGCCGACCCGGACGTCCTCCTCGACCTGTACGAGCGGCTCCACCCCGAGCGCGAGGGCGCGGTCGACATCACCCGCGACGTCGACACGCAGGACGCGATCGGTGACTACCTCGACGCGCACAACGACGTCACCGCCGCCGAGAAGCGGAAGAAGGCCGCGAAGGCCCGCATCCTCGCGGGGCTCGGCGGCGCCGAGGCCGCGACTGTCCTGGACCGCACCTTCGTGAGCCTCGACGAGCGGCGCCGCGAGTACTGCGACACCAAGCGGCTCGCCGAGCGCTGGCCCGAGGCGTACGCCGACTGCGTCGAGGACCGCGTGAACCGGCAGCTCACCATTCCCCGCTCTGTCCGTGAGGAGCACAACGCATGACCACGATCGCTGAGCGGGCCGCGGCTGCCGCCGGCCGCACCCTGAAGACCGACGAACTCCTCGACGAGATGACCGCCGAGCGGGCACCCGAGGAGACCGCCCCGCTGCCGGACCCGATGGCCGACTACGAGCCCGGCGACGACGACCCGGACATGGTCCCGGTGAACATCGCCTGGCTGCGGGTGCGCCGCGAGATCCGCTCCATCGCCAAGGGCCAGAAGTACGAGGAAGGCCGCACCAAGTACAACTTCCGCGGCGCCGACCTCGTCGTCCAGCACTTCGGGCCCGTCACCCTCAAGCACGGCGTGCACGTCCTGCCGGTCAACGTCGCCACGTCGTACGGCGGCAAGCAGACCAAGAGCGGCAGCATGATGCGCGAGTGCACCGTGACCGTCACGTGGCAGATCATGGGCCCGCGCGGTGACACCCTCACCTTGCAGACGGCAGGCGAGGCCCTCGATACCTCCGACAAGTCCACCACCAAGGCACAGACGGTGGCCCTGCGGACGCTGCTGCTGACCGCTGGACTTATCCCCACCGGCGACCGTGACCCGGACGCCGACCGCATCGAGCGCGGCATCGAGGCGCCGGCCCGCTCGGCCGAGTCGTACCGCGACGAGCTGCTCGACCCGAAGACGTCGCCCGGCCGTATCCAGCAGATCGGCTACGAGGTTTCCAACGCCCGGATGCTCAACTCCCGGGTGCAGAACGAGACCGGCGAGTGGGAGACCCTCGACCAGCTCGGTCAGCGGATCTACCGCGAGCGCACCGGCGGTGGCGAGTGAGCGCCTTCGCCGACGTCCGCAAGGCGGCATGGGACACCGAGACGACGGGCCCGAACCCGCTCGAAGACCGCATCGTCACCGCGGCGTTCATCGTCCGCGGCGGCGACCGCCCGGACCGCATCTTCTCCTGGCTGATCAACCCCGGCGTCCCGATCCCGGAGGAGGCCACGGCCGTCCACGGCATCACCGACGCCATGGCCCAGGCCGACGGGCAGGACCCGAAGACCGCCCTCGACGAGATCGCCACCAACCTGGTGCGCGCCATCGAGTGGGGCATGCCGATCATCGCGTTCAACCAGTCGTTCGACTGGACGATCCTGCACCACGACCTGGTGCGGAACGGCCTCCCGACCGTCGAGGAGCGCGCTGGGCTCAACCCGCTGCCCCTGCTGGACCCGCACGTCATCGACAAGCAGGTCAACCGCTTCGTCAAGGGCAGCGGCATGCGGAAGCTGAAGCCGACCGCCGAGCGGTACGACGTCGAACTCACCGACTGGCACACCGCCGAGGCCGACGCCCTCGCCGCGCTCCTCATCACCGAGGCCCAGTTCGCCCGGCACCCGCGCCTGAACGACATGGGCCCGCAGCAGCTGTTCGCCGCGCAGCAGACGTGGCGCTCCGAGCAGCAGGCCAGCCTCCAGACCTGGTTCCGGACGAAGGCTGGCCCGGAGCAGGGCGGCAACCCGAACAAGGTGATCGACGGCTCGTGGCCGCTGATCCCCGCACCCCGGGCCGGTGACGCCTGATGGACACCCAGACCACTGTCGGCGCCGCTTCCCTCATGGGGGCGCTGCTCCTCGCCACCGGCGTCGCCCGCTGGTGGGTGCGCCCGCTCCGTACCAGCGGCCGGCACCGGGCGATGCCCCGGCAGCCCGCGCTACTGCTGCGGCCCGTCGAGGCCATGGAGACCACGGCCGCCCTGTGCTCGACGGAGCGCCGCGTCACCATCCATGCCCGGACCCGGATCACCCGGCAGTTGATCTGCATGGACTGCCGCAACCCCAGCACCGACCCCACCGAGTTCCAGGAGGGCTCGCTGTGAGCACCCTGTTCGACACCGAGGTCCCGGCCGCCACCGCGGCGGCCGGGCCCCGGCCCCGCCCCGCCACCGGCATTCCCCGCGTCATCGGCCTCGACGTCGCCATGGGTATCACCGGGATCGCCGGAGAGGGCTGGACCGACTACGTCAAGGCCAAGGGCTCCAGCCAGCACTCCCGGTTCGAGCAACAGCTGGCCGGGATCGCGGACCACGTCCGGCACGCCGACTTCGTGGTCATCGAGGGCCCCGCCTTCTCCAAGAACAACAACGGAGCCGACGCGCTCAGTGCGATGCGGTGGATGGTCCGCCACGACCTGTGGAAGCGCCGCATCCCGTACGCCGTCGTGAACCCGGACCACCGGATCATGTACGCGGTCGGCACCGCCGCGCCGAAGGCCCCCGACACCGGGCTCCGGCTGAAGGGCATCCCGCTCAAGGCCGTGGTGAGGCAGGCCGTCGCCGACACCTACGGCATCACCACCGAGGGCCCGGCCCGGTACGACGAGGCCGACGCCTACATCCTCATGGCGATGGCCCTGCACTGGCTCGGCCACCCCCTGGCCGTCGTCGGCGACGACCGGCGCCGCGCCCTGGACTCCGTCCGCTGGCCCGACCGTGCGGCGGTGACCGGCCGATGAGCTCCCGACACGACAACGACGCACTGACCGTCATGGACTGGTTCTGCGGCGCCGGCGGCTCCAGCCAGGGCATGCACTCCCTCCCCGGAGTCCGCATGGCCCGCGCCGCGAACCACTGGGAGCGCGCCATTGAGAGCCACAGCGCGAACTTCCCCGACGTCGACCACTACCGCGGCGACATCCGCGAGGCCCCCGTCGACAGGTGGCCCGTCACGGACATCTTCTGGGCCTCGCCCGAGTGCCCGCAGTGGTCCAACGCCCGAGGTAAGAAGCGTGACTTCGACGCCTCCCTCCAGGGCGACCTGTTCGACGGCTTCGGACCGTCTGAGGAAGTCGAGCGGTCCCGCGCCCTCATGGAGGAGGTGCCGCTGTACCTGCGTGGCGTGCAGGAGCGCGGCGGGCTGGTAAAGGCAGGCGTCGTCGAGAACGTCGTCGACGTCCGCGCCTGGGACCAGTGGGACCGGTGGATTGGCGAGCTCCACAAGCTCGGCTACGCGACCCGGGTCATCGCCCTGAACTCGATGCACGCCGACCCGCGCACCGTCCACAAGGCCCCGCAGAGCAGGGACCGCCTCTATGTTGCCTACTGGCACACGAGCCTCGGCCGGACACCGGACTGGGACAAGTGGCTCCGCCCGCGGGCCTGGTGCTGCACCTGCGACCAGTGGGTGCAGGCCGTGCAGCGGTTCAAGCAGCCCGGCCGCGACATGGGCCGCTACCGCCAGCAGTACGTCTACCGCTGCCCGAACACCACCTGCCGCAACCAGGTCGTCGAGCCGGAGACGCTGCCGGCCGCCGTCGCCATCGACTGGACGATCCCGGGCCAGCGGATCGGTGACCGGGCCAAGCCGCTCGCGGACAAGACGCTCGCCCGAATCCAGGCCGGCCTCGACAAGTTCGCCCGGCCGATCACCCTCGAAGCCGCGGGCAACACCTTCGAACGGCGCCCCGGCGTCCGCACCTGGCCCGTCGACGCGCCGCTCACCACGCAGACGACCACGCCCACCAAGGCCGTCGCCTATGAGCCGTTCATGGTCCCGGCGGGAGGAACCTGGCGCAACGATCCGTCGAGCGTCCTGGACCCGATGGCCTGCCGCACCACCCGGGAGAACGACGGCCTGGCGATCCCGCCGCTCCTCGTCCCCGTCGAAGGACGCGACGGCAAGGAACCCGCCTCCGCCCACGCACCGCTCCGCACGCAGACCGCCCGCAACGAGACCGGCCTCGCCTGGCTGCCGTTCATGGTCACCATGCGCGGCGGCGGCGACCAGCTCCGTGGGCGCTCCATCGGCGACCCCGTAGGCACCGTGTCCGCGAACGGCAACCACCACGGCCTGGTCACCCCGGCCATGCCCGCCTTCGTGATGCGGAACAACGGCAGCACCGGCACCGGCGGCGAGCACTGCACCAGCGCCGCCGAGTACCTGCGCACCATGACGACGGCCGGCCACCAGTCTCTGATCACCTGGGAACACCTCCTCGTCCCCTACTACGGGAACGGCAGCGCGAAGACGGTCCGGGAGCCGGTGGGCACGCTCTCCACCCGGGACCGCTACGCCTTGGTGCAGGGCAGCGTCGACATCGAGGACGTCCTCTTCCGGATGCTCGAACCCCACGAGATCGGCCGGGCCATGAGCTTCGCCGACCAGTACATCGTCCTCGGTTCCAAGCGCGAGCGCGTCCGCCAGTACGGCAACGCGGTCACCCCGAACTGTGCCGAGGTCATCGTGGCCGCCCTGGTCGAAGCCATCACCGGCGAGGACATGGACCGGCAC
The DNA here is from genome assembly GCF_053596035.1 of Streptomyces sp. NPDC001781. Classification (NCBI taxonomy): domain Bacteria; kingdom Bacillati; phylum Actinomycetota; class Actinomycetes; order Kitasatosporales; family Streptomycetaceae; genus Streptomyces; species Streptomyces sp. NPDC001781. Next base: position 133,352 of record NZ_JBSFFI010000009.1, on the reverse strand, counting down.
ACCACCCCGGAACTGGAGGTGGCGGCCTGATGGGCAGTTACCTCCCCTCCGTCGACAGTGCCGTCGCCTGGGCCCGGGAAGCGGCCTGCCAGGGCCTAGACCTCGGCGACTTCTTCACCGAGTCCGACCGCGGCATCGCGCACGCCAAGCGCATCTGCGCCTTCTGCCCCGTCCGCATGGACTGCCTCGACGAGGCCCTGCGCGCCGAGGGCACCAGCCGCTACGGCATCTACGGCGGGCTCACCGCGAAGGAACGCGGCTCCCTGGCCCGGCAACGCAAGCGGGTGACGGCGTGAAGTGCGGCCACTGGATCGGCACCGAGCAGCGGCACTGCGCCACCACCGATGCCGTACGCGAGTACCTCACCGGCCCCTGCTGCCCGGCCCACACCCCGCGCGCCCTACGCGGCCTGCCCGAGGTGCCGCCCGGGCCCGGCATCCCCGCCGGCGCCTGGACCACCCCGTCGCCCCTCAGCGACAGCCGAGTCCACGACGCCAGGGCCATCGCCTCCGGTAAGCGGCGGTCCAACCCCGCCGCCTACCGGGCCGCGCAGGCCGCGGTCGACCACAAGACCAACTGACCGGCGGCCCTTCCCCCCTCGGCCGCCACGGGCCCGCCCCACCCCCACACCACCGGGGCGGGCCCACCACCTCAACCAGAGAAAGGCACCACCCAGATGACCACCCACGTCGACCCCGACACCGGCGAGATCACCGAGAAGGCCCCCGTCGCCGCCTTCCTCGCCAGCCACCTCGCCGGCCGCACCGAGGAAGAGCTCAGCAACGAGTTCCACGCCCTCCTCGACGCCGTCCGCACCCACGGCAAGAAGGGCTCCATGACGATCACCATCGTCGTCGAGCCCCCGGCCAACGGCGTCGACAGCGCGCCCCTGCCGATCGGCGTCGAGTCCGCGGTGAAGGCCCCCAAGCCCACCCCCGTCAAGTCCCTGTACTTCCTCGACGACGACGGCCTGCCCGTCCGTGAGGACCCCCGCCAGATGGCCATCGAGTTCCGCAACGCCCCCACCGCCAAGACCTTCAAGGACGCCTGACCATGACCGAGAACGCCCAGACCATCGTCGACACCGCCCTCCGCGCCGCACCGCCCGCCACCCTGGAAGTCGGCAAGATCCACGCCTTCCACACCGCGGCCGGCGTCAAGACCGTCGACCTCACCGGCCCTGAGCACACCGGCATCCCGCCGAGGAAGACCGGCACCACGACCGTCCGGGACGCCGTCAGCTTCCACGCCTACTTCACCAAGCACGCCGACGCCGACAGCGAGGTTTACGCCGACGCCGACCAGCTCACCGTCACCGCGGTCCTCGACGCCCACACCGACGCCGCCGCCCGCTGGTCCGGCCACCGCCTCCACCTCGCGCTCCGCGAGACCGAGACGTGGAAGCAGTGGACCGGCCGCGACGGCAGGCTGATGGACCAGGAGACGTTCGCTGAGTTCATCGAGGACCACCTCCCCGAACTCCTGGAGCCCTCGGCCGCCGACATGCTGGAGATCGCGCAGTCGTTCCAGGCGACGAGCAAGGTCGAGTTCCAGTCCGCGCAGCGCCTCACCAGCGGACAGCGGCAGTTCCAGTACGTCGAGACCGGCACCACGAAAGCGGGGCAGAAGGGCCAGTTGGCCGTCCCGGAGTCCTTCACGATCGGCCTGATTCCGTTCGAGGGCAGCGAGGGCTACAAGCTCACCGCACGCCTTCGCTACCGGATCGGGGCGAGCGGCCTCCAGCTCGGCTACAAGCTGGACCGCCCCGACGAGATCCGGCGCACCGCCTTCGGTGACGTCGTGAAGGCGATCGGCGAGCAGATCGAGCAGCCGGTCATGAACGGGACCGCAGCCTGATGGCCGGCCGTGGGCGGGGCGGCGCCGACTCCCGCTGCCCCGCCTGCGGCCACCCCCTCCTCGTCCAGTGGGTGGGCCGCACCGCAGCCCTCCAGGCCCGCGTCGACCTCCCCCCACCGGACGAACCCCTGCCGTACGGGCCCGCGCGGGCGGCGAGCACACCCCACGACCTCGTGTGGTGCCTGCCCCGCCCCCGCCACGGCCCCCTCCGGCTCCGCTGGACCCACGCCCGGCACCCGCCGGACTGCCCCCACCAGCACCTGCTCACCCACCGCTGCACCACCGAGCCCAACACGCTCTTCTAGGAGACCGCCCGTGGACAACGTCCGCCACATGCCGCGCGAACAGGCGGACCAGGACGGCCTCAGCTACAGCAGCCCCCACGACGCCGAGGCCGAGCACTGGATGGCCGGCGTCATCATGCACGACCGCACCGCCTACCTCGAGTGCGCCCAGGTCCTCGACCGCGACGACATCTACCTGCCCGCCGTCCGGCTCATCTGGGACGTCGTCGGCGGCATGGTCGCCGAGAACAAGCAGCTCCACCCCATCACCGTCAAGGCCGAGATCGAGAAGCTCAAGCGGCTCGGCGAGGTCGGCGGCGGCGCCCTCCTGCTGAAGCTCGGCAGCGACACCATCCCCGGCGTCATGGCGCAGGCATTCGCCGAGCGGATCGCGGAGAAGGCCCGCGTCCGCCGCCACGACGAGCACGCCAACCGGGTCAAGGCCGAGATCCTGCGCGGCGCCACCGGCGACGACCTCGACAAGCTCAACACCGAGCACCGCCACCTCGAAGAGCGCCGCGCCACCACCGGCCACGGCCCCTCCCACCTCACGAACTCCTTCGTGGACTGGGACCCGTTCTTCGCCACCGACTTCGGCGCCATCAAACTCCTGCCCGGCCGGCTCCTCGCCCCCGGCCAGCAGATCACCATCGTCGGCGACGGCAAGGCGGGCAAGTCCCTGTTCGTGCAGGAGTGGCTGTGGCGCATGGCGTCCGGCCGGGACTTCCTCGGCGACCCGGCGGCCGACCCGATCCCCCTGCTGTACGTGGACGCCGAGAACGGCCACCAGGACATCCAGGAACGCTTCCTGTCCTTCGGCGCCGGCCCCGGCCGCATGGGCCTCATGACCTACGCCTCCTTCCCGCCGATCCGCCCCCTGGACACCGCGGGCGGCGGCGCGGACCTGATGGCCATGGTCAAGGAGTCCGAAGCCCAGCTCGTCTGCCTCGACACCGTGTCCCGGTTCATCTCCGGCCCGGAGAACGAGGCGGACACCTGGCTGAACCTGTACCGGCACACCCTGCTCCCCCTCAAGCGGGCCGGACTCGCCTCCGTCCGCCTGGACCACCTCGGCAAGGACAGCGAGCGCGGCGCCCGCGGCTCGTCCGCGAAGACCCAGGACGTCGACCACGTCTGGGAGTTGCGCGCCCAGGGCGGCGGCCAGCTCCACCTCAAGCGCACCCACACCCGCACCGGCATCGGCCCCGAGCAGTTCTCCCTCCTCCGCCAGGCCCGCCGCGACGGCGACCACTACCAGCCCGGCGGCACCCGGCACGTCCTCATGACGCATGCGGCCGAGCCCGGCGCGGACACCGGGATGGCCGCGATCCCCGGCACGGTGGAGCACATCGTGGCCGCCCTGGACCGCGCCGGCGTCCCGAACGACGCCGGGAACCGGGTCGCCCGCGCCACCCTCGCCGAGCTCCAGATCCAGGCCGGGAGCGGCAAGATCGCGGACGCTGTCCGGCTCCGCAAAGCCAGGTCCGAAAAGCCCGGTTTCGACGTTTCCCCGGAACGTTTCCCGGAGGCGTTCCAGCAGACGTTTCCCGGAAACGTTTCCCGGAACGCATCACAGGACGGTAACGCCGCAGGTCAAACGTTTCCCGGAAACGTTCGGGAAACGCCGGGAACGCCCCCCGTTCCCCCCGGCCCTCCCTCTAAGGGAGGGACGGGGGTGGGAACGCAGGAATCCCAGAGCCCTCAGACCCCCCTCTGCACCGTCTGCGAACACCCCCTCCACGGCTACCGCCTCGACCGCGGATACGACACCTGCCTCGGCTGCGACCCCGAAACCGGCAGCCACCCCGACCGCCCCCAGCACCCCGACACCGACCAGAAAAGGCACAGCGCATGACCGCGCCCACCAATGACCTGACCGCAGCAGAGCGACTGAGGCAGGCGATCGCCAACCACGACTCCGAGAGCCTCCTCGACCTCCTCGACGCCCGCAGAGAGCGCACGATCCGCCGCCTACGCCAGGCCGTCAGGGAGCTGCGCGCCACCAACGAGGCCACGGCCGCCGCCCACGAACGGCTCGCCGCCCACCTCGCATGCCGCAGGACCGACACCACCGCCTGACCAGCACCACCGCCAACCGGCCCACCGCGCCAATCCGGTTCCACCGTCCCCCGCGCGATCCTCCAGCCCAGAAAGGCCACCATGACCCAGCCCGACCCGCTCACCAGCCCGCAGCTCGACCTCGACGCCATCGAGGCCCGCGCCAACGCCGCCACCCGCGGCCCGTGGAAGGGGGAGCTGGAGCTCGCCTCGCCCGTCGTCTACGTCGTCCAGGAGGACGGCACGCTCAGCCCTCTGTGGAACGCCGAGTGGGCGACCGAGGCGGACGGCAGGTTCACCGCGCACGCTCGTGAGGACGTGCCGGCCCTCGTCGATGAAGTCCGCCGCCTGCGCGCCGAGCTGGCCGCGCCCGCCTACCGGGCCACCATCCTGCGCGAGGCCGCCGAAGCCGTGGCCGAGATGGACACCGACCCCAACACGGCGTACGCCGCCCGGCAGTTGCGCCTCATGGCCGACGAGGCCAGCCCGGCCAAGGAGGCCGCCGAGGCGTGCGGGAAGTGCCGCCGCGCTTTCGACCCCGCCGACACCCGGTTCGACGGCCACGGCCGCCACCAGCAGACGCCGTACTGCCGCCGCTGCATCAACCGCTGCCGCGACACGGAGATCGCCGACCACCGGTGCGTCATCTGTGCCTGACCACAGGACCGGCCGCCCCTGCGGTTATCAGGGGCGGCCGGCACCCCGACCCTACCCGCCTTCCGGAAGGACCCACCGCGCATGAGCACACCCATCCGCGACCGCTTCGCCCGCGAGTACGGCATCACCGGCGAGTACGACCTCGCCATGCTCCAGGCCGTGCTGGACGAGCACGCCCACCAGCTCGCCGAGGAGATCCGCAACTCGGAGCAGCTGCGTGACGCGACCGACGACCACATGAGCGACTGCAACATGGCCGCCGACCTGATCGACCCGGGGGCGCAGCGATGAGCCAGCCCAACCCCGACTACTCAGCCCCCTCGCCCTGCCCCACGATCGCCGCCCTCGACGGCACCGAGGAGCCCCGCCCGTGATCATCATCGAAGCCGCGGAAGCGTTCATCGAACTCGGCTGGGCCCTCCTCGCCTGGATCATCGTCCTCTCCGCCCTCGGCACCCTGATCCTCCTCACCACCGTGGCCGTCATCGGCTGGACCATCAGCACCCTCAAGCGGCACGCCGCCCGACTCGTCCACCGCACCCGAGCCCGCGACGACTACGGAGAAGCGGCGTGATCGGCCACGCCCTCGCCGTCGGCATCCTCCTCGCCCCGTTCATCAGCGCAGCCCTGCTCGGCCTCCACCGAGCAGGGCGCGCCGCCCGCAACCGCACCACCAGGAGCAGCAGATGACCCGCACCGGCCACACCCTGGCCGCCCTCAACACCCTCACCGCGCTCTGGCTCGCCTACTGCACCGCCCGCACCTGGGGCGCCGCGCCCGCATGGGCAACCGCCGGCATGGCCGCGGGAAGCCTGCTCTGCGGCATCGCCGTCACCCGCGAGTCCGTCCTCGCCCACGAGCGCCGCCTCGTCGCCGCGCTCCTCGACCGCGACCACCGCGACGAGCAGGCGCGCCAGCGGCAGCGGAACGGCCGGCCGCTCGACGCCTACGAGGAAGCCGTGTTCGGCCAGCTCGCCAGCCTGCTGGACCTGACCCACCGTCCGGAACGACCGAAGGAGCACTGACCATGGCCACAAACCCCGACCTCACCGAAGACCGCCGCGCGGCCCTCCTCACCTGGCTCACCGCCAACGGCATCCACCCCAGGAACATCCCAGCCAATGGTGACCTCACCATCGAGACGACCGAGCAGGGCCGCGTCATCCTCTACGAAGCGTTTGTCCGCGACGAGCGAGGCGCGATCCTCCTCAACGACCGCGGCACAGGCCCCGCCAGGGTGTTCCGCCGCACGCCGCTCGTGGTTGACCCGCCCGATGGGTGGGAGCCGTACGAGAAGCCGACCCGCGAGCAGCTCGCCGAGACCGTTGACGCCGGCTACCGCGAACGTGCCCACCTCGTCGCCCTGCTGGCCGCCCTCACCGACCACGCCGTCATCGCCTACGCCACCGACGTCGACGAACCCGGCTGGCAGATCGTCTACCTCACCCTCGGCGGCCGGCAGGCGTCGTGGCACATCGCGCCCCGGGACGCCGAGCTGTTCACCCACGTCGAGCGCGTCGACATCGCCGACCCGCGCGCCCGCTGGGACGGCCACACCACCGAAGCGAAATACACGTGGATCGCAGAGTGGACGGCCGAGCTGGCGCAGCGCTGCGGCCCGGCCTGCGCCGAGCAGCAAACCGAGACCGGGCGCTGCGAGACCGCGAGGAACCGATGACCGTCCGTCTGGAGATCCTCGGCGAGGACGGCGAGTGGCACGAGGTCCCCGGCATCGCCTCCGTCGAGTTCGACGAGGAGCAGCCCGACGACACCGAGCCCTGGGCCGCCTTCGCGGAACAGCAACGGCTCACGGTTGCCTACGTCCGCGAGCAGCACGCAGCCCTGATCCGCGCCTACATGGCGATGGCCCGCCCCGTCATGGAGGAGGCGTCTCGGCATCTGGCCGCGGCCGCGCGCGCCCTCCGCGACGCCCGCTTCATCGGCCAGGACGGCGACCCCATCCGCCGCCCGGACCGGCCCGCCTGGCAGTCCCCGTACGGACCCGCCCGAAGGAGCCGCTGACCATGTTCGATCTCATCACCATCCCGCGCTGGTGGATCGCCATCAACCTCGCTCTGTGGGGGCTGAACACCACCTGCTGGCTCATCGTCCTAGTCAGCAATTCCCGCTGAGCATGACGAAGGGGCGCGCCTCCACGACCTCCCCAGGCCAGGCACGCCCCCACCGGTGGCCCAACCGTACCGCCCCGCACGCCACATGGAGCGCACGATGACCACCACCACCACCACCCACCTCCGCACCCTCGCCATCCACTGGGGCGACCTCACCGACGCACTCGGCGCCCCCGCCATCCACAACGGCTTCGGCATCGGCCTCCGCGGACACCTCGCCGCCCTCGACGAACTCGACCTCGCCCTCGCCCTCCAAGACCGGATCGCCGAGCGCGCCGACAGCCGCGCCGACGCCCCCGGCATCCGCCCCATCCCGCTCCGGCTGCACATCCTGGAGACCATGCGCACCGTCGAGGCCGCGCTGATCGCCTGCGCCGACGACATCGCCCACACCGCGCAGCGCAGCCCGGTCCCCGAACCGTCCGCCCGGCGTACCGCCACCCACCCCTACGTCACCCAGCGGGAAGCCGACATCGCCGCCGCCGACCGAGCCCGCCGCACCGCCCTGGCCCGCACCGACCAGGACGACCCGCGTCGCTGGCGGTACACCGGGCAGCGCACCGCACCCCGCGCCGCGCTGTGGCTCCTCGCCCGGATCGAGCGGGCGCCCGGCCCGTGCCGGCGACTCACCGAGCCCGAGGAGCGGAAGATCGGCACGGTCGCGGCCCGTACAGCCGACAGCCTGGAGCGGGCGCTCGACATCGCGGCGCAGCAGCGGACGCTGGACCGGGCGTGCGAGTGCGGGGGCCTGATCGACGTGCACGGTGGTGAGGGCCGGCCGCCGCTCGCGCACTGCACCGGCTGCGGCACGGTGTGGACCGAGGGCGGAGCCGTTGCGGCCTGAGCATCACGCGGCCCGCCACGGAGAGGTGTGGCGGGCCAGTGGGGGCGCCCCCCTGTGATGCGCGGCCGACGCTACGCCGCAACGGCATGCAGTGGAACCCCTCGACACGACCACAGCAGGCGCGCATCATGGCGCGATGGATCAGTCATTCAGCGAGTTCCTCAAGACCACAAGGCCCGCCCCGGACCCGCAGCGCGCCTGTCCCACCTGCGGCACCTGGAGCCTGCGCACGTACACCGATCCAGAGGACAACGTGGAGAAGGTGGGCTGCACGAACCTTCGGTGCGACGCCTCTCCCTTCCGCGCCGGAAGCTAAGCGCCCAGCGCGTCTGGGGCTACTCCGCCGGGCCTTCCTCGGCGTGCCGAACGGCCGTCTTTACCGCCTGCTCAACGTCGTACCGCGACTCGGTGACGTCCTCACGCCCGGCGTAGTCCGTGACCGCGGCCTGGAACTCGGCGGCCGCCGCCCTCCACGCCCGCCACTGCTCGTCGTACTCGTCTCCGGTGAGGCCGGCCAGGCGAGCGCGGGCGGTCTCGGCGGTGCGCTGGAGCGCGATCAGGGTGTCGGGGAGGTCTGCCACGTTCACCGATCCTACGTTCGGGCAGCACAGAGCCCCCACCTCGACATGACGGCGGGGGCTTCAGTACGCGGCGGCTAGGACGGGTCGGCCACCGTCCATCCGCCGTCGTCGCCCAGCACCATGGCCGCACCGCAGCGCCCGCACACGCCGACCGACTGCGGACTGCCCAGAGTGGTCGTGTCGACCGGCTGGTGGGTGAGGCAGGTACCGACCCGGCGCAGCGCGATGACGGCCGCGGCCGACGTACCGGGCTGGGGCAGGATGCCGAGGAGGTCATGCTCCAGCACGGCGATCTTCGTCGGGTTCGCGCGCGGCGAGGCGGGCGCCGGACGGCGACGCGGCCAGAGCCTCACGGCCGCCACCCCCCACGGTCATCCATCCTGCGCCTCCGTCGCCCGAGGCCGGTTCCGCCCAGACCCCGTGTAGCCACGCTCGATGTCCTGCACCGTCGCCAGCCCCACCCCGAGCGCGGAAGCGATCTTCCGATACGAGACGGGAGGGACCTGCGCGCGCATGTCGAGAACCACCTGCCGGCGCATCTCCCGCCACCTCTTCCCGCGCTCCGCCTGATCGGCCATCACTTCGCCGATCGCTTTGGCGCGCTCCAGCGGGTCAGGCATCGCCTCCACCGCATTCATCGCGTCGATCACGCGTCGAGCCTCCTCGGTCACCCGGCCTCTTCTCTTCGGGCGGGCCGCTTGCCCTGAGTGTACGGGGCCCCGTACAGTCTCAGGAAGTAGCCCGCGCTACTACGCAGAACGGCCCCGGCCGGAGTTCGCACCTCCACATGGCCGGGGCCAGGCCCACCTCAACCATCACGAAAAGGCAGGCCCATGGGACACGGTATCGACCAGCCCACCCCCCAGCCCAGCCCCACCCGCCGCCTCATCGCCAGCGGCTTCCGCGTCCACCTCGGCACCCGCACCCTCACCGTGCGCACCACCACGGCCGGCGTCACCGGGACCCTCCGCACCCGCGCCACCATCGACCAGACCGCCAAGGCCCGCCTCGCCGAGCTGCACGCCGCCTGCCGGACCGACTACGAGTCCGCCACCGACCGGCGCGCACATCACCGGCGCGACGACGCCCACCTCTGGGCGGCCGCCGCCGAGGCGGTGCAGGCCCGATGAAGCTCCGCGACTTCGCCCGCAGCCTCAAGCCGGGCAACGACCAGCAGCTCGCCGAGGACCTCACCGCCCAGCAGCGCGTCCAGCGCAGCCGCAACGCCACCAAGGCCGCCCGCAAGGGCCAGGCATGGGAGGACGCCGACCGCGCCCGCGACCGCAAGGGCGGCACCCGGCTCACCCGCTGGGAGGACTGACCCGTGCCCTTCCGCTACCTCTTCGCCGCCTGGGTCGGCATCACGATCGGCGTCGTCGCCCTCTGGTCCGTCGTCCGCTGAACCCTCCAGACCGCCCGGCCCCCGCACCCACCTACGCCAGCGGGGGCCGGGCCCACGCTCCCAGGAGAGCACCGTGAAGACCCGCACCACCGAGCGCTTCGTCCCGCACACCGTCGACGGCAAGACCCGCATGATCCCCCTCCCCGTGGAGACCCCCGCACCCCCGCGCGACTGGGACCACCTCGTCCTCCGTGGCGTCACCGTCATCGCCGCCGTCGTCCTCGCCGCGTCCGTCGTCTGGTCGACCGCCAGCATCGGCGACCTCCTCAACCGCGCCGTCATCGAGCCCGCCGCGTACGGCGCCGCGATCGTCTTCGACCTCGCCTGGATCGCATGCATGGCCGTCGAGTGGCTCGCCCGCTACGACGACGACCGCGCCGCGCTGCCCCGCAAGGCCGGGAACGTTGCCCTCCTCGTCGCCATGCTCGCCATCGGCGCGCACGGGAAGATCACCGGCTACTGGGAGATCGGCATCGTCGGCGCCCTGGTCTCCGCTCTCGCCAAGGGCCTGTGGACCGTGGTCCTGCGCCACCAGACCCCGCCGCTCGACGCACGCACCCGCGCCTGGATTCAGGGCGAGCTGGCCGACGTCGGAGCCAGCCTCGCGCTGATCCCGGTGCGCCGCCAGCTCCAGCGGGCCGAGGCCCAGGTCCACGCTGAGCGCGCCGCCATCGCCTCCCCGGACGCCGATCCGGACCAGTCCGGACAGTCCATGGACGATCCGGCCGCCGATCCGGAGCCGCCCGTCGCCGGGCCCATGACCATCAAGGACGCGGTCCGGACCGCGCTGGACTCCGGGATTCGTGAGCCGGATCGCGTTCTGGCCTACGTCCGCAAGGTCGCCGACGCCAACGCGAAGGCGGATACCGTCAGCCGCTACATCCGGCTGGCCGGCTGATGGGCGCGCAGCCGGACGCCGACGAGCGCCGCATCCGCAACATCCTCGTCCGCATGGGTGTCGGGCCGGACGCCGCGCCGGTGAGCGCCCCCGCCTTCGAGCCCGAACTACCGCCCGCCGTCGACTCGTCCGATGCGTGGTGGGCCGAGCTGTACCCCGAGGAGGAGCCGCCCGCCCCGGAGGGGGAGCGCCGCCCGTCGCCGCGGCTGCCGCACTGGTGGGAGAAGAAGCCCGAGCAGCTCCCCGAGCCGGACACCGAGCAGGTGGCGGACACCCCGACGGATACCCGATCCACCCGTCCGGACAGCGATCCGGAGCCCGCACCGGCCCCCGCCGAGCAGCCGCAACAGCACCCCGCCCGCCCCGAGACGGTGCGCCGCAACAGCCGCAGGCAGTCCCTCCTCGACGCCTGGGACGGCATCCGCCCCCGCACCCGCTGGCTCATCCACCACGCCACCGCCGCCGCGGCCGGCTGGCCAATCGGCCTCGTCCACTGGGCCAGCGACACCGCAGCCTGGTACGCGGCCGGCAACTGGACCGCCCCATCGGCGTGGGTCCTGTACGGGCTCGGCCTGTGCTCGCTCGCCCTCTACCGCCGCGCCCGCACCTGGGCGTGGCCCGCCGCATGGGCCGCCGCTATCCCCGTCTCTTCCGTCTTCGTCGGCGTGCTCCTGTACGCCCCCGCCCAGTAAGGAACCCCATCGTGTCCAGCGTGTTCGGCAACCTCGGCATCGTCGGATTGGCCGTCGCCCTGACCGTGCTCCTGCTCGTCGGCATCAAGGGCGGCGGCAAGGTCAAGCCGCTCGGCTGGTGGCCCTGCCTGGTCCTCGGCATGCTCGCCGGGTCGGCGTATGCGGCGGCCGGCGGCCTCTTCAAGATCGTCCCGGATCTCGTCAGCTCCCTGCTCGGCGCTGCCCAGGGCATCGTGCCCGGCGTCACCATGCCCGCGGTCGCCCTCACTCTGGCGATCGTCATCCTCTTCAAGAGGCTCGACACCAAGCAGGTCGCCATCCTCGGCATCGTCTTCTGGTACGCCGCATCCGGCGCCGGAGGCGTGTGGGGCACCCTCTCCCAGTCCATCGCCAACCTCGGCCAGCAGGTGTCCTGATGGTGCGCCGCATCGCCGACCTGGTCCGCGCCGTGCTGTCCCTGCTGGGGCCGCTCGGCGCGGGCTCCCACGTGCTGCTGACACGCCTGATCAGCCGGTTCGGATGGAAGACCGTAGGCGGTGTCGCGGCCGTGGCCGTGTACGCCGTCTTCCGGTACCAGGTAGCGCTCGTCTGGCTGCTCCTCGCATGGGGCGTCGCCGCATGGATGCACGCCCCTGACAGCGAGACCGAGGAAGACGACCAGGAAGCAGGGGAGCAGCCTCCGGTCAAAGCCCCCAACGACCCCTTCCCGGGCATGGTCTGGGACCTCATCGGCGACGCCCCCGGCGTGCACATCAAGCGGGTCGTCGAGTGGCTCCACGAGACCGGCCTCGACGAGGTGTGCACGGCCGCCGACGTGACCGCCGGATTGGAGCGCCGGGGCATCCCCATCCGGGCCTCCGTCCGGGATGCCGGCGGCCGGGTCAACCGGGGGGTGCACCGAGCCGACCTTGCGGCCTGGCTGGAGACCCACTCCCCGGCTGCTGCCGTGCCCCTCTCCAAAGCGTGTAGCGACCCCGCTACTACGGCTGCGACCTGCGATGTAGCAACTGCTCCTACGGACGTAGCTACGCCTGCTGCGCCCGCCGACTGACCCACCCGGAAGGACCCTGCAATGCCGTACGTCTACTGGTGCCGCCAGTGCGAGGCCGTCTCCCCGGCGCAGCACGCGCGCAGCGCGGACGCCGAGGACGAGCTGGTCGAGCACCGGCGTGCCGCGCACGGAGGACTGGCGCCGGCATCTGGCGACGGGGTCCAGCCGGTGCACGACGAGGCGCGTGGTGACGGCTGCCTGCCGTCGGGCTCGTTCCTCTTCATGGCGTTCCTGGTGTTCGCCGTGCTGGCGAACTGCTGGGGCCGCTGATCCCAGCTCCGCTCACCTGGGGAGCTCACCGATGTCACGAAGCAGGGAGTCTGATCGCGCACGCGGTAGTGACAGTCTCGCCCCCGAGGGCATAGCGTCCTGGCCAGCGGCAGCCGCGTGGCCCATCACCGGGCGCGGGTTGGATTGCAACCTGGTCTCCCCCGCACGGCTGCCGCGTAGACACGAAGAGGCCCCCTACCGATTCTCACGGTGGGGGGCCTTGCTGCGTCTCGGGCCGCGTAGGCCACGGGAACCACACCTCAACCTTGGTTGACGTTCGAGCCGATCATGCCGCACACTTAGCGCCAGTTCCGGCATGCCCGGAAACAAAACGGATGACGATTCTTCACATCGCCCTCACATCAGGCATCATGACCCCTCACGCACCACGCCATGGGGGGACCATGAACACCCGCACCGCCACCGCCGCGCTCCTCGCGGCCGCCGCGCTCACGCTCACCGCCTGCGAAGGCACCGACACCAGCGCCGACACGCAGTCCAAGGCGAAGCCCGCCCGCAGCAGCGCCCCGGCCAAGCCCGCCGGCCTCACCGCGAAGCAGGCCGCCGCCAAGCTCGCGGACGCGACCGGCGTCACCACCCTTGGGAACCCGACGGACAACACCGACGGTTGCAGCGACGCCAAGGGCAAGGACGCCGCCTACAACTGCCGTCAGCTCATCACCACCGACACCGTCTCGATCTACGAGTTCGGCACGCCGGCCGTCTCGAAGCGGTGGGTCTCCACCATGAAGAAGGTCGGCAACGACTGGCGACAGGTCGGCCGGTTCGCGCTGGGGTGGTCGGCGCGCGATCAGAGTTTCACGTCGGACGAACGCCGCGCCGAGCTGGTGGCCGCGCTGAAGAAGGCAACCGCCAACGAGTCCTGACGCGTCACAGACTGAGGGCCCGGCCGTACCCCCGTGACGGCCGGGCCCTCGCACGTTCGGAGGTGGCCGTGACCAACCAGCCCCGCAAGAACGGCCTCCGCCACAGCCAGCGCGCCGTCGACGAAGAGGACTACCGGCTCGTTGCCGAGCTGCACGCGCAGGGACTCGGCCGCAACGAGATCGGCCGCCGCATCGGCCGCGCGCAACGCACCGTCAGCGTCATCGCGCAGAACCTGGGCCTCGTCTTCGACGTCACCATGACCGAGGACGCCACCCGCCACCGAGTCGCCCAGCTCGCCGAGCGGCGCGCCATGCTCGCCGAGGCCCTCCAGGACGACGCCGAGCGGCTCACCGACCAGCTCTGGCAGCCGGCCAAGGTCTTCAAGATCGGCGGGGCCGCCAACAAGTACGTCGAGCGCCAGGTCGACGAGCCGCCCTCCGACGCGAAGAAGGACCTGATGGCCGCGGCCGGCATCGCCATCGAGAAGAGCCTGAAGTTGGTTCCGCCGGAGCGCGAGGACCTGGAGGGCCTGGCCGCAGTCGACCAGTGGCTGAGGGGGATGATGCCCGGCGGCGAGTGAGGGGGCAGCGATGTTCACTCCACTTGCCGGCAAGGCCCTACGCGCTACCCAGCTCGCCGCCGCTCGCGGCAATCTCTGGGAGGGCGCGGTCCGCTCGGGCAAGACCATCGGCAGCATCATGGTGTGGCTGCGGTACATCCGCACCGGCCCGCCCGGCGCGCTCCTGATGGTCGGGAAGACCGAGCGGACGCTGAAGCGGAACATCATCGACGTCATCGTCCAGATGATCGGCCCGAAGCGGTGCGACTACCGGGCGGGCGCGGGCGAGGTCGTCATCTTCGGTCGCACGATCTACGTGGCGGGCGCGAACGACGAGCGCGCGGCGGACAAGATCAAGGGGCTCACCCTGGCGGGCGCGTACCTCGACGAGGTGACGACGTACCCGGAGTCGTTCTTCCAGATGCTGGAGACCCGGCTTAGCGTCGAGGGCGCGCAGTGGTTCGCCACGACCAACCCCGAAGGCCCCAACCACTGGCTGAAGAAGCAGATCCTCGACCGGGCCCGGCTGCACCTGCGCCGGGACGGCACCCTTGTTGAGACGCAGGACCCGGACGCACTCGACGTGCACCGCTTCAGCTTCGTCCTCGACGACAACCCGTCACTGCCGGCCGCCTACGTCGACTCACTGAAACGATCGCACCAGGGACTGTTCTTCAAGCGGTACATCCTCGGCGAATGGTGCCTGGCCGAGGGCGTCATCTTCGACGCGTTCGACGAGGCAAAGCACGTGGTGGACCTGATCCCCGAGGTCTCCCGGTGGATGGCGGTCGGCATCGACTACGGCACGGTCAACCCGTTCGCCGCGCTGCTCATCGGGATCGGCGCGGACAACCGGCTGTACGTCGCCTCCGAGTACCGGCACGACTCCCGGACCGCGCACCGCCAGATGACCGACGCGCAGTACAGCGTCGGCGTGCGGCGCTGGCTGAGCCAGTACGAGCACCGCGGACAGAAGGGCGTGCAGCCGTCGTGGCTGTTCGTGGACCCCAGCGCGGCGAGCTTCATGACCCAGCTCTGGAGCGACGGCGTGGTGGGCGTCTCGAAGGCCGACAACGACGTGAAGGACGGACTGCGCAGCGTGGGCATGGCGCTCGGCGAGAACATCCTGTCCATCCACCGCTCATGCGCCGGCCTCCTGGAGGAGCTCCCGTCATACGTGTGGGACCCGAAGGCCGCTGCCAAGGGCGTGGACCAGCCGCTCAAAATCGACGATCACAGCGTGGACGGCCTCCGGTACGGGCTGCACAGCTCGGTGAACGAGTGGCGGCATCTGCTGCCCGCGACCGCATTGGAGGTGGCTGCCTGATGGCTGCTGAGATCGTCCTGCCGATCGTGGTCCGCGTCGGCGAGACCGAAGCCCAGTGGGGCGTAATCACCTTCCCCGTGGGGGACGGCCCGCTCACCGAGGACACGATCCGGCGAGAGACCGCCGCCTTCTTCCGCGCAGCTGTCGAGCAGCTGGAGCGCCCGGCCGAACACGATGAGGGGGTGGACGATGCCGCTCCCCGATAAGGGCGTCCGCTGGCCGCCGACCCACCCGGCGATCCAGGCCGACATGGCCGACTGGTCCGCGTGGTTCTCCGCGAACCCGGACCGGCTCGCCTACCGGTACCTGAACCGGCACCGGGACAACTCCCGCTTCGGAGCCCCGCTGAACCGCCCGTCGCAGTACCGCGGCGGCATGGTCGGCCGTGTCTCCCGCTGGTTCTGGGGTGAGCCCACCCCGCTCGGCGAGAAGCGCGCGGCACTGCACATGCCGCTCGCCCGCGACATCGCCCGCACCAGCAGCGACCTGCTCTACTCCGAGCCGCCCACGCTCAAAGTGGACAACAAGGGCGCGCAGGAGGCCCTTGAGCAGCTCCTCAACACCGGGCTGATCCGGACCCTGATCGCTGCCGGAGAGACCAGCGCAGCCCTCGGCGGCGCCTACCTCCGGATCGTCTGGGACGACGAGATCAGCGACCGGCCGTGGATCACCCTGGTCCACGCCGACGACGCCGCCCCGGAGTTCGTCCACGGCCGACTCAAGGCCGTCACGTTCTGGTCCGTCATCGCGTGCGACGGACAGCGGGTCGTGCGCCACCTGGAGCGGCACGAGCCCGGCCGCGTGCTGCACGGCGTGTACGACGGCACGGAGGACAACCTCGGCAAGCCTGTCCCGCTGGGCGCCTTCGAGGAGACGAAGGGCTACCTGCCCGAACGTCTGCTGCCGCAGGGCATGGAGCAGCGACTCCTCGTCACCTACCTGCCGAACACGATGGTGGCACCGGATTGGCGGGACCTCCCCGGCGCCGGCGGCCTCGGAACGTCGGACTACCAGGGTGCGGAGACCTTCCTCAGCGCGATCGACGAGACCTACACCAGTTGGATGCGGGACATCCGTCTGGCCCGGTCTCGGATCATCGTGCCCTCCGGCTACCTCCTCAACCTCGGGCCCGGGCAGGGCTCGGTGTGGGAGGACCGCGAGGTCTACGCCCCGATGAACGTGCCCCCCAACGCCGATCAGCCGATCACCCTCAACCAGTTCGAGATCCGGCACGAGCAGCACCGCGCCACGATCGAGGAGCTTGTCGGCAAGGTGATCCGTAACGGCGGCTACAGCTCCGGCACGTTCGGCGACGACTCCTCCGGGCCGGCCGCCACCGCGACGGAGATCAAGGCCCGCACCGCGCGCAGCATGAGCACCCGCGCACGCAAGGCCGAGCTCAGCGTCCCCGGCCTCGCGGACATCACCGAGTCCTACCTGATGCTGCTCGCGTCCGGGATGTTCCCCGGCGTGCGCGACGTCGCGGTGGAGCGGCCCGACGTCGAGTTCCAGGACTCCGTCCAGGACGACATCAAGACCCTCGCCGAGACGGCATCGCTGCTTCAGCAGGCGGAGGCTGCGTCGACCGCGACGAAGGTGGCGATGCTGCACCCGGACTGGTCCGAGACGGAGCAGCGCGAAGAGGTCGACCGGGTCCTGAAGGAGACGGGGAAGCTCGTCGAGGACCCGGCCACCATCGGCGCGGACCGGCCCCTCCCCGGCGGGCAGCCGTCCGCGGCCGCCGACCCGAACGAGCAGGCCGCAGGCGAGGACTGACCACCGGGGGGTGACCGGCTGTGCCCGTCTCCCCGTGGATGGCCGAGGACCTCTCCGCCGGCGTCCGGGACCTGTACGCGGACGCCGAGGAGCGGCTCCTCGGGATGATCGCCCGGCGCCTGGCCGACGGCATCGACGCTCCGCGCTGGATGGAGGCCAAGCTCGCCGACGTCCAGGCCCTGCGCCGTGCCGCTCAGGCGGTCGTCGAGGAGCTGGGCAAGGCAACCTCGCTGGAGATCCACGACGCGGTCGCGGAGGCGTACAACGTCGGCGCCCGCGCGGGCCTGGTAGAGCTCGGCGTCCTCGACGACGCCACCGTGGCCCGGATCGCCGAGCAGACTCCTGGCACCCGGCGCGCCGACCGGCTGGCGATGGAGGCCGTGCAGGTCGTCACCGACTCCCACCGCGGCATCCTGCGCGGCGTCGAGGACACCTACCGGCGGGTCATCGCCCAGGCCATGGCGACCCCGCTGATCGGCGTGGAGACGCGCCGCCAGGCGACCCAGACCGCCGTCCAGCGGTTCGCCGACCGCGGTATCACCAGCTTCATGGACCGGGGCGGGCGCGCCTGGTCGATGCCCACCTATGCGGAGATGGCTGTCCGGACCGCGGTCGGTAGGGCGGCTGTTGAGGCGCACGCCGACCAGCTCACCGCGGCGGGTATCGACCTCGTCATCGTGTCCAACAGCCCTCACGAATGCCCGACGTGCCGGCCTTGGGAGGGGAAGGTCCTCGCGCTCTCCGGTCCGAACGGGAAGCGGACGATCGAGGCCGAGCACGCCACCGAGGACGGCCGCATGGTCCGCGTCGAGGTGGCCGGCACCCTCGACGAGGCCCGGGCCGCTGGTCTCCAGCACCCGAACTGCAAGCACACCGTGAGCGCCTATCTGCCGGGCCTGACCCAGACACCGACGAACGCAGCCCGGGACCCGAAGGGCTACGAGGCGACACAGCGGCAGCGGGAGATCGAGCGGCACATCCGCAAGTACAAGCTCCGCGCCGCGTCAGCCGTGGACCCGGCGGCGAAGCGTGCCGCGGAGGCGCGCGTACGCGGCTGGCAGGGGGCCATGCGGGACCACCTGAAGGCGCACCCGGAGTTGCAGCGCAAGCGGCACCGCGAGCAGCCCGGAGCAAGCAACCTCCCCACCGGCACGCGGCCGGCACCAGACTCGATCGAGGCCGCACGGCTGCGGGCGGGCGACGCGCGCACCCCTTCGGAGATGAGCGACGAGCAACTCGGCGCAGCGATGCGCTCCGGTCACCTCGACGCGCGGGACTTCGCCCGCGTCCAGGCCGAGGCCGACCGCCGCGAGCACGTCGACCTGATGGACCGTGTCCGGCCCGGCGGGCAGCTCAGCCGCGATCTGTCCGGGTTCTCGGACGACGAGCTGGGCCGCGCGCTGCGCGACCTCCAGCCCGCCGACGCCCTGCGCGTCGCCGCGGAGATGGACCGCCGGGACCTGGACGCCGCGCTGCCCAGCATCGACCGCGCCCTGGTCGGCATGTCCGACGAGCAGCTGGGGGCACGGGCCGCGCACGTCACCGGCGAGGACCTGGCTGCGGTCGCCGCGGAGGCCGACCGCCGCCAGCTGCTCGCCGAGATCTTCCCCGGCGGCAGCCTGGCATCGGACCTGTCCACGGTCGGGGACGACGTCCTCGGTTGGGCGATGCGCTACGCCGACGAGCCCAGCGCGGTCCGGATCGCGGCCGAGATGGACCGCCGCTATCCGCCCGCGCCGCAGCCTGCGGCGGCTGGCGCCTTCACGGTGGAGGGGCAGCTCGCCGACCGGGCCGCACTGGAGGAGGCCCTCGGCCCGCTCGGCGACGTCGACGACTGGGCGCACCTGGTGGACGACCTGCCAGATCCGTACGCCGGGATGACGTCGACGGAGCGGTGGATCGCGGAGCGGGAGGCCGAACAGCAGGCGTCCCGCGGCGTGTACACCCGCGCGCAGATCCGGGAGATGTACACCGAGTACGTCTACGCGCAGCTCCTCGCGGCCGAGGACGCCACGAACGGCTACCTCTTCAAGCGTGGCGTGAACGGTGTCGACCCGCTGGCGTTGTTCACGGGCCCGTCCCACGTGGCCTACGCACGTGCGTCCGAAGAGCTGAAACGCTGGTGGGCAGACAACCCACGTACTACCCTGGCCGAGTACACAGAGATGGTCACCGGCCAAGCCAGCGACGCAGCAGCGACCGCGCGGAAGGCACAGAGCGACCAGCAGAACAGACTCTGACGTGAGGGGCTGTCATGGGACGTGAGGCACTGGTTCGAGCGCTCGGCGAGGGCGCCGCTGCCGGACGCGACCGCGCGCCCGTGACCGCCTGCCCATACCCCGCTGGAGACCTGCGCCGCACCGCGTGGGTGCGCGGGTACGCGAAGAATCGGTCTCTCCCCACCGGCTGACCCTTCGCCAGCCACTTCAGGGCCCGCCTCGTGCGGGCCCTGCTTCATGCCCAGACTTCGGCCGCCAGACGGCTGGCCGAGCACCGATCCGCCGGGCGCGGGTCACCCCTGATGGCCCGCCAGGTGCGGGCCGTTCGCATATCGCGGGACCGCCAGGCGCGGACCCACCCCTGATGCCCGCCAGGCGCGGGCGACACAGCCCTGGAGGGCGCATGCAGAGGAAGACCCTGCCCCGACACCACCTCCTCACTGGAGGCGGCTGGGCGCACCCGTACGGTCACGGCCCTTTCGCCCCGTTCCTGTACGCCGACGGAGGGGACGGCGACGGCTCCGACTCCGGCAGCGGCGACGCAGGCGGTGACGGCTCCGACGATGCAGACGGAAGCGGATCAGCCAGCGGCGGCAACTCCGGTGGCGGCGCCAACTCCGGCCAGGGCAAGGACGACAAGGGCGACGACCTCACGGCCACCGTCAAGCGGCTGGAGAAGGAACTCGCCGACGCCCGCAAGGACGCCGGCAAGGCCCGCACCGACGCGAAGAAGCAGGCCGCGGACGACGCGGTCAAGGCGCTCACCCAGCAGCTCGGCAAGGCGCTCGGGTTCGTCAAGGACGACACCCCGCCGGACCCGAAGGCCCTGGCTGACGCCATCGCGCAGAAGGACACCACGATCTCGCAGAAGGATGCGGCCCTTCGCGCGAAGGACGTCGAGCTGGCCGTCTGGTCTCGGGCGGACAAGCTCAAGGCCCGCGCGGGTGCACTCCTCGACTCCCGGTCGTTCGTCGCCGCGATCAGCGAACTCGACCCCTCCGACAAGGGCTTCCCCGCCGCCCTCGACAAGGCCATCAAGGACGCGGTCGACGACAACAAGGCGTTCGCCAGCGTCCCGCCCGCCGGTAAGAGCGGCGGCGACCTCTCCGGCGGCACCCGAGAAGGCTCCGCCAAGCGCGGCGGGTCGCTCGCGGGAGCCATCTCGAACCACTACGGAACCTGACCCAGGAGTAACCCATGCCCGTGACGCTCGCTCAGGCGCAGCTCAACACCCAGGCGGACATCGACTTCGCCGTCATCGACAACCTCCGCCGCAACTCGTGGCTGCTGAACAACTTCGTGTGGGACAACACGGTCTCCCCGGGCACCGGCGGCGGCTCCCTCACCTACGGCTACACCCGGCTCCTCGCCCCGTCGAGCGCGGCGTTCCGCCGGTTCAACGAGGAGTACGTCCCCAACCAGGCGACCCGCGAGCGGAAGACCGTGGAACTCCACCCGCTGGGTGGCGCGTTCACCGTCGACCGCAAGCTGGCCCGCCTCGGCCCGGCCGCCTCGAACGAGATCAGCTTCCAGCTCGCGCAGAAGCTCACCTCGGTGCGCACCCGCTTCCAGCAGGAACTCATCAACGGCGACACCGCCGTGGACGACGCGGGCTTCGACGGCCTGGACAAGGCCCTGGTGGGCCAGTCCACCGAGTACCTGCCCCTCGCCGAGGGCGTCACCAGCGGATACCTCGACTGGTCCCCGGCCACGGTGAACACCGAGGACCTCGCCATGTCGGCGTTCGACGCGTTCGACGACTTCCTCTCTCGGATCATGGGCTCGCAGACCGGCTCCGGTGACACCGGCGCGGACGGCTCGATCCCGGCCGGCGTCAAGGCCATCCTCGGCAACACCAAGTCGATCTCTCGGATCAAGTCCCTGGCCCGCAGGGCCGCGCAGTTCACGTCCAACCGTGACGCGCTGGGCATGCTGATCGAGAAGTACGGCGACTGGGTCCTCGTCGACCTCGGCGACCGAGCCGACGGCTCCGGCCCGATCATCCCGATCCGCTCGGCGGACACCGACGGCGCGGGTGCCGGTGGCGTCATCACGGGCCTCACCGACATCTACGCGGTGTCGCTGGGCCTGGACGCGTTCCACGGGGCGAGCATGGCCGGCACCCCGCTGGTCGAGACGTTCCTGCCCGACTTCACCCAGCCGGGTGCGGTCAAGAGCGGCGAGGTCGAGATGGGCCCGGTCGCCGCTGTCCTCCGCAACACGAAGTCGTGCGGCGTCCTGCGCAACGTGAAGGTGCGGTGACCATGAACAAGTTCCGGATCGAAGCCCCCGTCCGCAGCTACAGCGGCGAGTCCGTCGGCGTCACCTTCACCAAGGGCACCGGCTACGCGGACGACTCCACCAAGGAAGGCCGCGCGGCGATCGAGTATTTCCGCCGCCAGAACTACGGCGTCTTCCCCGCCGACGAGGCGACCGAGGAGACCACCGAGGTCGCCTCGCCTGCCGACGCGCTGACCAACCTCGGCCACGGCTCCGCGCCCTCGGTCGGGTTCGGCATGGGCGTCCAGACCACGCCCGTCACCCCGGTCGAATACGACCCGTCCAAGCACTCCCAGGACGAGGTCCTCGCCTACCTCGACGCGGCCAGCGACGACGAGGTCCAGAAGGTCAAGGCCGCTGAGTCCGCAGGCCGGGACCGCAAGCAGATCGCCGCCTACGAGCGGAAGACCACCCCGGTCGGTGACCAGCAGAAGGGAGCCGGGCAGTGACGCTCCTCGGCACGTTCAAGGGGAACTACCGCAACGACATCGGCTACTTCAACTCGGCCGGCCGCCCGGACCCGGACGTCGCCTTCCACCGGGCGAACCTGCCGCGCGTGGGCCTGGACGACGTTCCGGCCGCCGCGTCCGGCGTGATGTGCTCCGTCGCCCTGTATCTCCAGGACGGCGACACCATCAGCACGCTGACGTTCATCAGCGGCGCCACCGCGGCGGGCACGCCGACCAACCAGATCGCCGCGCTGTACTCCGGCGCCGGCGCGCTGCTCGGCCAGTCCGCGGACAAGACCAGCGAGGCGTGGGCGGCCGATACGGCGAAGAGCTTCGCGCTCTCCTCGCCGGTCCGGATCACCCGGTCTGGCGTGTACTACGCGGCGCTCGCCGTGGCCGCGGGCACGGTGCCCACGCTGGTCGGTTCGGTCGGCGCGAAGCCCGTCCTCACCGGCGAGGCCAACCTCGCGCAGACGTCCGGCTCCGGCATCGGCGCCACGGCGCCGGCCACGATCGCCTCGCCCACCTTCAAGCGGCACGTGCCGCTCGTCGTGGCGAGCTGAAGGGGGTTCTGGACATGCCTCTCTCCAGCGCGATGCTGGCCGTGGCTGCCTTCGCGGAGCAGAACGTTACGGCGGCCAACCTGGGCACGTCCCGGGCGCCGCAGTCCCTGTCCCGGCAGATGCAGCTGAGCAACGGCACCGGCGCGGGCAAGGCGGACCGAGTCTGGTCAGCCCGGCGCACGATCACCGCGTCTTCCAGCGACGACCTCGACCTCGCCGGGGTCCTGCTCGACGCTTACGGCGCCGTCATCACCTTCGCCCGGGTCAAGGGGATCATCGTCGCTGCGGCCGCCGCGAACACCAACAACCTGGTGATCGGCGCGGCCGCGACGAACCCGTGGGCAACGCTCCTCGGCTCGACGGGAACGCTGACGGTCAGGCCGGGTGGCTTCGTGGCCGTGGGCACCGGGCAGACGGACACGACCGGCTACGCGGTCACCGCGTCGACCGGCGACCTGCTGCGCATCACCAACGGCGGCTCGGGCAGCTCGGTGACGTACGACATCCACATCATCGGCGCGTCCGCGTAGCCGACCATCTGCGGTGAGGGGGCTCTTCGGGGCCCCCTTCCGCACGCCTGGAGGACCTCCACGATGGCGAACATCGTCTTCAACATCGCCAAGGGCAGGCTTGCGGCGTACGCGGACCTGCCCCTCACCAACGACGCTCTGATCATGGTGCCGCTCGCGGCCGCCGGGCTGGGCACCGACGGGACCCTGATGGACTGCGCGACGCTGACGGCCGTCAAGGCCAACGCGACGGAGCAGACCACGCTCGGCCGTAAGACGCTGACGGGCGTCACGGTCACCGTCGACAACGCGAACGACCGCGTCAACATCGACTGCGCGGACGTGACCTGGAATGCGACGGCCGGGGCCGCGATCGGCGCGGTGGTGATCTGCTACGACGGCGACACCACGGCGGGTACGGACGCGGACATCGTCCCGCTGACCAAGCACGACGTCAGCATGACCCCGGACGGGTCGGACTTCACGCTCACGATCTCCGATTTCGCGCGGTCCTCGTAGCGCTGACCGGCAGGGGAGGCGTGCATGGCCCGTCTGTGGACGTGCGGCTTCGAGCTGCAAAGCACCACGGCCGAGTTCGGCCTGAACTCCGGCTCAATCGTCACCGGCTCCCCGGCCATCTCCACCGCCGTCCACCGCGCGGGCACCGCCGCCCTCCGCTGCAACACGGCGGCGGCTACCGCGTTCGTCGAGCACCAGATGACGTCCGGCGTGGTCGGGCGCACCTTCCACCGCCTGTACCTGCGCGTCGACACCCTGCCCGACACCGCCACCAACCTGTACGGCATCGGGCAGACCGGGTACTTCCCGGCGCTGCTGCGGCTCCAGCCGGACGGCACGCTCGTCCTGCGGGACGGCTGGACCGAGACCACCCTCACGGGCACCTCCCCGGCGCTCGCGCTCGGCGTGTGGCACCGGATCGAGCTGGACTACACCGACGTCAGCAACGGCGGAGTCCTCGCCTCCGGGATCGCCCCCTTCAAGGGCTACCTGAACGGCACCCTGTTCGCCGACACGATGTGCAGCAACATCACGGGCTTCTCGCGCGTGCGGATGGGCGTGCAGCTCGCGGCGACGACCGACATCTACATCGACGACGTCGCCGTCAACGACACCGCCGGCACCGCGCAGACCGGCCTCCCGGGGCCCGGCTCGGTCGTGCACCTCCGGCCCAACGCCGCAGGCGACACCAGCGGCTGGACCACGGCCGTCGGCGGCACCGCAGGCGTGGCGAATAACTTCACCCGCGTCAACGAACGCCCGCCAGACGACGTCACCAGCTACAACCAGTTCACGAGCACCGGCACCACCGCGGCCGACGACTTCAACGTCGAGAACAGCAGCACCGTGGGGATCGGCGCGAGTGACACCGTCACCCTCGTCCAGGTCGGCGGCCGCGTCGCCTCCTCGACGACGACCGGGGCCAACATCGTCTACCGCGTCAAGGGGCAGGCGGCCGGCACCGTGCTGGAGTCGGGCTCCGTCTCGGTGGCGAGCACCACGTGGTCGGTGCACTCCGGCACGTCACCGCGTCCGTACCAGCTCACTGCCTACACCAACCCGCAGTCCGGTGCGGCGTGGACGCCGTCGAGTCTTGACTCGATGCAGATCGGCTACCGGGTCAACGTCTCGCAGGCCGTCGCTCGCAGGGTGTCCAACCTGTGGGCGCTCGTCGAGTTCGTGCCCGCGCCGACCGGCACCTCGCAGGCCCTCGGCGTCGCCACCCACTCCCACACGGCCCAGGCCCTCGCACGCAGCAAAGCATCTGCGGCCGGGGCCGGTTCGGAAACCGGGGCCGCGCAGGCCCTGGCCCGCCGCACCATGCAGCAGCTCGGCGTCGCCGTCGAGACCGCCGCCGGGCAGCCGCTGGCCCGCAGCAAGCGCAGCAGCGCAGGCCCAGCAGCCGAAGCGGCGGGCAGTCAGCCGGTCGCACGGACGAAGCGGCGTACGGGCGGGCTCGCGCAGGAGACCAGTACCGGGCTGGCGGCGCCTGGCCGGCGGCAGCGGCCTCTCGGCGTCGTGGGCGAGACCAGCACGGCTCCCGCTGTGGCCCGGGCCAAGCGGCTGCCGACCTTCCCGGCCACGGAGGCTGTGACCGGGCAGGCCCTCGGCCGCCGGAAGACGCGTCCCGCCGGGCCGAGTTCGGCCGTTGAGACTGCGCAGGCGGTCGGCCGTATCAAGGCGCGGCCGACTGTTCCTGCGGGCGAGGCCAGTGCGGCGCGCCCGCTAGGTACCGCGCGGGCCCGCGCGCTCGCACCTGCCGCCGACACCGCGACCGCACGCCCGCTCGCACCCGGCCGCACGCTCCAGCCCGCCGCCAGCACCGACACCGCCCGCCCCCTCACCGGGACGAAGCGGCTGGCGCTGGGCCCGGCGGTGAGCACCGACACCGGGCGCCAGCTCGTCCCGGCCACCCGGCTCACCGGCGCGACGGACACCACCACGGCCCGCCCCATGGGCCGAACCAAGACCAGCCCGCTCGGAACCGCGGGCGCGACAGACGGGGCCCAGCCGCTCGGCCGGGCCCGACACCGTGGACTCGCGCGGGCGGCAGAGTCCACGGCAGGCCAGCCGCTGCCGGGCAGCACGCGGCAGGCCCTCCCGCCGGGTGGGGAGTCCTGGACGGCAGGACTCCCCACCACGGCCAAACGGCAAGCGCTCGGCCCGGCAGCCGAGACGGCGACAGCCGGAACGCTCGCCCAGACAGGGACACAGCCGCTCGGCCCCGCACAGGAGACGGCGGTCGCCCGGCCTCTCGCGGGCCGCAAGACGCGCCCTCTCGGAGCGCCGGCCATCGGCACCGACACAGCCCAGCCGGTCACCGGCCGGACGACGGCCCGGCTCGCCCCGGCATCCGACAGCACGACGGCCACCCCGCCCGTCCGGACGAAGCGCATCCTCCTCCGGCTCGCGGGCGAGGACGTGCAGGCCCGACCGCTGGTGATTTCCGAACGGGTCCTCCCGGCTGGCGAGACCAGCGTGGCGCGGCCGCTCATCGGCGGCAGGCGACGTACGGCGGGCCCGGGCGCGGAGTCGTCCGCAGCCCTACCCGCCACCGGCAGGAAGCGCCAGCTCCTCGGTTTCGCGGCCGAGACGGCGACCAGCCGCGTCCTCGCGGGCTCCGGGCGGCTCACGCTCGGCGCCGCGCACACCGTCAGCGTGGCCCGGCACCTCGGACCTACCACCGCCCAGGCCCTCGACATCGCGTACGAGGAGACCCGGGCCCTGATCGGCCCGCAGATCCGGCTCACCGCTGCGGCCGGCCACGACCAGGCGCTTGCCCTCGCGGGCGCACGGCAGCGGCCGGCCGACACCCTCACCCCCGGCCAGTTCGCCCCGGCCGTGGCGGCTACGGCAGCAGGCCCGGCCCTGCGCGCGGGTGTCCGCGAGCGGGCGCCGGGGGCGTCGATCAGCGGACCGAGCCTGCGGGCCACCACGAGAGGAGGCTGACCATGCCCGACGTGGGCGATTTCGTCACCGCGACCCTGGCCGTGGACCCGCACGACGGGACCACGGCGGCCACGCTGCTGGTGACCCGGCCCGACGGGACCACCCTGGTCCCGGTCGTCAGCAATACGGACGGCGGCGCGACGTGGACGGCACCGGTGACGTACACCCTCGCCGGGGTGTGGCGGCTGTCGTGGACTGTGACCGGCACCGGCGCCTCTGTTGAGCACCAGCTCGTGTCGGTGGCCCCGGCGCCGGGCGTCGTGCCTGTGGGCGCGCGGGTGTACGCGACGACCACGCAGCTCGCCATGTACCTCGGGGCGGCGCCACCGCTCGATGCGGCCCGGCTACTGGCGGAAGCCTCACGGCTCCTCGATTCGGACTTCCTACGGTCGGCCGTCTACGACGTCGACCCCCTGGGCATGCCCACCGACGCCCTGGTCCTCGCTGCGTTCGCTGAGGCGGTGTGCGCGCAGGTCGCGTTCTGGGGTGAGGTCGGCGAGGAGACGGACGTGTCCGGCCCCCTCCAGGGCGTCTCTATCGGGTCGGTGCAGCTCCAGTACGGCGCGGGCGACAACCGCTCCGGCCCCAGCTACTACGCGCCGCGCCTGGTCCGCGCGCTGGAGTCCATCCCGGCGGACAGGCTTCGCTTCACCGCTTCCACGGGCGGCTGGTGATGGCCTCGATCCCGCGCCGCTTCCTGATTCACACGGTCACCGTCGAGGACTACCTCGGCCAGACCAGCAAGGGCCCGAAGTACGGGGCCGCGCGCCAGGTGCGATGCCTGGTCGACGAGCAGACCCGCGCCGTCCGTACGCCGGGCGGCGAGCAGGTCACCTCGACGACGACCGCGTACGCGGGCCTGGAGGAGCAGTCGGCGCCGCCGCTGTCCCGCGTCACGCTGCCATCCGGCCGGATCACCACGGTGATCCTCACGAAACGGCGCGACGGCGGACGGCTCGGCACCCCCAACCACACCGAGATCCAACTCGAATAGCCGGAGGTCCTCATGCCGCAGAGCTTCCGACTCACCTTCAACGGGACAGCCGCAGCCCGGGAGCTCCGAGCGGGCGCAGCACGCGGCCTGTACCTCTCCGCCGAGCACGTCCTCGGCCTGGCCCTCACCCGGGTCCCGCTCGACGAGGGCTACCTCCAATCCACCGGCACCGCAAGCGTGGACGAGTCCGCGCTCAACGGCATGGTCAGCTTCGACGGCCCGTACGCGGTGAGGCAGCACGAGGAGCTGACCTGGCGTCACGCCCCTGGGCGTACGGCGAAGTACCTGGAGAACAGCCTCAACGCCGCGCAGCCCGAGGTCGCGCAGATCATCGCCGCCCAACTCCGGCGCGCACTGCGGTGAGCGGCTACACCAGCAGCCTCCTGGACGGGATCGCCGGTCTCCTCGCGGAGGCCGGCGTCGGCGTCTGGCGGCCGGACGGCGTGCTCCAGGACGGCGAGACCGGGATCTTCCGCGCAACCATGCCGGACACCCCCGACCGGGCCCTGGCGCTGACGGCGTACCCGGTCGGCGACGACGACACCACCGACGCCATCACCGGCGTCCAGGTGCGCATGCGCGCGGGCCCGGACGACGTCGACGCGATCGACGACATGGCCGACGCGGTCTTCGACGTGCTGCACAACCGCCAGCACTACGAGCTCGGCGGCGTCCACGTGGCCCTGTCCTGGCGGGAATCCCAGGCGTGGATCGGCCAGGACAGCCGGGGCCGCATGGAGCTGACCAGCAATTACTACTTCCGGACCGTGCGGTCCGGCACTCACCTGATCGACTAGGAGGACCGCATGTCCACACCCACCCCGATCACCGCCCTCGCCCGACGGTGGCGGCTGGAGCTCGACATGTCCGCCGCCAAGGACGGCAGCGACTGGCAGCTCGTGCCCGGCGTCACCGGCTTCGAGCCGTCCGCCGAACCCAACATCGAGGACTCCTCGGACTACGACAGCGGCGGCTGGGCGGGCAACACCAAGACGGGCCAGGCGTGGGAGCTCGGCGTCACGATCAACCGCAAGGTCAATGACCAGGTCAAGGTCTACCACCCCACCCACGAGGCACTGCGCGCCGCCAGCTTCGGCTTCGGCTCCAACTCGCAGGTCCACCTCCGCTACTACGACCGCGACGGCCTCCCCGAGGCATACGAGGGCACCGCCCTCGTCACCTGGAAGCCGTCCGGCGGCGAGTACACCGCCCTGGACCAGGTGGAGATGACCCTCACCGGCGACGGCCCGCTGCTCCTCATCACGAACCCGGTGGCCTGATGAGCGAGAAGAACACCGACTTCGAGGCGCTCGACGACTTCCTCGAGCCCTACCTGGAGCTGCCCGTACGAGGCCGCGACGGCAAGCTCCGCACGTACCGGATCGAGGACCCGTCCGCCGAGGACGGCCTGAAGATCGAGAAGATCACCACCCTCGCAGCCCGACTCGCCGCCGGCGGGAAGGCGGGCGACACCACCGTCCTCGACGACGAGGAGGAGCTCAACCTCTACCGCATGTGCCTGGGCGACGCCTACGAGCCGATGATGCGTGAGCTCGGCTGGGAGGCGTTCAAGCACTGCTCCCTGGTGGCGATGTACTGGATCACCGTCGGCAAGGAAGCGGCCGTCGAATTCTGGAAGACCGGCAACCAGGGAAAAGCCCCGAACAGGGAAGCCCGTCGACGGGCGTCGCGCGGCTCCTCGGCGTCGGCTGCGGCGAATACGACCCGGTCACCGGCCTCCACGAGTGGTACGAAGGCGGGCTCCAAGCGCCGAAAGAAGGCGCGACCCCAGACCTGAGCTGGGACGCACTGCTCCGCCACTGGCCACTCATCGAGGCCGACCTCCACTCCGAGTACGGCATCGACGTCGGCGACGGCATCCTCCAGCGCCGCACCTGGCGCTGGCTCCAGGCCCGCATCCTCGGCCTGTTCTCGGCAGAGTCCCGGCTCGCCCGGAAGCTCATGCCGCCACCTCCTGACCCGCCCCAGCCCCGTAGGAGGTGAGCCGTGGCCCTGACCGTCGGCGAGCTCAACGCGATCGTGTCCGTGGACGACCGGGGCGTGTCTCCGGCCCTCCGCCGTGCCGAGCAGGCCATGCGGCAGGCCGGGCAGCAGATGGGGCAGGACGCGGACCGGTCCGGTCAGCAGGCTGGGCAGCTCCTCGGCGGCGGCCTGGTCCGGGGCGCCGACGGCCAGTGGCGCAACCTCCGCGGCGAGTTGGCGGACGCGGTCACCGCGGCGGCCGCCGAGGCCGAGCGGGAGGCTCACGAGGCGGGCCGGCGTGCGGGCGGGCAGTTCGGTGACGGGCTGGGCGCCGGGGCCCGCCAGGGCGGCGACGACCTGGCGACCGCGGTGCGCCGGGGCGGGGACGACGCCGAAGGGGAGGCCGAACGGGCTGGCTCCGACTCTGGCGAGGGCTTCATGTCCCGTCTGGGCAGCAGCGCGTCCGGCGGCATGGGCGAGCTCGGCGGCAGCCTTAAGGAGGAGCTGATCGGTGGGTTCGGTCCGGCCGCCGCCGGTGCCCTGATCGGCGCCACGCTGATCGAGGGCATCGGGTCGGCTCTGGAGCAGGGTCAGATCACCGGCCGTCTCGGCGCGCAGCTCGGGGCCACCCCGGCGGAGGCCGAGCGGTACGGGCATATCGCTGGCCAGATGTACGCGTCGGCTGTCACCGAGGACTTCCAGGGCGCGGCCGATGCGATCAGTACGGTCATGCGCGCCGGGATCATGCCCACCGGGGCGACGGACGCTCAGATCCAGCACCTCGCCACCCAGGTCTCCGATCTGGCCGGCACCTTCGAACTGGACCTCGGCCAGACGGCGAACGCGGTCGGCCAGATGATCAAAACCGGCCTGGCGAAGGACGGCACCGCAGCTGTCGACGCGCTCACCCGCGGGCTCCAGAAGATGGGCCCTCGCGCGGACGACATCGCCGACACCTTCAACGAGTACTCCACGATCTTCCGGCAGTTGGGCGTTGACGCTACCCAGGCGACGGGTCTCCTGTCTCAGGGCATGAAGGCCGGCGCCAGGGACACGGACGTCGTCGCGGACTCGCTGAAGGAGTTCGTCCTGATCACCCAGGGCGGTGGGAAGGACGTCGACGCCGCCTTCGCCAAGATCGGGCTCTCCGGCAAGGCCATGCAGCAGGCGTTCGTCGAGGGCGGGCCGAAGGCTCGAAAGGCGCTGGACCGGGTCTTCGACGGCTTGCGGCACATGAAGAAGGGCACGGACCGCAACGCCACGGCGCTGACCCTCTTCGGCACCAAGTCCGAGGACACCCAGAAGGCGCTGATGGCGTTGGACCCATCCAGTGCTGTCGATGCCCTCGGCAAGGTCGGCGGCGCCGCAGACGCGATGGGCGACAGCCTGCGTGACAACGCGGGCACCAAGCTGGAGCAGGCCAAGCGGAGTCTTCAGCAGGGCCTCGTCACCATGCTCGGCGGCGGTCTGGTTCAGCTCGGCCGCTTCAGGGACTTTCTCGGGCACCTGTGGGACAACGCCGGCAAGGGCGGGGCCGAGGGCGCGGACCGAGTGGTC
Source organism: Streptomyces sp. NPDC001781 (assembly GCF_053596035.1). Lineage (NCBI taxonomy): Bacteria > Bacillati > Actinomycetota > Actinomycetes > Kitasatosporales > Streptomycetaceae > Streptomyces > Streptomyces sp. NPDC001781. Next base: position 102,054 of record NZ_JBSFFI010000009.1, on the reverse strand, counting down.
GCGTTCGCTCAACTCGTGGGCCAGCGACTCCTCGACAAGGGTAGGGAGCTCGCCCCGAAGGTCGTGCAGATGCTCTCGGACATGGGCACCAAGGCCGCCGAGTTCATCGCCGCGAACCCCATGGCCGTCCTCAAGATCGGCGCTATCGCCGGGGCCATCGTCGTAGGCTTCCTCGCCCTGCCAGGGCTCGTCGCGGCCGCGCTCGCGGCTGCCGCGGGCACGATGATGTACGGCTTCATCTCCTCGATGCAGTCGTCTGCCAGCTCGCACCTGGACCGCTGGTGGGGGCAGTTCGCTGGATGGGTGTCGGCGAAGGCGGCCGCAGCGCCAGGCGTGATGAATACGCTCGGGTCGTCGATCGGCGGCTGGTTCTCCGGCCTGTGGTCGCGGTACGTGTCCGGCCCGGTCGGCAGGGCCTGGAACAGCTTCATCGGCTCGGTGAACCGGCTGCCCGGCCGTGCGTCGGGCGCGCTCAACGGGCTGGGTAACAGCCTCTCGGGCGCGGCTTCCCGGGGCTGGGCGCGGTTCCAGTCGGCGTCGGTCGCTAAGGGCGCTCAGTTCCTCGGCTGGGTGCGCGGTCTGCCGGGCCGGACTTCGGCCGCGGTCGGCTCTATGGGTGGCCTCCTGGTCCAGAAGGGCCGCAACGTAGTCCAGGGCCTCTGGAACGGCATCTCCGGCATGGGTGGCTGGCTGCGCGGCCGGATCATGGGCTGGGCCAGGTCGGTCATCCCCGGCCCGATCGCCAAGGCCCTCGGCATTCACAGCCCGTCCAAGGTGACGGCTACGCAGGGTCGTTGGATCGCCCGCGGTCTGATCGAGGGCCTCACCGGGTCGTCGAAGCAGGTCCGGGCGGCGGCCACGCGGCTCGCGGACATCGTGGCCGACTCGATGCGGCGCGGCTCTCGTCGCTCCGGCGCGCTGAAGCGGATCAGCAGCGACAGCAAGCGGCTGCTCAAGCTGGCCTCCCAGCGGGAGCGGGTGGCGACCCGGCTCAAGGCCGCGCAGAAGAAGCTCACCGACCTCACCAACAGCCGGAACAAGCTCGCGGCCGACGTGAAGAAGGGAGTGCTGGACAGCGCCAACATCACCACCCAGGGCAACGACGGCCTCCCGGTCACTGCCAACTCGATCCTCGACAACCTGAAGCAGGACCGCGCGGCCGCCGAGCGGTTCGCCAAGTCGCTCGCCACGCTCCGGAAAAAGGGCGTGAGGGCCGACCTGATCGCGCAGATCGCTCAGGCCGGCGTCGAGCAGGGCTCCTCGGCGGCCGCCGCACTGGCGAACGCCAACTCCGGCCAGATCAAACAGATCAACAAGGAGCAGGCCAAGCTCGTCTCCGCCGCAGGGAACGCAGGCACGGTCGCCGGAAACGCCATGTACGGAGCCGGGATCGACTCCGCGCGCGGCCTGATCCGGGGACTCCAGTCCCAGCAGGCAGCGATCGACAAGCAGATGCTGAAGATTGCCCAGTCCATGTCCAAGGCGATCCGGAAGGCGCTCGGGATCAAGAGCCCCAGCCGGGTGATGGCGCTGGTCGGCCAGTACACCGCGCAGGGCCTGATCCAGGGTGTCGAGGGCCAGCGGTCCGCGGTCAACCGGTCGATGGCCTCCCTGGTGGAGACGCCGGCGCCGGGCTCGTGGGACATGGCGTCCGCGCGCGCCCGCGCCACCGCCTCGCAGAAGGTCGTCCTGGAGCTGCGCTCCTCCGGCCGCGGCGAGGACGACTACCTGATCGAGCGGATGCGGCGCGGCATCCGAAAGAAGGGCGGCGGCGACGTCGGCTTCGTACTGGGCAACGGAAAGAGGGCAAGCTGATGGCGTTCCCCGAGGACCCGCTCGGCACGCGGATTGAACTCCAGCTCGGCGGGACATGGACGGACGTCACCAGCTACGGCCAGCTCGGGAACGTGATCACTCACACCCGTGGGCGCACGGGTGAGGGGCAGGCGGTCGACCCGGCCTCCTGCTCCCTCACCCTGAAGTCGCCCGACGGGCTCTTCGCGCCGCGCAACCCCCGGTCGCCGTACTACGGGCTGATCGGCCGGAACACACCGATGCGAGTCAGCGTCCGGGCTGGGGCCTCTGCGCTCCTCCTGCCCGGAGGAACCACGCGGGCCACGACCCCGGCCACAGCCCCGATCGCCATCGCCGGCGACCTGGACGTGCGGGTGGAAGCATCGCTCGTCGACTGGGCCCCGGCCGCCGAGACCGAGCTGTGCGGGAGGTGGACCAGCGCGTCGAAGGGCTGGCTGGTCACGCTGACCGGCGGGCGGATCAGGATCTTCTGGTCGCCCGACAACAGCGCGTCGCCGTCCGCCCTGTCGACGGCCCCGCTCGTCGTTCCGGCGAGCGGGCGCCTGGCCGTGCGCGTGACCCTTGATGTCGACAATGGGGCTTCGGGCCGGACGGTGACGTTCTACACGGCGCCGTCCCTCGCGGGCCCGTGGACGCAGCTCGGGGACCCCGTCATCCAGGCGGGCACCACCGCGCTGTTCGCCACGACCGCGTCCCTGGACTTCGGGGCCGTCGGCACCATCGCCTACGTCGACCCCGTAGGCCGCATCCACAGGGCCGAGGTCCGCAACGGCATCGGCGGCACCGTGGTCGCCAACCCCGACTTCACCGCGCAGGCGCCCGGCACCACGTCCTTCACGGACACGGCGGGCCGCACCTGGTCCCTCCTCGGCGGCGCGGAGATCACCAACAGGCGGTTCCGCTTCGTCGGGGAGTACTCCGACTGGCCGGCCACGTGGTCGGGCAGCGGGGACTTGATCCGGGTGGAGGGGGACGGCGCGGGCATCCTCCAGCGGCTCTCCCAGGGCAAGAAGGCGCTGCCGTCCACGCTGCGCCGCCGCATCCCCTCGGCCGCCCCGCTGGCCTACTGGCCGATGGAGGACGGCGACGCGTCCACCCAGGCAGCCTCCGCGCTCAGCGGCGGGCAGCCACTTCGGGTCACCGGGTTCGCTTTCGGCGGCGACGACAGCCCGTCCGGCTCCGGCCCCCTGCCGGTTCTCGGATCGGTCTCCACGCTGGACGGCCGTATCTCTGGCGCCCAGGCCGGCGGCTGGCATGTGGAGATGGTCTACAAGCTGAACGCGATGCCCGCCACCGAGCAGACCATGTTCACCCTCAACCTGGTGCCAGGCACCGGCGGTGTCACCCAGATCGTGTGCCGGATCTCCACGGCAGGCATCCGCATTCAGGCCCTGGACGGCGACGGCAACGTGGTCGTCTTCTTCCTGTACTCGGACGCCACGGCCATCTCCAACTTCACCGGGGCCTGGAACCGGCTGCAAATCTTCTCCGCCACCAACGGCTCGTCGGCCTACGTCGCCGCCGCATGGCTGAACGTCGTCAACTCGGCCTGGAACTACGCAAGGACCACCTGGACCGGCACGCCCGGCCGACTGGTCGGCGTCAAGGGCCTGTGGGGCAACAGCTTCCAGGGCATGAGCATCGGCCACCTGGCCGCGTGGGACATCGGCGGCACGATCACCCCTTCGACCGCACCCGGCGTCACGATCTACGAGGCCGCCGACGACGGGTTCGCCCGGGAGACCGCGGCCGCGCGGCTGGGACGCCTGTCGACCGAGGAGTCGCTACCGATCACCATCGCCGGGGACGGCTCGGCCACCGCCCGCATGGGACCGCAACGCCCGGCCACGCTGCTGGAGGTCCTGGACCAGTGCGCGGACGCCGACGCGGGATTCCTGGTGGAGGACCGGGAGCGGGCCGGACTGAAGTACCGGACCCGCACCAGCCTCTACAACCAGCAGCCGGTACTCACCCTGCCGTACGCCTCACGGGGCCTGAGCGGCCTGGAGCCGGTGCCCGACGCGAAGGACATCCGCAACGACATCACGGTCACGCGCACCGGCGGCTCCAGCGGACGGGCCGAGCAAATCGACGGGCCCATGTCGACGGAGGACCCTCCGATCGGGATCGGCCGCTACGACGACAGCGTCACACTGAACCTCTACCGGGACGACCAGACCGAACCCATGGCGTGGTGGCTGCTGTCCCTCGGCACGTGGGACGAGGCCCGCTACCCCTCGATCACGATCCGCCTGCACCGGCGCCCCGACCTGATCCCCGCGATCCTCGACCTGGCCGAGGGCGACGTCATCCGCATCACCGATCTCCCGTCCCACCTGCCGCCCGGCCCCATCGACCTGATGGTGCAGGGCTACTCCGAGGAGATCGGCGTACGCACGTGGGAGATCACCCTGGTGTGCGCGCCCGCGGGCCCGTACCGGCTCGCGGTGACCGACGATCCCGTCCTCGGGATGGTCGACACCGACGGCTCGCAGCTCGTCACCGCCGCCACGGCGGCTGACACCACGCTGCTGGTGCAGTCGACGGCCGGCCCCGAGTGGAAGTGGGAGCAGTCGTTCGACGCGCGGGTCGGGGGCGAGGTGGTGACTGTCTCCGGCATCGCCCCGGCCATCGTGGACAGCTTCGGCCGCACTGTGAGCGGCGGGTGGGGGAGCCCCGACACCGGCGGAAGCTCGTGGTCGACGGCGGGCGGCAGCGCCAGCGACTACAGCGTCGCCAGCGGCGTGGGCAGGATGTCGCAGAGCAACATCAACACCGGCCGGTACATCACGCTGCCCGCCCCCACCGCAGACGTCGACCTGGTGGTGAGTGTGTCCACCAGCGCACTCGCAACGGGCGGCCCGCACTACGTCGGGCTCATCGCCCGCTCCGCCGACTCCAGCAACCTGTACTACGCCCGGCTCGCGTTCGGCACTGACCAGAGCATCAAACTGGTGCTACAGAAGCGCATCACGGCCCTCCAGACCGACCTCGCGTCAGCAACGCTCGGGATCACCCACGCGGCCAGCACGCTGTACCGCGTGAGGTTCCAGGTGCAGGGCTCGACACTGCGGGCGCGCGCGTGGCGGGCGTCCGACCCGGAGCCGGCCAGCACGTGGCATGTGGTCGCCACGGACACATCGCTGACGGCGGCCGGGTCGATCGGGGTCCGGTCGATCCTCGACTCGGCCAACACCAACACCCTCCCGGTGACCGCCTCGTACGACGATTTCGCGCTGCTCAACCCGCAACGCTTCACCGTGGCCCGCAGCGTCAACGGCATCGTCAAGCCCCAGAACGCGGGCGCTGACCTGCGGCTCGCCTACCCAGCCCGAGTCGCGCTCTAGGAGGACCTGATGACCCTGTGGCAGCCCGGCATGGTGATCACCGCCAGCCGCCAGCAGGACGGCACGCCGTGGATTCCACTGACGGCGGTCGGCTCATACCAGAACGGCGCCTCGGACGGCAGCGTGCAGCCGATGGTCCGCGACCTGTACGTCCGCGACGAGGTGATCCGCATGTTCAAGGGCGTCGTAAATTTCTCCGGCGTGACGACGTCCTCGTACACCTTCTTCACCTTCACGGCCGCCTACCAGCAGAACTACGAGCGGAACTGGGGAGCGGCCGGCTCCGGGTCCACCAGCCCCTTCCGAGTCTTCCTCAGCACCGCCGGGAACTGGGGCCTCACCGGCCAGGCGGCGGGCATCGCCACGATGCGTCTGGACGACTTCGACATCAAGTCCGCCACCGGGACGCTCCCGACCTGACCAACTCCGCTCGCCCGTAAGCCCCGCGCCGTCCCGGCCGGGGCCTTCCTCATATCTGGAGGCACTCATGCCAGCCGAGCTCCATCCCGCCGTCGAGCGAATGCTCAAGAACTTCCGATACGACCACCTACCCGAGCACCTCCAGGAGGTGAGCAAGCCGTTCCACGACCTCGCGCACCAGCTCGCCGAGACGCTCTCGGGGCCGGAGGTGACGAAGGCCCTCGACGACCTCTGGTCCGCGAAGAACTGGGCCGTCGTCGCCGCGTCCACGGCGGCCCTCGAGGGCACGGCCCCCACCGCGCTGCCGACACCCGGCGAGTTCGTCCACTACCGGCTCAGCGCCGCCGACGCGGACGCGGTGAACAAGCGCCGGCAGGACTTCCACACCAGCGGCAGTGCCAGCGAACGGACGGGTTTCGTCGGCCACTTCGGCAACCGCGTCGAGGAGGGCGACACCTTCCCGGCCGTCGTCGTCCGCGTGTGGAACGAGTCCACGGTCACGTGCAACCTCCAGGTCCTGCTCGACGGCACAGACGTCTACTGGGCCACCTCGCGCGCCGAAGGCGACGAGGCGGGCAAGTGGTCCCGGAAGGCAGGTGCCTGATGGCTACCCCCCTGTCCGCCGCAGCGTTCCTCACCGTCCTGCGCGCCGAGGGCGTCAAGGTCCAGGAACACGGAGACTGGCGCAACCACAACCGCGAAGGACACGGCAACTGGGGCCCCGTACATGGCGTGATGGTGCACCACACCGTCACCAAGGGCACCGCCAACACGGTGTCGATCTGCACCAAGGGCTACCAGGACCTCCCCGGCCCGCTCTGCCACGGAGTCATCGCCAAGGACGGCATCGTCCACCTGATCGGCTACGGGCGCGCGAACCACGCCGGCCTCGGCGACGGCGACGTCCTCCAGGCGGTCATCGACGAGGCGCCGTTGCCACCCGTGAACGAGGCGAACACCGACGGCAACGCCCGGTTCTACGGCTTCGAGTGCGAGAACCTCGGCGACGGCACCGACCCCTGGCCGGACGAGCAGCTCGACGCCATCGTCCGCACAGCCGCCGCACTCTGCCGCGCGCACGCCTGGGGCAAGGACGGCGACACCTCGGTCATCGGCCACAAGGAGTGGCAGCCCGGCAAGGTCGACCCCAAGGGCCCCGGCATCACCATGCCGGACGTCCGCGCCCGGGTGGCCGAGCGACTGAAGCACCCGGCGTCCTGGTCGCCCAGCACACCGAAGCCCCCCACTCAGCCGCGCACCACCGAGCAGCGGCTCACCGCCCTGGAAAAGCGCGTCACCGCGCTGGAGAAGAAGTGAGGCCCATCATGGCATCGTCGTCCGCACCCATCGAGAAGAAGGTCAAGGCCAGCACCGCGCTGACCTACCTGATCAGCGTCGCGGCCCTCGCCATCCTCGGCGCGGTCACCAACGACCCGTCCCTGATCAGCAGCATGCCGGACGCGCTGGAGCCGTTCGTCCTCGCCCTGATCCCCGCAGCGGGCTCAGCGGTCGCCGGATGGGCCGCACCGCACACACCGCGCTCGGACGTCTGATGCGGGGGCTCGCGGGCCGGGCCGGACGCCGCCTCGGCTACCGCGGCCTCGGCCTCCTCGCCTGCGGCATGGGCTGGATCAACTGGGGCATCGGCCTCGTAGCCGACCCACGCTACGGCGCGGTCCGGGGCGCGGCCGCGCTCACCGCGATCCCCCACACCAGCATCGCCATGTGGGGCTGGGTGTGGATCGCTTCCGGGGCGATCTGCTGCGCAGCGTCGGTCATGCCCTCCCGGCAGGACTGGTGGGGCTGGGCGGCGGCCGTCGCCATGCCGGTGGTGTGGGCGGCCGCTTACACCTTCGCCCGCGCGCTCGGCCAGTTCCCGCAAGGCCTTAACAGCGGGCTCACGTGGCTCGTCTCGCCGAGCCTCGCCGCGCTCCTCGCCGCCGCCACCGCGCGGCTCGTACAGGAGCTCCGGGAGAACATCCGACTGCGGCGGGAGGTGGACACCCTGCGGCTCGCCGCCGCCCACAGCAGAGAGGCAGGCCAGGCATGAGCGACGGCCTGTACGGGCTCCTGTCCATCGTCCTCGGCGGGATCGTCTCGATCATCGTCGCCCGGATCAGCCGGCCCGCACCCGCGCCACCGCCCCCACCGGTGTCGCTGGAGAAGAAGGAGCGGGAATCGCCGCTCGCGGGCGCCGATCTCAGCACGGTGCCGGGCCTCGCCTCGGTGCTCGTGCGGCAGGAGACCCGCATCGGCCACCTGGAGGAGCAGGTGGCCCAAGCCCGCGAGCACAGCCTCCTCCAGGACCGGGTGATCGCGGCGCTCCGCCGCTACATCCTGCTCCTCGAGGGAGCCCTCACCCGATCCGGCACACCCGTACCCGAGCCGGAGAACGGCGACAAGGAACTCATCCACGGCTGACCACTTGGCCCCCATCACCCCTGCGCGGGGTGGTGGGGGCCATTTCGTCATGTCCGGCTACAGGGACTGCCGGTCTACAGGGACTGCCGGTACGCCACCTTGCCCGGGTTCTCCTTCGCGCCGCGCGCCTCGTAGAACGCCAGCGCGGCCGGGTTATCGGCGTCGGCGGTCCACTCCAGCCGCGAACACCCTGCGGCGCGACCGATCTCTGCCACGGCATCCATCAGCGCCCCGGCCACTCCGCCGCGCCGGTACTGCTCGCGGACGAACAGCTCCTTCAGATACAGGCTGGTATCGGCACCCGCAGCAGGCCAGAGGAACGAGTACGACGCCAGCCCCAGGACCTCATCGCCGTCCCGGGCGAGAAGGACCGTCGCGGCAGGCAGGCTCCCGAACAGCGCGGTGCGTACATCCTCGACCGGCGGGGCCGTGTCGGGGCCGCCGTAGTACGCCTCGATCTCGCCCAGCACATCGGCGATCACGCCCGCGTCCGCCTCAGTCGCCTCGCTGATCTGCATCCTCGTCGCCCCTCTCACCAGCGGGCAGCGCCAACACCTCACGCAATACCCGCAGCTCACGTGTCTCGGGCACCCTACGCGCGACCTGACGGGCCCGGAAGGTGATCAGCGCCGACCGGTGCTCCACCGGCAGGTCCGTAATCGTCTGGGTCACGAGAGTCGCTGCGGCGGCCGGGTCGCCGTCGACGGCGGTACACATCGCCTGATCGAGGCGGACCAGCGCGATATCCATGCGGTCAGAGGCGGGATACAGCTCAAGGGCCCGGGCCTGCTCGTCGGCAGCGCGGTCAGTGTCCCCGAGGTGGGTCCATGCGTTCCCGGCGTGGAAGCGGAGCTGGCTCTCGCTGTAGCCGAAGGCGCTCGCGGCCCGGTCCGCTTCGGCCAGCCGGCCGAGCGCGGTCTCCGCCGCCCGCAGCGCTGTCCCCGCGGCCTCACGCATACCGAGCTGGGCGTGCGCACGGGCCTCCAGCGGTGCTGCGAGCGCTGGCCCGATGCAGGGCAGTCCGCCGGCGAGTTGCTGCGCGCGGACCGCGCACTCGACGGCGCCGTGTAAGTCGCCGCCGTAGTACAGCTGGTACGCCTCCTGCGCGTAGATCCAGGAGAGGGTGGCCCGGTCGTCGGCTGCTGCGGCCGCGGTCCGCCCCGTACGCCACCAGGAGCGGGCCCGACTGTCGCCGAGCTTCAGGAGCGTGAGCGCCATGAGGCCGGCCATCTGTGCGGCGGCGACGGTGAGCCGCCGGTGGGCGGCGGGTGCATGCCGGTGCGCGAGCACGAGACGCAGATCCGCGAAGTCGCCGAGGAGCTCCGGGAGGAGGTCGGCTTCGGGGCGGTAGCGGGTGGCGCGGCCATGCCGGGCCACGGTGTGCTCCCATTCGGCCAGGCCCGCGTCGGTCATCGGCCCGGCGGCGAACGACTCCGTGAGTCCCTGTTGCAGGGCGTCCACTTGCTCGAGGACGCCTGGCCGGGCGTCGGCTTCGGCGAGGGCGATCAGCTCGCCGCCAGCGTGGAGAGCGTGGTCCAGGGCGGCAGCGATCTCGGCGGTGGGCCGTCGCTGGCCGTGCTCTAGGTACGACACCAGCGACTTTGCGCAGGCGGCGAGTTGGGCGACGTCGCGGAGGGAGCGGGTGCCCCGGTGGCGACGGAGGGCCTGAGCGAACGTCTCGTGCATGGGATCTCCCAGGCGCTGTCCACGGTGTCCACACGGGGGTGGACGGCTGTGGACGCGCAGGTGCTGTGCCGGATGGCTGGCACAGGAAACGCTACGGGGGAGCGCTGATCTACGTCAGCGAAATCGAAGCGGACAACCCCGGCGGCCGCTGTCACGGCCCCGGGTGTGGACGACTGCTGAGGAGTCGACGTGAGCCACCGTACCGCCGCACGATCGGTACCGGCAGGGCGCCCGCCCGCCGATTTCCCGGCCGAGCTGCTGCCCTACCTCGGCGTCCCCGACCTGGACGAGCTCGGCGCTGACCAGCGCGCCGGACGCGCCTGCGTCTGGGGCGGGCGGCCGATCCCGCTCGCCGCCGCCGTCGACCTCGGCGAGGAGATCCGCGAGGGAGTGGCCGCCTTCCCGCAGTCCTGCGGGCAGTGCATTGCCGCGCACGCCTTCGACGCGCTGGCCGAACACTCCATGGGCTGTGGCCCCTGCCACGGCGAGGACTGGAAGAGCTGCCCGATCGGCGGCGGCCTGTACCACCTTCACCGCGACGCCGGCCGACTGGCGAGGGGGAACTGCTGATGCTGTGTGACCGGTGCGGGCGGCCCATCAAGGGCAAGCCCCAGGAGATCCCCATCGAAACCGGGAGCGGCGCCGCCTCCATCACCGTCTGCCCGGCCCCTTGCACGCCGCCCCGGCACACGCGGCCGCGCACCTACTGACTCCCGGCCGGTCAGGGCCGGGCGCGGGACACCCACGGCACATGGGGGGTGTCCCGCACAGGCTGCCGCCGGCGTGGGACCGGTCGGCGGCAGCCGTCACTGGACGAGGTCTGCGAGGGGCACGTCGAGGGCGCGCGCGATGCGGATCAGGTTGTCGATGATCGCAGCCTGACGACCTTGCTCGATCCGGTTGATGGACTGTCTGTCCAGCCCTGCCGCCTCCGCCAGGCGCTCCTGCGTGAGGTTGGCGTGAAGCCGGTGGCGCCGAATGTGCGCCCCGATTTCCCGGCGGCGGGTGATGACCCAGTCGTCGGGCGGCGAGGCGGATGGCACTCGCCAACGGTGACCCGACCATGATCGAATGTCTGTATCGTCGAGCGTACATTCTTTGATCACGGTGTGTGGGTGCCGCAACCGTCACGTAAATAAAACACTCGTTCGAGTGACGCTCTGCCGAAACGCATTGCCTCCAGCCCCACACCCCCGTAACGATCGGTGCACGATGCATGCACCAGCGCGACTCACAGGTGGCACCCCATGACCGACGGCCTCCCCCAGCCGCCCCTCACCCCCCTCACCGATCTCCAGCACGCCCGCGTCGACTACGCCCGCCGCGACCTCGACTACACGCGCACCGAAGACCTCTCCCAGATCGAACCGGCCGGACTGATCCTCATCATCGAGACCCTCCGCCGGCGTCTCGATGACACCCTGGCCCTGGTCTCCGAGATCGCCGCACCCATCAAGAAAAGTGGGTAGCCGAGCAACCTTGGCGGGCGGCAAGGCGGTGCACTACCTGTGCGACGAGCAGTCCGACTGGGCGCCCGACCTGGCCGACATGGCGTCGAAGATCACCGACCGCACCAAGGCCGTCGTCATCATCAACCCCAACAACCCGACCGGCGCGGTGTACCCGAAGGAGATCGTCGAGGGCATCCTCGACCTGGCCCGGCGCCACGGGCTGATGGTCTTCGCGGACGAGATCTACGACCAGATCCTCTACGACGACGCCGTCCACCACTCGGCCGCCGCCCTCGCGCCCGATCTGGTCGTCCTCACCTTCTGCGGGCTTTCCAAGACCTACCGGGTGGCGGGGTTCCGCTCCGGCTGGCTGGTGATCACCGGCCCCAAGCAGCACGCCAGGAGCTACCTGGAGGGCCTGACCATGCTGGCGTCCATGCGGCTGTGCCCCAACGCGCCCGCTCAGTACGCCATCCAGGCCGCGCTCGGCGGCCGCCAGTCCATCCACGAACTCACCGCGCCGGGCGGCAGGCTGTACGAGCAGCGGAACGTGGCCTGGGAGAAGCTGAACGAGATCCCCGGCGTCTCCTGCGTCCGCCCCAAGGGCGCGCTGTACGCCTTCCCGCGCCTGGACCCCAAGGTGCACAAGATCCACGACGACGAGAAGTTCGTCCTGGACCTGCTGCTCCGCGAGAAGATCCAGGTCGTCCAGGGCACCGGCTTCAACTGGCCGGCCCCCGACCACTTCCGCATCCTCACCCTTCCCCACGCGGACGACCTGGAGGCGGCCATCGGCCGGATCGGCCGCTTCCTGAGCGGGTACCGGCAGTAGCTCCGCAGGGGGCTGTCAGTGCCCGGCCGTACGCTTCGAGGACCAGCAGCGGACTTGAGGGAGCACCGCCGTGGCACGACCGCCCACCCCCGCCCAGCGGCGCGTCGTCGAGGACGCCGACCCCGGCACCGGACGGCTGCGGGGCACGGACGCCCAGCTCGCGGCCCTGGTCCGGCTCGGCTTCGCCTTCCGGCACCCCCGCCCGCCCCACGACCACTTCCTGACCCCGGCCGGGCACCGCCTGCGCGAGCCCGCGCCGGAGCCCGCCGCACCCACCGCCTCCGAACCGGCCGGTGTCTTCGCCGCGCGGGTCGGCGGCGCGGAGGAGGCGCCGTCCGGCCCCGCCCGGACGCGCGAGGTGCGCGACGCCTGGCAGGGGCTCCTGGAACTGCGCCGCATGACCAACCCCGACGGCGCCACCGGCCGGCCCTGCGGCTGGGAACGCACCCACCTGGTCCGCGCCGCCGCCCTCGCCCTGGAGGCGGCGGGCCACCCGCCGGAACACGCCGGCACGCCGGGCTACCGCGTCCGCGCGACCCCGCAGCCGGAGGCGGTCGCGGTGTACGGCCCGGCACTTGGGCCGTACGCGGTCACGCTGGAGGCGGCGGGCTGGCAGTGCGGCGAGTACACCGAGGCCCGCACCCGAACCCGCCACCTCCTGGCGTCCCCGCGCCGCATCTGACCCCGCTCAGCTCCGCGCGAGCCGCCGGGCCTGCTCGCGGGTGGTCCGGGCGATCGCGTCCTCGTCCACGTGCAGCAGCACCCCGTCCGCCACGATCTGCCGGCCGCCCACGAAGGAGGCCGTGACCGGGGCCGGAGCGCCGAGCACCAGGGCCGCCACCGGGTCGGCGATGGAGGCGTGGGCCAGGGTGTCCATGCGCCAGAGCACCAGGTCGGCGAGCTTGCCGGCCTCCAGGGAACCGATCTCGGCGGCCCGGCCGAGGACTCGGGCGCCGCCGTGGGTGCCGAGGCGGAGGGCCTGGCGGGTGGTGAGCGCGGCTTGCCGGTGGGGGCCGAGACGGTTCACCAGGAGGGCGTTGCGCAGCTCGGTGTGGAGTTCGCCGGACTCGTTGGAGGCGGTGCCGTCCACGCCCAGCCCGACCGGCACACCCGCCGCCAGCAGGTCCGGCACCCGCGCGATCCCCGCCGCCAGCCGGGCGTTGGAGGACGGGCAGTGCGCGACGCCGGTGCCGGTGCGGGCGAAGGCGGCGATGTCGGAGTCGTTCATGTGGACGCAGTGCGCCATCCACACGTCCTCGCCCAGCCAGCCGGTGGACTCGAAGTACTCGGTCGGGCCCATCCCGAACATCTCGTGGCAGAACTTCTCCTCCTCCACGGTCTCCGAGCCGTGGGTGTGCAGCCGTACCCCCAGCCGTCGTGCCAGCTCCGCGCCCTGCTTCATCAGTTCGGTGGAGACCGAGAAGGGCGAGCAGGGCGCGACCGCGACCTGGGTCAGCGCGCCGAAGGAGGGGTCGTGGTGTGCGCGGACGGTGGCCTCGGTGGCGGCCAGCGCCTCGTCCAGGCCCTCCACCGCGAAGTCCGGCGGCAGCCCGCCGTCCGACTCGCCCCGGTCCATCGAGCCGCGGGCCAGGGTGAAGCGGACGCCGGTGTCGCGGGCGGCGCGCACGATGGCGCCGGACAGGTCACCGGTGCCTCGCGGGTGGACGTAGTGGTGGTCCATCGCGGTGGTGACCCCGCCGCGGGCCATCATCGCCAGCGAGCCCCGCGCGCCCGCCGAGACCATGTCCTCGTCGATCCGCGCCCAGGTCGGGTAGAGGGCGGTCAGCCAGTCGAAGAGGTTGTGGTCGGTGGCCAGGCCCCGGGTGAGCCACTGGTAGAAGTGATGGTGGGTGTTGACCAGGCCGGGCGTGGCCAGGTGCCCGGTGGCGTCGATCCGGCGGGCCACCCCGGTGAGCCCCTCCGGGGCCGGGCCCGCGCCGACCGACTCGATCCGGTCGTCCGCGAGGACGAGGTGCCCCGTGGCGTACTCGGTGTCGTCGGCGTCCACGGTGGCGATCGCGCAGTTCTCGATGACGATGCGCTCGGCTGGTGCCACGGTTCGTCCTTCGCTCTCAGAGGTTGGTGAGGTCCACCGGGATCGCCGCCTCGCGGCCCTCGCGGAGCACGGTCGCCTCGATCAGGCCGTAGGGCCGGTCGGCGGCGAGGTACACCTCGTTGTCGTTGGCCAGCCCGAAGGGCGTGAGGTCGGCGAGAAAGTGGTGCTTGTTCGGCAGGGAGAGCCGGATCTCGTCGATCTCGGCACGCTCCCCGATCACCCGCGCCCCCATCTCGTACAGGGTCTGCTGGAGGGAGTACGAATAGGTCCCGGCGAACGCCTCCAGCAGGTGGCGCCGGGTCCCCGCGTAGGAGGCGTCCCAGTCGGGCGCGTCGCCCTCACCGGTCCAGCCGTACCGCCAGCGGGCGTTGACCTCGGTGGCCAGCACCCGGTCGTGCGCCTCGGGCAGGGTGGTGTACTCGTCCTTGGCGTAGCCCCAGAACTCGGAGTCGGTGGAGTTCAGCACCACCAGGCCCCCCAGGCCGGAGACCACCTGCCAGGCGGTGCCGTCGTGGAAGACCTGGGTGAGCCGGACCTCCTGGCCCCTGCGGACGAACGAGTGCCCGGTGTCCTGCGCGCCGATCCGGTCCCAGGCGTACTCCTCGATCCGGACACGGGCCGTGCGGATCGCCTCCTGGGAGGTGACGAAGTGCCGGGCGAGGTGGATGCCGAACTGCTCGGCGGACTCGATGCCGTACCGCTTGGCGAAGGCGTACACCGTGTTCTTCGTGGTGTCGGTCGGCAGGACGTGGGCGTTGGAGCCGGAGTAGTGGACGTCGTCCATGTCGCCGCTGAGGGTGACCGAGACGTTGAGGTCCTTGATGTGGTGGGTGGCGCCGTCGCGCGTGATCCGGACGACCCGGTTCTCGGCCTTGCCGTACTGGTTCTGCGCCAGGATCGCGGGCCCGGCCGGGCGGGACGTTTCTGCCATGAAGCTAGCTCCCTCGGTATACGGAGTAGCCGAACGGGCTGAGCAGCAGCGGGACGTGGTAGTGCTCCCCGGCCCGTACGGCGAAGGTGACGGTCACCTCCGGGAAGAACGCGTCCTCCCTGTCGCCCAGGTACGCCTCCACGGCGAAGTCGAGCCGTACCTGTGCGGTGTCGCCGGGCGGGACCGGCAGGTCCCGGCAGCGGCCGTCGGCGTCGGTGGTCCCCTCGCCGAGCGGCCGCCAGCCGGCACCGGGACCGGTGCGGGCCGAGAGGCGGACGGTGACGTCCCGCGCGGGGCGGCCGAGCGAGGTGTCCAGGATGTGGGTGGACACGGAGGCGGTGGTGGTCATGGTGCGGGCGCCCTTCAGGCGACGAGTCGGGCCAGGCGGATGCGGTTGATCCTGCCCAGTTCGGCGCGGGCGGTCTCCCGTTCCCGCTCCGGCGTGTTGCCGAGCCGCTCCCTGAGCGCGTCCCGCATCCGCTCGCCGGTCAGGCCGGTGGCGCAGATCAGGAAGACATGGCCGAAGCGGTCCTGGTAGGCGAGGTTCAGTTCGAGCATCTCGGCGCGCAGCTCGTCGGAGGCGTCCGCCATGCCGCGCTGCTCCCGCGTGGAGGCGGGGTCGCCGGGCTCGGGGCGGCCGATCGGGGGGTGGCCCGCCATCGCCTCGGCCAGGTCGTCGGCGCCGAGTCGGGCGAGGGCCGCGTCGGCGGCCAGGTACAGGTCGTCCGCGGTGGCGTAGGGGCGGGCGACGAGGAGCAGGCGGCCCCAGGCGGTGGAGGCGCACACCTCGTGCAGGGAGGCGAGCGCGGCCTCGTCCCCGAGTGCGTTGAACCGGGCCAGGCCCAGGGGGGTGGCGGGCGATGTCACGGGCGCCTCCGTGGCCGCGAGGGCCGTCGTGCCGGACGGGGTGCCGTCAGCTAACGCCTCGGCGCGACGGCGCGTCAACACTTTGTTGAAAATTCCGGGTCAACTGCCCCGGACGGACTCAGCGCCCCTTCTCCCGGTTGAGGTAGTTGTAGATGGTGAAGCGGCTGACGCCCAGTGCCCCCGCCACCGTCTCCACACCGTGCCGCACGGCGAACGCGCCGCGGGCCTCCAGCGTCCGGACGATCTCCTGCTTGGCCTTGCGGTCCAGCTCGGCCAGCGGCCGCCCCTCCCGGCGCTCCAGCGCGGCGAGGATGTGGTCGAGGGACTCCCCGAGCTGCGGCAGCCGCACGGCCACCACGTCGGCGCCCTCCCAGGCCAGCACCACGTCGTCCGGGCCCGCCTCGCCCGGCGGAAGGAGTTCGCCGCCCATGGCGTCCACGAGGGGCCGCAGGGCGGCCAGGAAGGGCTCCCCGGCGGTCACCTACCGCCCCTCCCCGACCACGTTCACCTGCAGGGATATCCGGGTCGCCCCGGCCTCCAGGCCACGCCGCAGCAGCGCGTCCACGGCCCTGAGCACCTCCTCCGCACCGCCCTCGGCCATCGTGCCGAACGGGCCCACGTCCACGGTGTCCAGACCGCCGCCCTCGACGACCTCGCGTGCCGCCACGGCGTGCGCGGGCGGGACGTCCAGGTCGAAGGGTTCGGTGGTGAACTCCACTCGCAGTCTCAACTCTTCCTCCCCGGCTCCAGGTCGTACGACCTTAGTGGACCCGCCGGGGAAGCGGCCCCGGCGCGGGGACCACCGTCGAGTAGCGGCGCCGCCCGATCCGCAGGACGCTGAACCCATGGCCGATCCGACGCGGTATCCGCACATCGTGGTGCACCCCCCGGCGCTGGACGGCTCCCGCCGGGTCACCGAGGGTGAGGTCACCCTCGGTCTCGCCTCGCACCTGGACGACGTGATAGAGATCCTCCGCCTGGCCGACCTCGACCGCGTCGAGGTGGAGGAGAGCGACCTGATCGACTGGCTGGGCGGCGGCCCGGACGACTGGCCGGGACTGTCGGAACACGAACTGTGAGGCAGCGGACGCCACGAGCCGTGGGTTCCGGGCGTCCGGGCGGACCTCGGATCGGCCTCTGAAGACCGCGCGGCTTCGACCGCCCTCGGAACAGGGGCGGGTCGAGGGTGTGAGGTCCCGCCGGGACGGGGGTGGCGGGACCTGCGTCCGGGGTCCGGCGGGGCGCGGTCCCTGGCGGAGGGCCACGGGGGCGACCGCGCCCCGCAAGCGCGTCAGGAGCCGTGCGCGCGACGCAGCTCGACCTTGCGCACCTTGCCCGACACCGTCATCGGGAAGGCGTCGAGGAGCTGGAGCCGGCTCGGGATCTTGTAGTGGGCCAGCCGGTCACGGCAGAAGGCGCGCAGTTCGTCCAGTGTGAGCGGGTCGGCCGCATCGAGCGGGATGACGCAGGCGAGCACCTCCTCGCCGTAGCGCTCGTGCGGTACGCCGACCACCTGGACGTCCCGGATCTTGGGGTGGGCGTAGAGGAACTCCTCGATCTCGCGCGGGTAGATGTTCTCGCCGCCCCGGATGATCATGTCCTTGATGCGGCCGACGATCTCCACATAGCCGTCCTCGCGCATCACGGCGAGGTCGCCGGTGTGCATCCAGCGGCCGCTGTCGACGGCCTCGGCGGTCTTCCCGGGTTCCTGCCAGTAGCCGAGCATCACGCTGTAGCCGCGGGTGCACAGCTCGCCGGCCGCGCCGCGGGGCAGGGTGGTGCCGGTGGCCGGGTCGACCACCTTGACCTCCAGATGCGGCAGCACGCGGCCGACGGTGCCGGTGCGGTGCTCCAGGTCGTCGTCGACGCGGGTCTGGAGGGAGACCGGGGAGGTCTCGGTCATTCCGTAGCAGATGGACACCTCGGCCATGTGCATCTCGGCGACCACGCGTTTCATGACCTCCACCGGGCAGGGCGAGCCCGCCATGATGCCGGTGCGCAGGGTGGAGAGGTCGTAGTCCGCGAACTCGGGGAGGTTCAGCTCGGCGATGAACATCGTGGGCACCCCGTACAGCGAGGTGCACCGTTCCCGCTGGACCGCCTCCAGGGTGGCCGCGGGCTCGAAGGAGGGGGCCGGGATGACGATGCAGGCGCCGTGGGAGGTGGCCGCGAGGTTGCCCATCACCATGCCGAAGCAGTGGTAGAAGGGGACGGGTACGCAGATCCGGTCCTGCTCGGTGTAGGCGACCGACTCCCCGACGAAGAAGCCGTTGTTGAGGATGTTGTGGTGGGAGAGGGTGGCGCCCTTCGGGAAGCCGGTGGTGCCGGAGGTGTACTGGATGTTGATCGGGTCGTCACAGGACAACTCGGCTTCCCGGGCGCGCAGTCGCTCCTCGGGGAAACCGGCACCGAGCGCGGTGAACTCGTCCCAGCCCGGGTCGCCGAAGTACACCGTCCGCCGCAGCTCCGGGAGCCTCGGGCGGACTTCGTCCACCATCGCCCGGTAGTCGCTGCCCTTGTGCCGGGTGGAGGCGAACAGCAGGGAGACACCGGCCTGCCCGAGGACGTACTCGACCTCGTGGGTGCGGTAGGCCGGGTTGACGTTGACCATGATCGCGCCGACCCGCGCGGTGGCGTACTGGACGAGGACCCACTCCGCCCGGTTCACGGCCCAGACGCCCACCCGGTCGCCCTTGGCGACCCCGGAGGCGAGCAGCGCGCACGCCAGCCGCTCGACGTCGGCGGCGAACTCGGCGTAGGTCCAGCGGCGTCCGGCGGGGACGTCGACCAGGGCCTCCCGGTCCGGCCAGGTGGCCGCCGTACGAGCGAGGTTGACGCCGATGGTGTCACCGAGCAGGGCGGTGTCGCCGGTGCCGTGCGTGTAGGAGAGGTTCACCGGAAGTCCTCCTCGCGGTACTCGTCCGCCGAGCCCGCGGCCGTGGCCTCGCGCAGCTCGATGCGGCGGATCTTGCCGGAAACGGTCTTGGGCAGCGGCCCGAACTCCAGCCTGCGCAGCCGCTTGTAGGGCGCGAGCACTTCACGGGAGTGCTCGAAGAGCGCCTTCGCGGTGCCGGGGCCGGGCTCCCAGCCCTCGGCGAGCACCACGTACGCCTTCGGCACCGCGAGCCGGAGGTCGTCGGGCGCGGGCACCACCGCCGCCTCGGCCACCGCCTCGTGCTCCAGCAGCGCGCTCTCCAGCTCGAAGGGGCTGATCTTGTAGTCGCTGGCCTTGAAGACGTCGTCGCCGCGGCCCGTGTAGTAGACGTACCCGTCCGCGTCGCGGGAGCCGATGTCGCCGGTGCGGTAGTAGCCGTCGGCCATCGCCTCGGCGGTGCGCCCGGGGTCGCCGTGGTAGCCGGTCATCAGCCCGAGGGGCCGTGCGGACAGGTCGAGCGCGATCTCGCCCTCGGTGGCACCGGGCGCCCCGGTGACCGGGTCGAGGAGTTCGACGCGGTAGCCGGGGCCCGGCCGGCCCATGGAGCCCGGACGCAGCTCCTGACCGGGGCTGTTGGAGATCTGCACGGCCGTCTCGGTCTGCCCGAAGCCGTCCCGTACGGTGACGCCCCAGGCCCGGCGGACCTGTTCGACCACCTCGGGGTTGAGCGGCTCCCCGGCGGCCACGGCCTCGCGGGGCGGGGTGGCGAGCTGGGTCAGGTCGGCCTGGATCAGCATCCGCCACACGGTGGGCGGCGCGCAGAAGGTGGTGACCCCGGCCCGGTCCATCTCGGCCATCAGCCGGCCGGCGTCGAAGCGGGAGTAGTTGACGACGAAGACGGTCGCCTCGGCGTTCCAGGGCGCGAAGAGGTTGGACCAGGCGTGCTTGGCCCAGCCGGGCGAGGAGATGTTGAGGTGCACGTCGCCGGGGCGGAGCCCGATCCAGTAGAGGGTGGCGAGGTGGCCAACCGGGTACGAGGTGTGGGTGTGCTCGACCAGCTTGGGGCGGGCGGTGGTCCCGGAGGTGAAGTACAGCATCAGCGGGTCGTCGGCGAGGGTCGGCCCGTCGGGCAGGAACCCGGCGGGCGCCGCGTAGGCGTCCTCGTACGGCTCCCACGCCTCCACGGGCAGTCCGCCGACCGAGATCCGGGTGTAGGTGCCGGGTACCTCGTCGAACTTCGCGGTGTCCTCGGCGCGCGCGATGACGTGCGCGACCTCTCCCCGGTCGACCCTGTCGCGCAGGTCGGCGGGGCCGAGCAGCGGGGTGGCCGGGATGACCACGGCGCGCAGCTTCATCGCGGCGAGCATGGTCTCCCACAGCTCGGCCTGGTTGCCGAGCATGACGAGCACCCGGTCCCCGGCGCCGACGCCCAGCGCCTTCAGATGGTTGGCCACCCGGTCGGAGCGGTCGGACAGCTCGGCGAAGGAGAGCCTGGTCTCGCCGCCGTCCTCCTCGACGATGTGCAGGGCGGTGCGGTCGTTGCCCTCCGCGATCACGTCGAACCAGTCCAGCGCCCAGTTGAAGTGCTCCAAGTCGGGCCAGCGGAAGCCGTCGTAGGCACCCCGGTAGTCCTCCCGGTGCTCCAGCAGGAAATCGCGGGCGCTGCGGAACAGCTCCGTCGGGGTCGTCATCCGTGTCCTCCTCGCTGCCGCGGCCGTCCACCGCCGGCGCACTCCCGCGTCCCGGACCATTGCCGGGCGGCTCTCCCCCATCGTCTAATCCGTGATGCGGGTCTCACCACCCCCGAACGGGGGTGGTGGCACGAAGGAGCGAGAAGGTGACAGCAGATGCCGTGGCGACGGCGGAGATTCGGGGTGCACTGGCCGGGCTGCGGCGCGCGACGGGGCTGCCGGTCGCCTTCGGCGGAGCGGTCGGGCCCGGCGCGGCGCAGATCCGGATCAGCGAGCTGAGCGGCACCGCCACGGCCGCGCTGCGTTCGCTGGTGGTGACCTCCGGCACCGGACTGGGCGGCCGGGCGTTGGCGCTGGGCCGGGCCTGCGCGGTGCCGGACTACGCCGGCTCCCGCCGGATCAGCCACGAGTACGACGCCCCGGTGGCCGCCGAGGGCCTGCGCTCGGTGCTCGCGGTGCCGCTGGTGGTAAGGCACCGGGTGCGCGGGGTGCTGTACGGCGCGCTGCGCACCGCCCAGCCCCTGGGCGACCGGGTACTGGGCGGGGCCGTGGCGGCGGCGCGGGAGGTGGAGAGGGCGCTCGCGGCACGGGACGAGGCGCGGGGGCTGCTGGCCGCGCTCCGGCCCGCGGTGCCGGAGCCGGGGGCCCGCCTGGAACACGTACGGGAGGCGCACGCGGCGCTGCGGGCGCTGGCCCCGCGGATCGCGGACCCGGAGCTGCGGGCCGAACTGCTGGCCGCCTGCGACCTGCTGACCGCGTCGGCGCCGCAGGGGACCGGGGCGCTGGCCCCGCGCGAACTGGACGTGCTGACCTGGGTGGCGACCGGCGCCACCAACGCGGCCGTCGCCGACCGGCTGGGCCTGCGTCCGGAGACGGTGAAGGGGTACCTGCGCGCGGCGATGCGCAAACTGGGCGCGCACACCCGGGGGGAGGCGGTGACGGCGGCTCGCCGGGCCGGGGTCCTCCCCTAGGGGCCGGAACCGGACACTCCGGTCCTCGGCGACCACCGGCGAAACATGCCATTCACATAGGACCGCTTCGAATTGCGTGATGCTTGACGGGCTGTTATTTCCCTCACCACGACTTCTCTCCGAATTCCGGGCTCCGTTGCCTAGAATTCGGCCCGGACACGACACACGAGGGGAGCGGGCGAACCGTGCGACGGGACTTCCAGGAGCCTGCCCGATGCCGCCCCGACCTGCTCATCGGCCGCGAAGAGCTGTTCGCCGGCGCGAAGGAACAGCTCGCCTCGGGCGGCAGTGTGCTGGTGCACGGCCCGGCCGGAATAGGTAAATCGACCTTCCTGCGGGCATTGGCCGAGGAATACGGCGCCACCGCGCACACCGTGTTGCGCTGCTCGGCCACCGAGTCCGAATCGCATCTGCCCTTCCTCGCCCTGGCCGACCTCCTCGGGCTGGTCCTGGACGAGATCGCGCCGCACGTCCCGGCAGCCCAGCTGACCGCACTGGAGTCGGCGCTCACCGGCCGGGGCGAGTCCAGCCTCCAGCGCGACGGCCTCGCCCTGCGTCTGGCGGTGCTCTCCACCCTGCGTGCCCTCGCCGCACGCGGACCGGTGCTGCTGGTCGCCGACGACCTCCAGTGGCTCGACCCGGCCAGCGCCGAACTGCTCGGCTTCGCCGCCCGCCGCCTGGGCGGCACCCCGGTGCAACTGCTGTGCGCGGTACGCACCGAGGGCCCGGAGAGCCAGGAGTACGACCGTCATCTGCGCGCCTGCCCCCCGGACACCGCCGCCGTCCGGCTCGGCCCCCTGAACCGGACCCAGGTGGCCCGGCTGCTCGACCACCGGGGCCATGGGGCGCTCCCCCGCTCCACGGTCCGCGAGATCCACCGCACCAGCGGCGGCAACCCGCTGTTCGCACTGGAGCTGAGCCGGGCGCTCGCCGACAGCCCCACCCCGCCCCGGCCGGGCGAGCCGCTGCCGGTGCCGACCTCGCTGCGCGCCCTGGTGCTCAGCCGGCTGGACATGCTCTCGGTGGAGGCCCGCCGCACCCTGCTGGTGGCCAGCGCGGGCGCCCGCCCCACCCCGGCCCTGCTGCACGCGGCCGGCCGGGAGAACGCCGAGGCGGAGTGCGCCCAGGCAGCCGAACTCGGCCTGCTCGCCACCGAGCCGGAGGCTCCGGCCGTCCGGTTCGCGCACCCCCTGATCTCCGCCGCCCTGTACGCCGAGGCGCCCGCGCCCGAGCGGCGGGCCGCGCACGCGGCGCTGTCCACCGCGGCCTCCGACCCGATCGAGCGCGCCCGGCACCTGGCGCTGGCCACCACCGGCACCGACCCGGAGGTGGCGGCGAGGCTCGCCGGGGCCGCGACCCTCGCCCGCGACCGGGGCGCGCCCTCCGTCGCCGCACAGCTCGGCCTGCTGGCCGCGCGCCGCACCCCGGCCGGCTGCGTGCCGGGTGCCGAGGAGCGGCGGCTCACCGCGGCCGAGGACGCGATCACGGCCGGCGAGGTCGACCTCGCCCGGGACATCGCCCGCGAGGTGCTCAGCCGTACCGCCGTGGCCGCCGAACGGGTGCGGGCCTGGATCGTCGTCATCGACACCGCCGGGCACACCATGGCCGAGGTCGACGCCGTCTTCCCGCAGGCGCTCGCCGACGCCGGGCAGGACCCCCGGCTGCTGG
The DNA here is from genome assembly GCF_053596035.1 of Streptomyces sp. NPDC001781. Lineage (NCBI taxonomy): Bacteria > Bacillati > Actinomycetota > Actinomycetes > Kitasatosporales > Streptomycetaceae > Streptomyces > Streptomyces sp. NPDC001781. The sequence goes on along the minus strand of NZ_JBSFFI010000009.1, from coordinate 79,023 downwards.
CCCTGGTCAACTACCAGCTCGCCTGGCGGGCGCTGATCGTGCAGGGCGACTTCACGGAGGCCCGCACCGCCGCCGCGCACGCGGCCGCGCTGGCCGAGCACGGCGGGGACCGGCGCACCGAGCTGCTGGCACTCGCCTTCCAGGCGCAGACGGAGACCCTGATGGGCCATCCGGAGGCGCCCCGCACGATCAAGCGGGCGCTGCGCGAGCCGCAGGTCGCCTCGGTGGCGTCCCACCACAACGGGGCGGGCAGCGCGCGGTTCCGCTGGCTGGTCATGGGCGACCGGCTGGCCGAGGCGCGCCGCACGGTGACCGCGCTGCTGGGGGAGGTGCGGCGGCGGGGCTCGGTGGAGAGCGAGGTGCACTTCCTGCGCGGGCTCGCGGAGACCGAGCTGCACGCCGGAAACTGCGGGCGCGCCCTGGAGCTGGCCCGCGAGGCGCTCCGGCTGGCACGGGACTCGGGGATCGGGGAGACCGCCTCCGCCATGCTGACCTCGCTGGCCGAGGCGTCCGGCGGGGATGTGGGGCGGGCGCTGTCGCTGGCCCACGAGGCGGTGCGGCACGCCGAGCAGGACGGCGACCAGATGTACCTCTCCCGGGCGCTCGCCGCCCTCGGCTACGCCCAGCTGGTTGCCGGGGACGCGGCGGGGACGGTGCGCGCGCTGCGCCGGGTACGCCGTCTGGAGCAGGACCTCGGCATCACCGACCCGGCCCGCGGCCGCTGGCAGGGAGACCTCGCGGAGGCGCTGGTCCGCATCGGTGAACCAGCCGAGGCGCAGGACCTCATCGACTCCAGCCGGGAGCACGCCGAGCGTCTCGGCCGGGCGAGCGTGCTCGCGGTCCTGGACCGGGCGGAGGCCCTGGTGCGGGCGGCCCGCGGCGACCGGGAGGGCGCGCTGACGCGGCTGACGTCCGCTCAGGACCGGCTCACCGAGCTCGGCTACGGGCTGGAGGCGGCGCGTGCCGCGTTCGCCCTGGCCGGGCTCCGCGCCCGCTCCCCCGAGGGGGCCCGCCGCAGGGGCACGGTGTACGACGAGGCGACCCGGCTGTTCCGGCGCTGCCGGGCGCTGCCGTGGCTGGCCCGGGTGGACGAGGCCCGCAGCACGCCGGAGCCTGCGCCGCCGGAGCCGGTGCCGGACGCCCCGGAGACCCTGGACGCGCTGGCGGGGCTGGCCGCGATGGAGCGTCAGGTCGCCGCGCTGGTGATGGAGGGGGCCACCAACCGGGAGATAGCCGCACGGCTGTTCGTGAGTGTGAAGACGGTGGAGGCGACCCTGACCCGGGTCTACCGGAAACTGGGCATCCGCTCTCGCGTCGACATCGTCCGATTGGCCGCAGGTCGCCGCGCGAAGTGACGGCGCCCCCGGTTAACTGAGCCGGACCGAGGGTTTTCCCTCCCCCGGCCCCCCTAGGGGGTTCCCTCATTGGGAGGCGGGAGTTCCGGGTCCTAGCGTGAGGGACGTGCCGATCGCCGGGCACACGGGTTCGGAATCCCACCCCTCTCCGCTCCACCGGAGCCGGGGGTGCCCCGTCCCCGTGCACCACCCCCCACACCCGTGCGACCCCCACCGGCAACCCCCACTGAGGAGACTCATGTTCGGGCTCAGACGTGCCAGAGAGACCGCCGTGACCGTGCTGGCGACGGCCGCCGCCGCGGCGTCCGCTCTCGTGGCCGCCCCCGCGGCGAGCGCCGCGCCCCAGCCGATCGTGGGCGGCACGACCACCACCACGACGGCGTACCCGTACGTCATGCAGATCACGGACGCGTCCGGCAGCCAGTTCTGCGGCGGCACCCTGGTGTCCGCCAGGAAGGTGGTCACGGCGGCCCACTGCATGGTCGGCGAGTCCACGAGCAGCGTCCGTGTGGTCGGTGGCCGCACCTACCTGAACGGCACCAACGGCACGGTGAGCCGCGTCGGCAAGATCTGGATCAACCCGGACTACACGGACGCCACCCGCGGCGACGACGTGGCCGTGCTGACCCTGTCGACGTCGATGCCGTACACCCCGGTGTCCTACGTCTCCTCCTCCCAGACCGGCGTGTACGCGGCCGGCACCACGGCCCGCATCCTCGGCTGGGGCACCACCTCGGAGAACGGCGGCTCCTCCAACCAGCTTCGGACCGCGACGGTGCCGACCGTGTCCGACTCCAGTTGCCTCAGTTCCTACGGTTCGGACTTCGTCCAGTCCGACATGGTCTGCGCCGGACTCAGCTCCGGTGGCGTCGACACCTGCCAGGGCGACAGCGGCGGTCCCCTGATCATCGGGGGCGTCCTGGCAGGGATCACTTCCTGGGGGGAGGGCTGCGCGGAGGCCGGTTACCCGGGGGTCTACACCCGGCTGACCACCTTCTCCAGCCTGGTGACCGCACAGGTCAACTCCTGACCCGGAGGATTTCCCGAGCCTGCTCGGGTGCATGACAGGGGGGCGCTGCGAGCCACCACGAGCGGCCCGCAGCGCCTCCCTATCCACTGTGTGCGGGGGCACGACCGGGGGCGTGCCGGTGGGCGCGCACGGCCCCGCATGCGCCGGTGTCACTCCGGTCCATCCGCCGGGCAGGTGACCCGCCGGGGTGAACCCCCAGGTGGCGTACGGCGATTCTCTACGATGAGGCGTGTCTCTCTTCACGCTCGAACGCACCGTCCCCCTTCCGCTCGACGAGGCCTGGCGCCGGATCACCGACTGGCCCCGGCACGGGGATCTGGTGCCGCTCACCCGGATGACGGTGGTGCCGCCCCCGCCGACCCGGGTGGGCACCCGCATCCTCGCCCGTACGGGTGTCGGTCCGCTGCAGTTCGACGACCCGATGGACATCACCGTGTGGCGGCCTCCGCTGGACGGCGAACCGGGGTTCTGCCGGCTGGAGAAGCGCGGCCGGGTGGTGCTCGGCTGGGCTGAGATCGAGGTGCTGCCGGGACCCGGCGGGCGGGCCCGCGCGGTCTGGCGGGAGGAGTTGCGCGTGTCCTTCCTGCCGCGCGCCGCCGACGGCGTGGTGACGAGTTCCGCCCAGTGGATGTTCGGGCGCGTGCTGAACGGGCTGCTCAGGCGCGAGTGAGCCTCGGTCTCAGTCCGTACGGCCGGTGACCGCGACCGTCACCCCGAGCCCGACCATGGCGAGTCCGCCCGCGCCGCCGACCGCCGCCAGCCGGCGCGGCGAGCGGGCGAACCAGTCCCGCGCGGCGGAGGCGGCCAGCCCCCAGACGCTGTCGCAGACGAGTGCGACGGCGTTGAACACCAGCCCGAGAAGCAGCATCTGGAGGGGCACCCGTCCCCGGGCGGGGTCGGTGAACTGGGGCAGGACGGCGGCGAAGAACACGATCGTCTTGGGGTTGGCCACCCCGACGGCGAACCCGTCCCACAGCGTGCGCGGTCCGCTCTGCGCCGGGGCCTCTCTGCCGAACGCGGCCCGCAGCGAGCCGCGCCGCCGCCATGCCGTGAGCCCGAGGTACACCAGGTAGGCGGCGCCCGCGAGCCTGAGCACGGTGAAGGCGAGGACCGAGCGCTCCACCACCGACCCCACGCCGAGCGCCACGGCCGCGACGAGCACATAGGCGCCCAGCGTGTTGCCGAGGACGGTGGTGAGGGCCGCCCGGCGGCCGTGGGCGAGCGCCCGGCCGACGACGAACAGCACGCTCGGACCCGGCACCACGATCAGCAGCAGGGACAGCGCGGCGAAGGCGAGGAGACGGTCGGCGGGAGGCATTGCGCCATGCAAGCACGCCCGCCGCGGTGACCGTAACCGGTTTTCCGCCCCCGCTCAGGCGGGCGAGCCCGACCCGAGGGGCAGGTCGTGGTGGATCGGGACGTACGCGCCGGTCAGCGGGGTCCCGGTGCCGCCGCGCCGGGCGGCGACGATCTCCGCCGCGATGGACAGCGCCGTCTCCTCCGGGGTGCGGGCGCCGAGGTCGAGTCCGATCGGGGAACGGAGCCGGGCCAGCCGGCGGTCCGTGACACCCGCCTCACGCAGCCGCTCCAGCCGGTCGAGGTGGGTGCGCCGGGAGCCCATCGCACCGACGTAGGCGACCGGCAGACCGAGGGCCAGCCGGAGCAGCGGCACGTCGAACTTGGGGTCGTGGGTGAGGACGCACAGCACCGTGCGGGCGTCGGTCCCGGTGCGCTCCAGATAGCGGTGCGGCCAGTCGACGACCACCTCGTCGGCCTCGGGGAACCGGGCCCGGGTGGTGAACACGGGCCGGGCGTCGCACACCGTGACGTGGTGGCCGAGGAACTTGCCGACCCGGACCAGCGCGGCCGCGAAGTCCACGGCGCCGAACACGATCATGCGGGGCGGGGGGACGGCGGACTCGATCAGCACGGTGACCGGCGTCCCGCAGCGCGCGCCCCGCGCGCCCACCTCCAGGGTGCCGGTGCGGCCGGTGTCCAGGAAGGCGGCGGCCTCGGCGGCGATCGTGCGGTCGAGGTCGAGGTGGCCGCCGAAGCCGCCGTGCCGGGTGCCGTCGCCGCGGACGAGCAGGGCGTCGCCGAGCAGTTCGGGCGGCCCCGCCGCGATCCGGGCGAGCGCGACGGCCCGGCCGCCGGCGGCGGCGTCCAGCGCGGTGGCGAGCACCTGCCGCTGAGGGCTGTCGGCACGGACCGGCACCACCAGCACGTCGACGGTTCCGCCGCAGGTCAGTCCGACTCCCAGGCCGTCCTCGCCGTCGTACCCGAAGCGCTCGAGTACGGGCCGGCCGTCCGTCAGCGCCTGTCGGCACAGCTCGTACACCGCGCCCTCCACGCACCCGCCGGAGACCGAGCCGACGGCGCTGCCCCCGGCGTCGACAGCGAGGGCAGCGCCGGGGCTGCGCGGGGCGCTGCCGCCGACGGCGACCACGGTGGCGACGGCGAAGTCCCGGCCCTCGGCGGCCCACGCGGTCAGTTCCTCGGCGATGTCCAGCATCCGGCGGCCTCCTGACGCGTCGCTCTCATGCCGTGCCGGTGAGGTGCTCGGGCCGGACCGGGGTGCGGTTCAGTTCGAGCCCGGTCGCGGCCCGGATGGCGGCGAGCACCGCCGGGGTGGAGGACAGGGTGGGAGCCTCGCCCACGCCCCGCAGCCCGTAGGGGGCGTGGTGGTCGGCGAGTTCGAGGACGTCGACCGGGATCGTCGGGGTGTCGAGGATGGTCGGGATCAGGTAGTCGGTGAAGGACGGGTTGCGCACCTTCGCCGTCACCGGGTCCACGAGGATCTCCTCCATCACCGCCACCCCGAGCCCCTGCACGGTGCCGCCCTGGATCTGTCCGAGGACGGAGAGCGGGTTGAGTGCCTTGCCGACGTCCTGGGCGCAGGCCAGCTCGACCACCTTGACCAGGCCCAGCTCGGTGTCGACCTCGACCACCGCGCGGTGGGCGGCGAAGGAGTACTGCACGTGTCCGTCGCCCTGGCCGGTGTGCCGGTCGAAGGGCTGGGTCGGCCGGTGCCGCCACTCCCGCTCGATCTCGACGCTCTCCCCCTCCAGCACGTCGGCGAGGTCGGCGAGCACCTCACCCCCGTCGGTGACCACCTTGCCCCGCTCCAGCAGGAGTTCGGCGGTGGCCCAGGCGGGGTGGTACGTACCGAACTTGCGGCGCCCGATCTGCAGCACCCGCTCCCGCACCAGCGCGCAGGCGTTGCGGACGGCGCCGCCGGTGACGTAGGTCTGCCGGGAGGCGGAGGTGGAACCCGCGCTGCCCACGCGGGTGTCGGCGGGCTGGATGGTGACCTGCTCCACGCCGAGTTCGGTGCGGGCGATCTGCGCGTGCACGGTGACGCCGCCCTGGCCGACCTCCGCCATCGCGGTGTGCACGACGGCGACCGGCTCTCCCGCGACGACCTCCATGCGGACCCTGGCGGTGGAGTAGTCGTCGAACCCCTCGGAGAAACCGACGTTCTTGATGCCGACCGCGTACCCGACCCCGCGCACCACCCCTTCGCCGTGAGTGGTGTTGGAGAGTCCGCCGGGCAACTGCCGGACGTCGGCGCCCTCGCTGGACTCCCACTGGCGCTCGGGCGGCATGGGCATCGCCTTGACGCGGCGCAGGAGCTCGGCGACCGGCGCGGGTGAGTCCACCACCTGCCCGGTGGGCAGTGTGCTGCCCTGCTCCATGGCGTTTCGCTGTCTGAACTCCACCGGGTCCAGCCCGAGTTCCCTGGCGAGCTTGTCCATCTGGGCCTCGTAGGCGAAGCACGCCTGGACCGCCCCGAAGCCGCGCATCGCCCCGCAGGGCGGGTTGTTGGTGTAGAGCGCGACGGCTTCGATGTCGACGTCGCCGACGTCGTACGGGCCGATGCCGAGGGAGGCGGCGTTGCCGACGACGGCCGGGGAGGCGGAGGCGTAGGCGCCGCCGTCCAGGACGATCCGGCACTTCACGTGCGTGAGCAGGCCGTCCCTGGTGGCGCCGTGCTCGTAGGTCAGCTTGGCCGGGTGGCGGTGGACGTGGCCGAAGAAGGACTCGAACCGGTCATAGACGATCTTCACCGGACGGCCGGTGCGCAGCGCCAGGAGGCAGGCGTGGATCTGCATCGACAGGTCCTCGCGGCCGCCGAACGCGCCGCCGACCCCGGCCAGCGTCATGCGGACCTTGTCCTCGGGCAGGCCCAGGACGGGTGCGATCTGGCGCAGGTCGGAGTGGAGCCACTGGGTGGCGATGTAGAGGTGGACCCCCCCGTCCTCCTCGGGCACCGCCAGCCCTGACTCGGGGCCGAGGAACGCCTGGTCCTGCATGCCGAAGGTGTACTCCCCGCGCACGATCACGTCGGCCCGCCCGGCGGCCGCGGCCGCGTCACCGCGCACGATGGGCTGGCGGTGCAGGATGTTGGGGTGGGGCGCGTGGTGGTCGGTGCGGCCCTCGTGGACCAGGACGGCGCCGGGGGCGGTGGCGGACGACTCGTCGGTGATGACGGGGAGTTCGCGGTACTCGACGCGGATCCTGGCGGCCGCCCGGCGGGCGGTCTCGGGGTGGTCGGCGGCGACCGCGGCGACGGGTTCGCCGTGGTGGCGGACCTTGCCGTGGGCGAGCACCGGGGTGTCCTGGATCTCCAGGCCGTAGGTGCGCACGTCGGAGGGCAGGTCGTCGTAGGTCAGGACGGCGTGCACACCGGGCAGTGCGAGGGCCTCGGAGACGTCGATGCTCACGATCTCGGCGTGGGCGACGGTGGAGCGCAGCAGATGGCCCCAGAGCATGTCCTCGTGCCACAGGTCGGAGGAGTAGGCGAACTCCCCGGTGACCTTGAGGACGCCGTCCGGGCGGAGCGTGGACTCGCCGATGCCGCCCGCCGTCGGGGCGCCTTGGGTGATCCTGGTGGGGACGCCGGCCGGTCCGGGTACGGACATGTCAGACCTCCTCGGCCTGCCGGGCGGCCGCCAGGCGGACCGCGTCCATGATCTTCTCGTAGCCGGTGCAGCGGCACAGGTTGCCGGAGAGCGCCTCACGGATGTCGGCGTCGGACGGCTGCGGGTTCTGCTCCAGGAGTTCGTCGGCCGCGACCAGCAGGCCGGGGGTGCAGAAGCCGCACTGGACCGCGCCGGCGTCGACGAACGCCTGCTGGATCGGGGCCAGTCTGATGCCCTCTCCCGGCAGCGGCTGCCGGCTCCGGGCCTCGTCCGGGCCGACACCGGGCGCGGTGGTCCGGCGCCGTTCGGCGTGGTCGGCCAGGCCCTCGACGGTGACGACCTCGCGCCCCTCGGCCTGGCCCGCCGCGACCAGGCAGGAGCAGACCAGCTCGCCGTCCAGGCGGACGGTGCAGGAGCCGCACTCTCCCTGTTCGCATGCGTTCTTGGCACCGGGCAGGCCGAGCCGTTCGCGCAGCACGTAGAGCAGCGACTCGCCCTCCCAGACGTCGTCGGCCTGCTGCGGGCGTCCGTTGACGGTCAGACTGACGCGCATCACGCGGCTCCTTCGGTGGCCCGGCGCCCGCCCCGGTAGGACTCCCAGGCCCACATCAGCGTGCGGCGGGCCAGCACGCCGATCGCGTGGCGCCGGTAGTCGGCGGTGCCGCGCACGTCGTCGATGGGATTGCAGGCGGCGGCGCACAGGGCGGCGAACTGCTTCACGGCCGAGGGCGCGATGACGTGCCCGCTCTCCCAGAACCCGCCCTCCTCCAGGGCCGAGTCGAGGAACTGCTCGGCCGCCTCGGCCCGGATCGGGGTGGGTGCGGCGGAGCCGATGCCGGTGCGCACGGTACGGGTGCCGGGGTGCAGGGCGAGTCCGAAGGCGCACACCGCGATGACCATGGCGTTGCGGGTGCCGACCTTGGAGTACTGCTGGGGGCCGTCCGCCCTGGCGATGCGGACGGCGCGGATCAGCTCGTCGGGCTCGAGGGCGTTGCGCTTGACGCCGGTGTAGAAGGCGTCGACGGGGATGAGCCGGGTGCCGCGCGCCGCCGACTCCACCTCGACCTCGGCCCCGGCGGCCAGCAGCGCCGGGTGGGCGTCACCGGCGGGCGAGGCGGTGCCGAGGTTGCCGCCGACACCGCCCCGGTTGCGGATCTGGGGGGAGGCGACGGTGTGCGCGGCGAGCGCGAGACCGGGCAGCTCGGCACGCAGATGGCGCATGATCCGGGCGTACGGGACGGAGGCGCCCAGGCGCACGGAGCCGGCGCCGGTCTCCCATTCGGCCAGCTCGCCGATGCGGGTGAGGTCGAGGAGGTGGGTGGGGCGGCGGTGGTCGAAGTTGATCTCCACCATCACATCGGTGCCCCCGGCGATCGGCACGGCGGTGGGGTGCTCGGCCTTCGCGGCGAGCGCCTCCTGCCAGCTTGCGGGGCGGAGGAATTCCATGGCCCGGCTCTCTTCTTCCGTCTCATGGCACGGGGGTCTCATGTCAGTACACCGGTCCTTCTTCCAACGGTGTCAGTCACCGAAAACCCGAAGGAGTTGGCTGGCCACGGTGGTCATCTTGTAGATTCGTATGAACGAAGGCCCACGGCAACCCCTCCGTTTTCCTCCGGAAACACAGGAGACACCGCAGGTGCGGGGCACCGCCCGCGCGCCCCGCACCGGCTCCGCCTCCGTCACCCATCCAGATCACGAAGAGTTTCGACACAGAACGGCGGCGACGAGATGCGGCTGCGCGCACTGCTGGAGACCGATGCGCTGGGCCTGCGGCTGCTCGGCGGCGAGGAGGAACTGGACCGCACGGTCCGCGGGGTCATGACGACCGACCTGCGCGACCCGAGCCGGTACCTCTCCGGAGGCGAGCTGGTCCTCACCGGTCTGGCCTGGCGCCGGGACGCCGGTGACTCCGAGCCGTTCGTCCGCCTCCTGGTGCAGGCCGGGGTCACCGCCCTGGCCGCCGGGGAGGCCGAGCTGGGGGACGTGCCCGAGGACCTGGTGCTGGCCTGTGCCCGGCACCGGATGCCGCTGCTGGCGGTGGACGAGTCGGTGGCCTTCGCCACCATCACCGAGCACGTGGTGCGCCAGGTCTCCGGCGAGCGCGCCGGTGACCTCGCCGCCGTCGTCGACCGGCACCGGCGCATGATGACCTCCGGCCCGGCGGGTGGCGGACCCGACGTGGTCCTCGATCTGCTCGGCAGCGACCTCGACCTGCGCGCCTGGGTGCTCTCCCCCACCGGCCGGCTGATCGCCGGCTCCAAGGAGGCGGGCCCGGCGCTGCCGCCGGAGACCTGCGCCCGGCTCGCGGCCGAGCACCTGACCGCCGTACGCACCGGTCGGCGCGGGCCGCACCGGGTGCAGCTCGACGGCATCACGTACTCCCTGTTCCCCGTGCGCTCCTCCGGCCGCGCACGGGAGGCGGTGCCGGACGTACGGGAGGCCGTGCTGTCGGACTGGCTGCTGGCTGTCGAGGCGGACGCCGCCGACTGGCCCGAGGAGCGGCTCGACCTGCTCCGGGGCGTCACCCAGCTCATCGCCGTCGAGCGGGACCGGCGCGACGCCGCCCGCACGGTGCGGCGCCGGCTCGCCCAGGAGGTGCTGGAGCTGGTGCAGGGCGGGGCCGCGCCCGCCGAGATCGCGGCGCGCCTCCGGGTCGCCGCGCCGGTCCTGCTGCCGGGGCTCGGGGCGGCACCGCACTGGCAGGTGGTCGTGGCCAGGCTCGAGTGGGAGGACGGCGCGGTCGCGGGCGGAGCGGTCGCCCAGTCGCTGCTGGAGGAGGTCCTCGTCGACCCGCAGGCCACCGGCCCGGAGCCGGCCGACCGGGTCGCCGTCGCGCACACCGGGGACCAGGCCGTGGCACTGGTCCCGCTGCCCGCGGTCTCCGCCGAGCACGACGGCTCCGAGGCGGGGCTGCAGGCCGACGCGCTGCTGCGCTCGGTGCGCGAGTCGCTCTCGGCGGGGCTGGAGGGCGACGGACGGCTCACCCTCGGCGTGTCCGCCGCCGTGCACTCGGCGGAGGGGCTGCGCGGGGCACTGGAGGAGGCCCGGCACGCCCGCCGGGTCGCCGCGGCCCGGCCCGGCCGCGTGTGCGCGGCGGGGCACCAGGAGCTGGCCTCGCACGTCCTGCTGCTGCCGTTCGTCCCGGACGACGTACGGCGCGCCTTCACCGCGCGGCTGCTGGACCCGCTGACCGAGTACGACCGGCGGCACCGGGCCGAGCTGATCCCCACGCTGGAGGCGTTCCTCGACAGCGACGGCTCCTGGACGCGGTGCGCGAACCGGCTGCATCTGCACGTCAACACCCTGCGGTACCGGGTGGGGCGCATCGAGCAGTTGACGGGCCGGGACCTGTCCCGGCTGGAGGACAAGCTGGACTTCTTCCTCGCGCTGCGGATGAGCTGAGTACCGCCGCACGGGCGTGATCAGCGCGGTCGGCGCCGGACTGCGAATTCGATCTTCCGGCGCCACCGGACGGCCGTCCGGCCCCCGGTCCGCAACTTTGTGAAAAGTTTCACCCGCCCCCTTGGCCCGGCCCGGTGATCAGTGCTGGAATGCACGCACTCAACAGCTCGACGGCGTGCTCGGGGAGGGCAACGTGGCGCATCCCGCCATGTCTGGTGACGGAACGACCGCCGATGACGATCCGCTCCAGACCGCGGTGTGGCGGCTGCGCTCCCGGGCCTGCTGGGCCGATGCGGCGGCCCTCCTGCCCACGGACACCCCCCGGGCGACGCTCCAGCGGGCCGCTCTGCTGGTGGAGCGGTGCCTCTACACCGAGCGGGGCTGGGAGGCGGCCGAGGACGCGCTGCGCACCGCCGAGGCGCGGGCCCACAGCGACGAGGAGCGCGGGGCGGCCGCCTGCGAACGGGGCCGGCTGGCCTACACCTCCACGCTCCACCGGGTACGGGACCGGGCAGACGAGGCGCGGGCCGCGCTGGGCAGGGCCGCCGCGCTGATCCCGCCGGGGGCTCCGGGACGCGCCCTGCTGGACTTCCGCCGGGGTCTGCTCGCCGAGAACCTGACCTGCTCCCCGCAGGCCGCGCGCGCCGCCTACCGCCGGGCCCATGCGGGCGCCACCGCCCAGTCCGACCCGCTCCTGCTCTCCTGCACCTGGCGCCACCTCGCCCAGCTGGCCCTCCGCGAGGGCGAACTGGCCGAGGCCCGGCACGGCTTCGCCGAATCCCTCCGCCTCCGGGAGGACCTCGGCTACCTCATCGGCACCGCCCCCGCCCTGGTCTCCCTCGCGGAGACGGAACCCGAGCCCGAAGCGACCCGGCTCCGCGAGGAGGCCGGTCGCCTGTTCCGTCTGCTGGGCGGCCTGCCGACCTGGCTGGCGGAACACCTGATCCCGCCGGCGCCGGGGGCCGCCACGGCCTGAGCCGGGCCGCCCGGGGACGGCCCCCCTCAGTCGCGCTGCGCGAAGTGCTCCGCCAGCAGGTCGCCCACCAGGTCCACGTCGCCGGAGGCCAACGCGTCCAGGAGGGCGGTGTGCTGGGCGGCGTCGCGCAGCAGGGCCGCGCGGTGCTGGCGGAGCGGGGTGGTGGCGAGGGGCCACTGGGCGCGGCGGTGAAGGTCTTCGGCGATGCGCACGAGCTGTTCGTTGCCCGCGAGGGCGAGGAGGGCGCGGTGGAAGGCGCGGTCGGCCTCGGCGTAGCGGGCCGGGCAGCCCGCGGCTGCCGCCCGGGCGGTGTCCTCGGCGAGCGGGCGCAGCTCGGCGAAGCGGGCGGCCGCGACGGTGCCGGCCAGCCGCAGCAGGACGGGGACCTCGAGCAGCGCCCGCACCTCCGCCAGCTCGGCCAGCTCACGGGCCCCGCGCCGCACCACCCGGAACCCCCGGTTGAGCACGACCTCGACGGCGCCCTCCAGCGCGAGCTGCTGCATGGCCTCGCGGACCGGCGTGGCCGAGACCCCGAAGCGCTCACCGAGAACCGGCGCCGAGTAGACCTCACCGGGGCACAGTTCCCCGGTCGTCAGCGCGGAGCGCAGCGCGTCGAGGATCTGCCCCCGCACCGAGGCCCGCTGCACACCCGCACGCCGCCGGGGCGGCGTCGGCTCGACGTGCGTGCGCTCACCGAGCACCACCGAGGCACCCTCGGCGCGCTCGCGGGGCCGGGCCGGTGTGCGCGCGGCGGGCCGGGGCAGCCCTTGGCCGGAGACGTCGTGCAGGCCCTGCTCCACGGGTCCTCCTCGGGCTGTTCGGCGGCCGGGGCCCGGCCCGGACACGGACGACGGACCGTCACATGTCCGTCAAGCACCTTAGGCGCAGGAGGCGGCTCTTCAAATTCCCGGAAAGATGGGTAAGGTTAGCCTTACCTATACGCTCCCGCGTTCGAAGGATCGGTGGTCCCGCCATGCTCGCTACGGCCTCGCCGCTCACCGCAGCGTACGCCCGGCTCGGCGAGGTCTGCCCCGGACTGAGCGTGACGGTCGCGCAGGACCCGGCACAGCCCCTGCCCGCGGGCGACGGCTGGGTCACCGCCGACGGACTCGCCGCGGGCGGCGCCCAACTCGACTCCTTCCTCGCCTGGGACGACGCGCAGGTGCTGCGGGACTACGGACGGCACGCCCGGCCCGACGTCATCGCCGGCTTCGGCCTGCACCGCTACGCCTGGCCCGCCTGCCTCCTGATCACCGTCCCCTGGTTCCTGCACCGCCGGGTCCCCCGCCTGCCCGCGTCCCATGTCGCCTACCACCGCACCGAGGGCCGGATGACCGTTCGCCCGGGCACCTTCGCCTGCCTGCCGGAGGACCCCGCGGCCGGGCTGCCGGAGGCGGTCGTGGTGGCGGACGAGGAGGCGCTGCGCGCCGAGGTGCGCGCGGCCGTCGCCGAGCACCTCGGCCCCGTGCTGGGCGGCTTCGGCCCCCGTATGCGGCGGCGCGGCCGTGCCCTGTGGGGCATGGCGACGGACGAGATCGTGGAGAGCCTGTGGTACTTCGCCTCCCTGTTCGGCGAGAGCGAGGAGCGCCGCGCGGTGCGGGAGCTGGAGATGCTGCTGCCGGGCACCACCCGCCCGTACGCGGGCTCGGCCGCGTTCCGCGAGCTGACCGGCCCTGACGGCGCCCCGCTGACCACCCGCGACCGGGTGACCTGCTGCATGTTCTACACGCTGCGCCCCGAGGACACCTGCGCCACCTGCCCCCGCACCTGCGACACCGACCGCGTCGCCGCACTGACTGCGGCCGCGGCGGCCTGAACGAGCCGGAACCACTCGTTCGAGCGACCGGATTCGAACTCAACTTCCGTTCCTCAGGGCGCAGTTCGAGCAGAACGAGGACAACACGCCGCTCTCGCTCCCCTTTGAAGGACCGTTGCCGCGAAATGCCCGGCAAGGCGCCGGGAATGGGTCAGTATGGCGGGCGATACGCCCTATCCCAAGGTAAGGGACCCCTGATGCGAATGACCGACATATCGCTGAACTGGCTGCTTCCGGGCGCCGTGCTGCTCCTGGGCATGCTGGCGGCGATCGCGGTGCTCGCGCGCGGCAAGCGCTCCTCCGGGGAGAAGGCGGGTGCGGACGACTCCTGGGAACGCAGCGAGGAGCGCCGCAGGCGCAAGGAGGCGGTCTACGGCACCGCGTCCTACGTCCTGTTGTTCTGCTGCGCCGCGGTGGCGGCGGCCCTCTCCTTCCACGGCCTGGTCGGCTTCGGCGAGCAGAACCTCGGCCTCACCGACGGCTGGCAGTACCTCGTGCCGTTCGGCCTGGACGGGGCGGCCATGTTCTGCTCGGTGCTCGCCGTGCGCGAGGCCAGCCACGGTGACGCCGCGCTGGGCTCCCGGATGCTGGTGTGGATGTTCGCCGCCGCCGCGGCCTGGTTCAACTGGGTGCACGCGCCCCGGGGAACCGGCCACGACGGGGCGCCGCAGTTCTTCTCCGGCATGTCCCTGTCGGCGGCGGTGCTGTTCGACCGGGCGCTGAAGCAGACCCGCCGGGCGGCCCTGCGCGAACAGGGCCTGGTGCCGCGACCGTTGCCCCAGATCCGTATCGTCCGCTGGCTGCGGGCACCGCGCGAGACCTTCGGAGCCTGGTCGCTCATGCTCCTGGAGGGTGTGCGCAGCCTGGACGAGGCGGTCGAGGAGGTGCGCGACGACAAGCGGGAGAAGAGCGAGGCCCGTCAGCGCCGGCGCGACCAGCAACGCGTGGAGCGGGCTCAGTTGAAGGCGCTGAGCCGAGGCGCCCGGAACGCCGTGAGCCGGACCCCCGCGCGGACGGTGGAGGTGCAGATGGACCGCGCCCCCGCCCCGGCGACCGGGGAGCCCGCCATAGCGGCGGAGAGGCTGACCGCCCGCTCACGGCCTCCTCTGCAGTCGGTGCGCAAGGGCACCGAGCCGGTCACCGTGGACCTCACCGCGGAGGACGACACGATGGCGCTGCCCCGGCTGGACTCACTGGAGCGCAAGCTGAAGGACCTGGAGCAGCAGTTCGGTTGAGACTGAGCGGCGGCGGGGTGGGAACGCGGTTCGTCAGGAGCGCGTTCCCACCCCGCCGTCGTCCGGCGTCTTTCGTCCGGATCACGCCTGATCCGGACGAAAGGCCCTAGGCGGCCGCGGAACCCAGCTCGAACCAGACCGACTTGCCCACCGCGTGCGGCCGAATCCCCCAGGCGTCCGCCAGGGACCGCACCAGGACCAGGCCCCGGCCGTTGGTGTCCTCGTCCGGGGCGGGGTCGCGCATCAGGGGCCCTCGGGCCGTGAAGTCCCGCACCTCCACACGCAGTCCGCGCGGGGAGACGACGGCGGTGAGGACCGCGTCGTCGTCGGTGTGCACCAGGGCGTTGGTGACGAGTTCGCTGGTGAGCAGTTCCGCCACGTCGGACCGGTCGGGCCGGTCCCAGTGCCGCAGCAGGGCGCGCAGTTCACGCCGCGCCGCGGGCACCGCCGCGAGGTCGGCCCGCGCCAGCTCGCGTCTGAGCCGGTGCGCCTCACGTGTGCCGCCGGTCTCGCCGTCTCCCGTGTCCGCCGGAGTGGCCCCCATCGTCATGGGACCGCCCCCTCGTGCCCGCTGCGTCATGACCCCCGCCCACACGTCGCCGGCCCTCCCCCTCCTGGTCGATCGCGTCCACGACGGATGGTTGCCCAGTGGACCAACGGCCAGTCATGGCCATGGTCCGACCGCCGGGTGTTCGGCCACGCGCGGCGGCCGTAGGGGCCGTCCACCGGCCGCCGGGACACGGGTACGGACAGCGCCGAGGCGGCCGGAAGGCGCCGCAGGAGCCGTCTGAGGGCTCCTGCGGACCCCTGCGCGTACCGTGCGCCCCGGTCGGCCACTCGGGGTGAGACTGACCGGAAACCACCGCTTTCCGGGGCGATTTCAGGGACGGGGAACGTTGCGCAGGTTGGAGCGGGCCATCTGGAGCATCCGGCCGACACCGCCGTCCAGCACGATCTTCGAGGCGGACAGTGCGAACCCGGTGAGCATGTCGGCCTTGATCTTCGGCGGGATCGAGAGGGCGTTGGGGTCGGTGACGACGTCCACCAGCGCCGGGCCCTTGTGTCGGAAGGCGTCCTTCAGCGCCCCGGCCAACTGCTTGGGCTTCTCCACCCGCACCCCGAACGCCCCGCAGGCACGGGCGACTTCGGCGAAGTCGGGGTTCACTTGGGTGGTGCCGTACGACGGCAGGCCCGCGACCATCATCTCCAGCTCCACCATGCCGAGGGCCGAGTTGTCGAACAGCACGATCTTCACCGGCAGGTCCTGCTGCACCAGGGTCAGGAAGTCGCCCATCAGCATGGTGAATCCGCCGTCACCGGCCATGGCGACGACCTGCCGGTCGCGGTCCACGAGCTGGGCGCCGATGGCCATCGGCATCGCGTTGGCCATCGAGCCGTGCGAGAACGAACCGATGATCCTGCGTCGGCCGTTGGGTGAGATGTAGCGGGCGGCCCAGACGTTGTTCATGCCGGTGTCGACGGTGAAGACCGCGTCGTCGTCGGCCAGCTCGTCCAGCACGGACGCCACGTACTCGGGATGGACGGGGACGTGCTTGTCCACCTTGCGGGTGTACGCCTTGACCACGCCCTCCAGCGCGTCGGCGTGTTTTTTCAGCATCCTGTCCAGGAAGCGGCGGTCCGTCTTCTCCCGTACCCGCGGGATCAGGCACCGCAGCGTCTCGCGGACGTCCCCCCACACCGCGAGGTCCAGCCTCGACCGGCGTCCGATGACCTCGGGCCGTGCGTCGATCTGCGCGATCCTCACGTCGTCCGGCAGGAACGCGTTGTACGGGAAGTCGGTGCCGACCAGGATCAGCAGCTCGCACTCGTGCGTGGCCTCGTAGGCCGCCCCGTATCCGAGCAGTCCGCTCATGCCGACGTCGTACGGGTTGTCGTACTGGATCCATTCCTTGCCGCGCAGGGCATGCCCCACCGGGGACTTGACGCGGCCCGCGAACTCCATGACCTCGGCGTGCGCGCCCGCCGTGCCCGCGCCGCAGAAGAGGGTGACCTTGTCGGCCTGGTCGATCATCTCCACCAGCCGGTCGATCTCGGCGTCGCCGGGACGGATCGAGGGCCGGGACGTGACCAGGGCGCTCTCGAAGGACGGGTCGGGCGCGGGCTGGTCGGCGACGTCGCCGGGCAGCGTGACGACGCTGACGCCGCGCCGGCCGATGGCGTGCTGGATCGCGGTCTGGAGCAGCCGGGGCATCTGCCGGGGGTTGGAGATCATCTCGCTGTAGTGGCTGCACTCCTGGAACAGCCGCTCCGGGTGCGTCTCCTGGAAGTAGGACAGGCCGATCTCGCTGGACGGGATGTGCGAGGCCAGCGCCAGCACGGGCGCCATGGAGCGGTGGGCGTCGTAGAGGCCGTTGATCAGGTGCAGGTTGCCGGGGCCGCAGGAGCCCGCGCACGCCGTCAGCCTGCCGGTGATCTGCGCCTCGGCGCCCGCCGCGAAGGCGGCGACCTCCTCGTGCCGCACGTGCACCCAGTCGATCGCGGCATTGCGGCGCACGGCGTCCACGACCGGGTTGAGGCTGTCGCCGACGACGCCGTACAGACGGCGCACACCGGCGCGGGCGAGGATGTCGACGAACTGCTCGGCGACGTTCTGTCTGGCCATGACGGTCGTCCGCCCCTTCGCGGTCCCGGGATACGCCCCTGCGCCTCCATCAAGTCACAGGGGCCCCGGTCACGCCTCCCAGACGGCGGCGGCCGTCCGGTCGTCGGCGTACCCCTTCACCCTCGTCTGGACGTCCGCCAGGAACCCGGCGAGACCGGGCGCCGCGGCGCGCGACCAGCGGCGGCCCAGGAACGCCCGCAGGGACGCCTCACCGCGCAGCGGGTCGGCGAGGCCGGAGGTGCACATCATCAGCACATCACCCGGCCGGGCTATGGCGGCCCGGAACCGGAACGGCGGCTGCGCCGGCCCGGCGGCCTCGTACGGGTTCGGCGGGACCGGGATGCCGAGGTCCATGGTGCGGCGGTCGCCGTCCGGCAAGCCCTCTCCCTCCCCCGGTACGGCCGGTGAGGCTGGTTCGATGGACCGCCACT
Source organism: Streptomyces sp. NPDC001781 (assembly GCF_053596035.1). Lineage (NCBI taxonomy): Bacteria > Bacillati > Actinomycetota > Actinomycetes > Kitasatosporales > Streptomycetaceae > Streptomyces > Streptomyces sp. NPDC001781. Next base: position 61,233 of record NZ_JBSFFI010000009.1, on the reverse strand, counting down.
CGCCGTCCCGCAGCCGGAACAGGCCGCCCTCCCCGGCGCCGAAGAACACCCGGGTGCGGCAGTCGGGGTCGGCGGGCAGCAGCAGACAGCGCAGGCTCGTGGTGGGTTCGCCGGAGTCGGCGCGGAGTTTGCCCAGGGTGCGGTCGGTGAGGCGGTTCAGCCCGGACTTGAGGTCGCCGCGCCGGCCCGCCCGCAGGTCCTCGACCAGGCGTTCGTGGCTGCGTCCCACCGCCTGGCCGATCCACCGGCACGCCTCCGCCGCCGCCCGGTGCGCACCGGGCGCGGCCCGCACGCCGGTGGCCGTCGCCACCAGCACGAGCGCCTGCTCCCCCGTTCCGAACCGTGCGACGAGCAGCGCGTCCCGGCGCGCCTCCCCCCGGTACCGCGCGGAGTCCCCCCGCAACGACACCGCCCGCAGGGTGCACGCCCCGTACCGCGCCCCCTCCAGCACGGTGTCCGACACCAGGTCGCCGAGTTCCTCGGGGTCGGCGGCGGGGAGAGCGGTGGGCTCGGGCGCGTAGGTGGGCGGCCGGGAACCGACGTAGTCGGGGGTGGGGGGCGCGGCGGGGGTGAAGTGGGCCGTGCCGGTGACGACCTGGCCTCGGGGGGCGCCGGTGGCGGGCGGCTCGGGGGGCCGCTGCGCGGCGGGCGCGGGCCAGCCGGGTATGGGCGGTACGGCGGGGGGCCGGCCCGCGTCGATCGGCGGTACCGGCGTTCGCGCCGGCGCGGGAGGGGCCGGGGGTGCCGCGGGTACCGGCGGTGCCGCGCGTCCGGGGTCCGGCGCGGGAGGCTCGGCCGGTGGTACCGGGGCCTCCGGCACCGGAGGGACCTTCCGTTCGCCGGGCGGCGTCCGCCGCGCGTCCGCCCCGGCAGGCGCCGGCGGTGCGGCGGGTGAGGGCCACCGCCCGGCCGGGTTTCCGGCACCGGGGCCGTCGGTTCTCTGCGCCGGCATGGGCGGGGGGTCCCTGCGGGGCTCACCCCGGTCCTCGGTGCCGCCCGCCACCGTCGTGCGTTTCGCCGAGGCGTAGCGGTCGTCCAGGGAGTCCCGGTCCGGTGCCGGACCCGTGTCGCCGGCCGTGTCGTCGTAGAGCTGCCGCCACCAGTCGTCGTCCTGGCGAGTGGGCCCGCTCCCCTGCTGACTCATGCCGGTAATTGTCACCACGCCGGACGCCCGGAAACGGGGCATCGGCGAAATCGGCTCCTCCCCGCCCGGCGCTTCGAGGGACGGGGCGAACGGCCGTACGAGATCTGCGGTTCCGTCCGTGCTCGGGCACGCTGGGCAGATGGGAGCGTGGGAACTCCTGCTGGTCGGCCTGGTGATCGCGCTCGGCCTGTGCGGAGTGCTGGTGCCCGGGGTGCCGGGTTCGTGGCTGGTGTGGGCCGGGGTCCTGTGGTGGGCGCTGACGAACCCGTCCGGCCTGGCCTGGGCGCTCCTGGTGGGGGCCACCGTCGTCCTGCTGCTGGCGCAGGTCGTCCGCTGGACCCTTCCCGCGCGCCGGCTGCGGGCATCCGGCGCGACGCCCCGGATGGCGGTGTACGCGGGTGCCGGCACGCTCGTCGGCTTCGTGCTGCTGCCGGTGGTGGGCGCGCTGCCCGGCTTCATGGGCGGGATCTACCTCGGCGAACGGCTCCGGCTCGGCCGCCACGGTGAGGCGATGGCCGCGCTGCGCACGGCGATGCGTTCGGGTGGCTCAAGCGTGTTCACGGAACTCTTCGCCTGCCTGCTGATCGCGGCCGCGTGGCTGGGCGCGGTGGTGTGGGGCTGACTCCGCTCGGCCTCACACCAGGGCGCGGCTCACGCAGTCGGCGACGGCCCGCATCCCGTCGTCGTCGAAGTGCAGGTGGTCGCCGGGGTCGTACTCGGGCAGCAGCCGCGTCGGATCGGCCGGATCGCGCAGCGCCGCGTCCGCGTCGCAGACGGCGTCGAATGCGTGGCCGGTGCGGATGAAGTCGTTGATCCCCTGCCTGACCTTCTCGCGGGCCGCCGTGTGCGCGGGGTACCCGGCGTACGGCGTGAGGGTCACCCCCACGACCCGCAGATGCCTGGCGTGGGCGCGGGCGACGAGGGTGCGGTAGGCGTCGGCGTAGGCGCTGACGTCGTCGGCGGCGGGAGTGCCGTTGATGTCGTTGACGCCCTCGAAGACGACGAGGAGGCGGGCCCCCGCCCGGTCCAGCGCGTCCGCGTCGAACCGGGCGAGGGCGCCGGGGCCGGTGCCGTCGCGCAGCAGGCGGTTGCCGCCGAGGCCGGCGTTGAGGACGCCGAGGCGGCGGTGGCGGGCGGCGAGCAGGTCGGGCCAGCGGTGGTTGGCGTCGTGGGTGGAGCCGTGGCCGTCGGTGAGCGAGTCCCCGAAGGCGACGACGCTGCCGGTGGCGGTGCCGCGTACGTCGACACCGGCCAGGTAGTACCAGTTGCTGATGGGGGTGCGGTAGGCGGACCCGTCCTCGTCGGCCGCGTGCCCGGCGCCGACCAGGGCGACCCAGCTCGTCTGGAGGGCGGTGCCGTGCTGGGTGGCGGGTCCGGAGTCGTCCGGGGTGAGGACGGTGACCAGGAGGTCGGCGGCGGCCGGGACGGTGAGCCGGACGGGGTCGGTGAACAGGTCCCGGCCGGGCGGGACCGTGGCGGTGGCCGCGCGGTGGAAGGTGGCGGTGCGCAGGGTGCCGGGCACGGCGTTCGGTCCCCGGCCCTGCCGGAGGGCGACGGTGACCGCGCCGAGGTGGAGCGGGGCGGTGCCGAGCCGGTTGGTGACGCGTACCCGCAACTCGTGGCCGCCGACGCTGAGGTGGACGATGTTGCGGATCGCCGCGCCGGGCAGGGCGGGGGCGGTGCCGGAGGGGGCTGCCTCCCAGGTGCCGGTCCAGCGCTGCTGTCCCTCGGCGGCCCAGGCGGGGGCCGGGGTGAGGACGAGCAGCAGGGCCGCGAGGAACCGTACGACGTAGCCCAATGTCCGCCCTTTCGCACCGGGCCCGTCCAGGTGTCCGGGCCGCCGGAGGCGACGGTGTCACACAAGGGGGGCCCCAAGGGGGCGCCAGCGCCGGGGGCCCACTCGCACGGCTCAGCGCGGAGGCCCCACCGGGGGCTGCGCGTCGCCCAGTACTCCTTCCAGCCGCAGCAGCCACGTCTTCCGCTGAAGTCCGCCCGCGTATCCGGTCATCGTGCCGTCGGCCCCGATGACCCGGTGGCAGGCGCGGACGATCAGCAGGGGGTTGGCGCCGAGCGCACCGCCGACCGCGCGGATCGCGGCGCGGGGAGCGCCGATCCGGGCCGCGATCGCGCCGTATGTGGTGGTGGCGCCGTAGGGGACGGTGTCCAGGGCGGCCCACACCCGCTCGCGGAACTCGGTGCCTCGGACACGGACCGGCAGGTCGAAGTCCTCGAGGTCTCCGGCGAAGTAGGCGGTGAGCTGCTCGGTCGCCTCCCGGAAGGGTCCGGCGTCGTGCCGCCGGCCCTCCTGTACGGTCCGGCCGCCCTTCTGGCCGGGCACGGAGACCGAGGTCAGCGCGCCGTCGGCGTCGGCGGTGAGCAGCAGGGCGCCGAGCGGGGAGGCCAGTTCGGTCCAGTAGGGGTCGTCCATGATCGCCATCAGTCGGTCAGCTCCTCGGCGACCCGCAGGTGGTGTACGGCGTAGGACCGCCAGGGCCGCCAGGCTTCGGGCAGGTCCGTACCGGGTGGGGTGACGTCCGGGTCGCCGAGCACACGCGCCCTGAGGGCGGCGACGGCGGCCGGGGTGATGCCGGGCAGCCCCTCCAGGGTGCGCCGGGCCCCGTCCCGGTCGGTTCCGGGGCCGAGGCACAGCCGGCCGTCGGCGAGGGCGGCGGCGAGTACGCCGAGCGGGGTGCCGGCCTCCCCGTCGGCGAGCACGGCGGGCTCGGGGAAGAGGTGGGTGAGGGTGCCGGCGGGCGCGTCGACCGCCTTGCCGTACCGGACCACGAGCCGCGCGACCTCGTCGGACGACCCGGTCAGGACGCGGGCGGCGATCTCCAGCGGGTCGACGGCACCGGGCGAGCGCAGGCCGGGGCGGGCGGTGACCAGCGGGGCGAGCCGGCGGTCGGCCCCGAGGCGGGCGTCGACGGCGTAGGGATCGGCGTCCAGGTCGTACAGCCGGCGCAGCCGGTGCACGGCGGTGGTCAGGTCGCGGGTGTCGGTGAGCAGCAGACGGGCGTCGAGCCAGCCGCCGGGCCGGGTGCCGCCGCGCGGTCCCGATGTGTGGGCGCGCTCGTGGACGACGGCGACGCCGGTGCCGTACGGCAGCCGCAGCGTGCGCCGGTGGACGCGGGCGCCGGGGCTGCCGGTCACCTCTTCGACACCGGGCACGGCCTCGCGGGCGAGCAGGTCGAAGACGGCGCCGGCCTGGTAGGGGCCCCGGTGGGCGAGGCGCAGCGGGATGCCGGTGCCGGGGGCGCTCCGGCGGGAGCGGGGGGCGGCGTCGCGCACCTCGGTGGGGGTGCGGGCGTAGACCTCGCGGATGGTGTCGTTGAACTGGCGGATGCTGCGGAAACCGGCCGCGAACGCGATCTCGGTGACCGGCAGCGCGGTGGTGCGCAGCAGGGTGCGCGCGGTGTGGGCGCGCTGGGCACGGGCGAGGGCGACGGGTCCGGCGCCGACCTCGCCGGTGAGCTGGCGCTGCACCTGCCGGGCGCTGTAGCCGAGGCGGGCGGCGAGGCCGGTGACGCCCTCGCGGTCGACCACGCCGTCCGCGATCAGCCGCATGGCCCGGCCGACCACGTCCGCGCGGACGTCCCACTCGGCCGATCCCGGTACGGCGTCCGGGCGGCAGCGGCGGCAGGCCCGGAACCCGGCGCCCTGGGCGGCGGCGGCCGTGCGGAAGAACGTCACGTTGCACCGCTTGGGGGTCACCGCCGGGCAGCTCGGGCGGCAGTAGATCCCGGTGGTCCGGACGGCGAAGAAGAAGACGCCGTCGAACCGCCCGTCGCGGCCGCGCACCGCCTCGTACCTGCTGTCGTCGTCCGTCATGCGTCCAGTGTCGGACGCGGGAGGGGGGCCGGGCCAGCGGAAAACGGACATGCAGCCCGGCCCCGGGGGATCACGTCCAGGGACCCCGCTTGGCCCGCATCGCAGCGCGGCCCTCGGCTCCCTTGCGCTTCCAGTCCTTGCGGATCTCGGCGCGCAGGCGGGCGTCGGTCTTGGCGACGATCCACTGGTTCTCGCGGACCAGTTTGCGGTAGCTGTCCAGCCGGCGGACGGGCAGCTCGCCGGAGTCGACGGCGGCGACGACCGCGCAGCCGGGCTCGGAACCGTGGGAGCAGTCGTGGAACCGGCAGCGCGCCGCCAGCTCCTCGATCTCGGAGAACACCTGGCCGACTCCGCTCTCCGCGTCGTACAGGCCGACGCCGCGCAGGCCGGGGGTGTCGATGAGCACGCCGCCGCCGGGCAGCGGCAGCAGGTTGCGGGTGGTCGTGGTGTGCCGGCCCTTGCCGTCCACGTCCCGTGCGGCCCGGACGTCCATGACGTCCGCGCCGACGAGCGCGTTGGCCAGCGTGGACTTGCCCGCGCCGGACTGCCCGAGCAGCACGGCGGTACCGGTCCCGATCAGCGCCCGCAGCGCGTCCAGCCCGTCGCCGTTCAGCGCGCTGACGGTGAGCACCGGGACGCCGGGCGCGGTGGTCTCGACGTCCTGCACGAGGTGCGCGAGCGTCGCGGGGTCCGGCACGAGGTCGGCCTTGGCCAGCACGACCACCGGCTGCGCCCCGGACTCCCACGCCAGCGCGAGGAACCGCTCGACCCGCCCGAGGTCCAGCTCGACGGCGAGCGACACGGCGACCACGGCGTGGTCCACGTTGGCCGCCAGGATCTGCCCGTCGGAACGCTTGGACGAGGTGGACCGGACGAACGCCGTCCGGCGGGGGAGGTAGGCGCGGACGTACCGGGGGTCACTGCCCGCGGGATCGACGGCGACCCAGTCCCCCGTGCACACGACCTTCACCGGGTCACGGGGGACGACGAACTCGGTGTCCGCGCGGACGACCCCGTCCGCGGTGAGGACGTCACACTGCCCCCGGTCGACCCGGACCACCCGGCCCGGAACCAGGCCCTGAGCGGCGTGCGGGGCGAACTCGGCCTCCCAGCCCTCGTCCCAGCCGTGGACGGCGAGCGGGTGCTGGACAGCGGAAGGAGAAGAGGGAGAAGACGGGTGGAGCGGAGCGTTGGACAAGGGGAACCCTTCGAAGGGTGGCCCCGGCGGCGCGCTCCGAGCGCGCGGATCGAGTGGGTGTCAGCCGGAGACCACAGGGGTGGGAACGATGAACTCCTGAATGCGGGCAGCGCCCGTCACCGTGACAGTCATCAATGTCCTCACCTCCTGCTTCCTCGACATGCCGACTCCGCCCCTCGGAGCGGATGAGCAGCACCATAGCGCCGCCCCATGGCACGGCACCACTGATTAACAAGGGGCTTCTCCCCACCCGTGCCCCGGGTGGGGAGGACGGCGCGCGTCAGGGCCCCGGGTGCAGCAGTTCGCCGTCGATGTCCGCCAGTCGGGCGCAGCCGGCGAGGGCCATGGAGGTGGAGAGCTGCGTGCGGTACGAGTCCAGCAGGGCGGTGACGCCCTCGGCCCCGCCGAGCGTCAGGGACCACACGATCGGGCGGCCCAGCAGGACGGCCCGGGCGCCCGAGGCGAGGGCGACCAGGACGTCGGTGCCGGTGCGGATACCGCCGTCGACGAGGACCGGGACCTCCCTGCCCACCGCCGCCGCGACCGCCGGGAGGGCGTCCGCGGAGGACACCGCGCGGTCCAGCTGCCGGCCCCCGTGGTTGGAGACGATCACCCCGGCCGCGCCCGCGGCCACGCACGCCTTCGCGTCGTCGGCCCGCAGCACGCCCTTGACCAGGACGGGGAGCCCGGAGATCCGGTGCAGCCGGCCGATGGCGTCCAGGCCCAGTGACGGGTCCTGTTCCCAGCCGGGGAGCCGGGTGCCGACGCCCACCGACCGGCACAGTTCGTCGTCGTCGGGCAGCGGCAGCGGCAGCCCCGAGGTCGCCCGTGCCGGCACGTACGGCGCGTCGACCGTCAGCACCAGGGCCCGTGCCCCGGCGGCGACGGCCCGCTCGACCTGGCGACGGGTGATCTCCGCGTCCCGCAGCCAGTACACCTGGTACCACCAGGGCCCGGCCACCGCGGCGACGTCCTCCGGGTGGCGGGTCGCGCGGGAGGAGAGCACCAGCAGCGAGCCGGCCGCGGCGACGCCTGCCGCCGTGGCCGTCTCGCCCTCGTCATGAGCCATGCGGTGGAAGGCCGTCGGGCCGGCGAGCACGGGCGACGCGAGCCGGGTACCGAGCAGCTCCAGGCCCGTGTCGACGGACGAGACGTCGCGCAGCACCCGGGGCAGCAGTCGCCGGCCGCGCCAGGCCGCGGCCGCCTCTCCCGCGCTGATCTCCTCGTCCGATCCGGCGGCGTAGAACTCGTACGCGGCCTGCGGCAGGAGGTCGCGCGCCCGCGCGGCCAGTTCCCCCGACGCGCGAATGCCGGCGGCCTGCGGCTTGCGTTCCGGCGCCGTCATGTCAGACCGAGTCCCCCGCGCCGTCACCGTTCACCGTGACGTCGAACTCCAGCGCCGCCACGGCCTGCCGGGCACGGGCCACGGCCTCGGCCGCGTCCGCGCCGCGGGCCCGTACGAAGGCCGCCCGGGACTCCGAGCTGTCCAGGTCGCCCAGTGTGTCGCCGACCTCGAGCAGGGCCTCGGCGGCCACCACGCCGGGCCGGGCGGCGGCCTCGTCGAGGCCGCGGATCCGCGCGAGCGTGCCGCGCGCCCGCGGCACCGCGAACCAGATCGCCTCCGGGCTGCGGTCCACGGCCGGGTCGGCCAGCGTCTTGCGGATGCCCGCCAGCACCGGCTGCCCGAGCGTCTGGCGGACCACGCAGTCCACCAGGTCGACTCCGGTGACGTCCTGTACCAGGTACGGGATCTCGTCACCGGCGAGCCGGACATGGGTCTCGATGACCCGGGGCCCGGCCGCGGTCAGCACGACCTCGGTGTGGGTGACGCCGTACCCGATGTCGAGGGCGTCGAGCAGCCGCCGCACGTACCCGTGCACCGCGTCGGTCTCTTCGGGGGACAGTTCGGCGGGCACCACGTGGCCGAGCTCGACGAAGCCCACCGGGTCGGAGAACTTCCTTGTCACGGCGAGGATCTCGTGCTCGCCGTCCTCGGAGAAGGCCTCGACGCTGAACTGGGGGCCCTCGTGGAAGCGCTCCACCAGCACGCCCGCGTCCGGGATCACGTCGAAGTCGGCCGCGGCGCGGTCGAAGGCCGCCTCGGCCTCGCCGGCGGTACGGACCACGGAGACGCCGAAGCTGCCCGCGCCCTGCACCGGCTTCACCACGCACGGAGTGCCGTGTTCCGCGAGGAAGGCCCGCAGTTCCGCCGCATCGGCGACCCGCCCACCCGGGGTCTCGTCCACGCCGAGCTCCGTCAGCCGACGGCGCATCGCGTCCTTGTCATGGACGTAGGCGATGGTCCGCGGTGAGTGGCAGGGCAGGCCCAGGGCCGCGGCGACCGCCGCGGCCCGGTCCTGGTCCCGCTCGCCGAAGGTGCCGACGCGCGTGAAGGGCTGCCGCTCGTGGACGGCGGCGGCCAGCGCGATCCACTCCTCGTCGGGGGCGTCGCTGCGCAGGGCGAGTACCCGGTCGTGCCGGCCGGGCTTGCGGATCTTGGGGACGAAGTCCATCCGGCACAGGATGGTCGTGACGACGCCGGGGCCGCCCGCCTCCCGGATCAGGCCGGGGATTTCGCGGCCGCCGCCGACGATCAGCACGTGTTCGGTCATGGGGTCACCTCGCTGGAAGAACTGGGAGCAGAAGAGAGAGCCGGGGCGACGCCGGCCGGCGTCGGCACCGGGCGGGGCGCTCCGGTGACCCGGACCACCAGGGCAGCCAGCGTGAACACCGCGGCGAGCACGGCCCAGCCGGTCGTGCCCAGCGGCAGCACCACGCCCGTCATCAGGGCCGGGCCGAGGATCTGCTGGCCGGTCATCCCCAGGCTGAAGGTGGCCAGGTAGCGGGCCCGGGCCGGCGCGGGCGACAGCTCGTACGACAGGTTCCACACGGCGACCGAGTGCAGGTTCTCGCCCACCGTCAGCAACACCACGGCGAGTACCGCGCAGGCCGCGGCGGGCCACACGTGTACGTGCTCGGCGCCGGCGAACGCCACGCAGGAGGCCAGCAGCGGGACGAGGGCCATGGGGACGAGTCTCAGCGCGCCCGCGGTGCTCTCCGCGAACCGGGCCACGTACACCTGGAGCAGCACGGTGAGCGCGGTGTTGACGGCGAGCACCACCGAGACCGCCGAGGACGGTGCGTCGGTGGCCGTGGTCAGCCACAGCGGCAGGAGTACGAAGAGCACCGAGTCGTGCAGGGACAGCACGCCGTTGGAGACGGTGAAGAGCATGAACCGCAGGTCCCGGAAGGGGCTCCGGACCGGCGCCGGCGCCGGCTCGGCCGGTGCGGGCCCGGCGGCGCCCGCCCGCGGTGCGGGGGCGGCCGGGGCATCGGCTGCGGTCCGGCGGCGCAGCTGCTCCACCACGGCGCCGATGACCCAGAAGGTCGCGGCGTTGGCCAGGAACAGTGCGACGAAGGCCGCCCGTTCGTGGATGGCCAGCACCGCGCCCGCGATGAGGAAGCCCGCGGTCAGACCGATGTTGCGCACCGAGCGGATGGAGGCCATCGTGCGGGTCTGGTCCTGCCCGCCCTCGATGGTGCCCACCACCACCTGCTGGAGCGGTGAACAGCCCCGGTCCAGGGCCGTGAGCACGCAGGTGAGCACGGCGTACGGCCAGAAGCCGTCGATCAGGGCGAAGCCGGCGTAGCCGAGGCCGCGCAGCGCCAGCAGGGCGACGTACACCCGTACCGGGCCGACCCGGTCGGCCAGCCGGCCGAGCGGGACCGGACTGAGCAGCCCGGCCACCGCCGCGACCGACAGCACCAGGCCGACCCGGGCGGCCGGCAGGCCCACCACCGTGACGAAGTACAGCGTGGAGGCGGCCAGGAACATCCCCGAGCCGACCGAGTCGACCGCGGCGCCGGCCGCGAGCCGGCGTCCGGCGGGCGTCTTGGGCAGGATGGCGAGCAGCAGGCCCACGAGCCGGCCTGCCGCGCGCTGCTCCCCGTCCGTCGTGCCGCCGGGCTGCCCGCTCATGCGCCGCTCCGTTCCGGGGACGCGGAAGCGGACGCGGATCCGGCGATCCAGTCGACCAGTTCGGCGGTGCGCCGTACGTGGATGGCGGTGGCCGCCTCCGGGGGCGGCTGGCGCAGGTGGTTCCAGGCGTGCCGACGGGCCGCGTTGACGCAGGTCTCGCCCTGGTCGGCCGGGTACCCGGGGGCGGCGGACAGCAGGGCCGCGGTCAGCGCGAGCCGGCCGATGCGGTCCACGAGCACCCGGCCGCCGGCGGCGGTGTGGGCCGGTTCGGTGCCGACCCACTCGTCCCGCGTGGTGCCCAGGCCGGACAGCGCCGTGTCGGCGGTCTCCCAGGCGGCGGCGGCCCGGCCGGCCGGGCAGGGACCCAGCGCGGCCCGCAGCCGCTCGCGCACCGCGTCGTACACGTCGGCCGCCGCGAGCGCGGTGACCAGGGCGGCCACCCGGCCGTGCGCCGCCACGGCGGCGGGGATGGTGCCGTCCGTCGCGGACGTGCCCGTTCCGGTCATGGCCTGGATCCGGGCGGTGTCCGTCTCAACGGCCCACAGCACGCACCCGCCCAGCACCTCGGCCGCCGCGTCCCGGTCCGGTCCCCTGGCGGCCTGCCGCCCGGCCCAGGCGCGGGCTGCCGCCAGGTCGATCAGCCGGTCGCACAGCTCCTCGTCCAGTGCGGCCCGCCAGGCCGCGTCCCGGGCCGCGCCGCCGGTCGGCGCCAGTACCGTACGCAGCCGGAGCGCGGCGCTCTCCAGACCGGCGACGGCCGCCCGGGCCGACGCCGGTCCCGGGTCGGCCGGCGCGCCGGCTCCCCCGGCCGTCCCCGCTGCGCTCACACCCGCTCCAGCCAGCGCGTGTAGCCGTCGTGCCGGCCGCCGACCACGTCACGGAACAGCTCGCGCAGCTGCTTGGTCACCGGGCCGACGCCGCCGGCGCCCAGCGGGCGCTCGTCGACCGAGGCCACCGGCACGATCTCGGCGGCGGTCCCGGTCAGGAACGCCTCGTCCGCGACGTAGACCTCGCTGCGCGGGATGCTGCGCTCCGTCACCTCCAGGCCCAGGTCGCGGGCCATGGTGACGACGCTGTCGCGGGTGATGCCCGGCAGGACACCGTCGCTGACCGGCGGCGTGATCAGGGCGCCGTCGCGCACCAGGAACAGGTTCGCGGCCGAGGCCTCCGCGATGTGCCCGGTCGCGGTCAGCATCAGCGCGTCGTCGTAACCCGCACGCTGCGCGCCCACCTTGGCGAGCGCGCTGTTGACGTACGCGCCGGTGGCCTTGGCGAGCGGCGGCACCGTCTGGTGGGAGTTGCGCTGCCAGTTGCTGACGATCAGCCGGCACCCCTCGGACTCGGCCTTGTCGCCGAGGTACGAGCCCCAGGGCCACACCGCGATCGACATCCGCACCGCGTCCAGTTGCGGGGCCACGCCCATCTCCCCGTAGCCGAGGTAGGCGATGGGGCGGATGTAGCAGGAGTCGTGGCCGTTGATCCGGACCAGCTCGAGCACCGCCGAGACCAGCTCCTCGTCGGTCCACGGCAGTTCCATCAGGTACACCCGCGCCGAGTCGCGCAGCCGGGCGATGTGCTCGCGCAGCCGGAAGACGGCCGGACCGGAGGCGGTGGCGTAGGCGCGGATGCCCTCGTAGACGCCCCATCCGTAGTGCAGGCTCGGAGTGAGCACGTGCACCTTGGCGTCGTCCCAGGGGACCAGCTCGCCGTCCATCCAGATGAACGGTGTCGGGGTCAGTGGCATGCTTGCTCAGTCTCCTTGTGAGGTGGTGCTGTCCTGCCCGAGGCCGAGCAGCCGGTCGTGCTCGCTTGCGCCTTGCAGTCGTACGGTCTCCTCGAGGTCGGCACGGCCCTCGCCGGTGAAGCGGAACCAGCCGTGCCGCGCTTCGAGGTCGCAGCCGCGCAGCTTCTTGGCCTCGTAGGCGGCGAGGCCGTACCAGATCTCACGCACGCCGTGGGCCAGCGCCCAGCGGATCGTCTCGTGGTAGGTGAGGGCGAAGTAGACGCCCTTGGCCCGGTCGTCGTCGAAGCCCGCGGTCCGCCCGTACAGGGCCTGGCCGGCCCGCAGGTACAGGACGAACCCGAGTGTCTCGCCGTCGCGTTCGGCGCTCAGGACGAGGCAGCTGTCGCCGACGGTCTCCCGGATGGCGTCGAAGTCCCGCTGGACGCGCGGCCGTCCGCCGGGCAGCCCGTACTTGGCCCTCAGGGCGACTTGGAGGTCGACGATCGGGTCCGACAGCGCCTGCGGTCCCTCTCGGACCACGGTGCGGAAGCCGGCCTGCGCGTACTCGCGCAGCTCGCGATTGGCGCGCCTGCGCTTGCGGCTGGCCAGACCCGCCAGGTACGCGTCCCAGTCCGGCGCCTCGAGTCGCAGGACGGACTCGGCTCCCAGCACGGCCGGGACGTGTCCGCGGGCCTCAGCCGCCGGGCCGAGGACCGCGGCCTGCTCGTCGGTGGCGTACAGCAGGGAGCTGCTGCGGCAGTGGAGCTGGTCGGCGGCCTCGTCCAGCAGTCGCGGCAGCTCGGCGAGGACCCGGGCCCGGCCGTCCGCGTCGCGGCCGGCAGCGTGCACGATGCCGTGGTGCGAGCCGAACACGCCGAGCGCGAGCGAGGGGTACTGGCCGGTTCGGGCCTCGGCCAGCCGGCCGGCCAGCGCGTCCCAGCGTTCCTTCTCCCGCGGGGTCAGCAGCTCCGGGGCGCCGAAGGCGTTGAGCTCGCCGGTCATCCTGGGCGTGTCGTAGAAGAGCAGGCCGCCTCCGTCGCGGGTGACGAGCAGGGGGGCGAGGGCGACCAGTTCGCCGGCCTCACGCACGGCGAGGTAGCGGACCTCGTGCAGGTCGGTGCGCTCGGTGAAGCGCCACCAGCGGTCGTCGTCCCAGATCACCGCGGGCGCGGCGAGGGCGGGGAACTCGGCGGCGGTGGGGCGTCGGTCGGGGTCGAGGAGCTCGGCGGTCAGGTCGCTCACCGGGCCGCCTCCGGGAAGTCCGCCTCGTCCGCTGCACGTTCCCAGCCGAAGCCGGCCTCCGCCGCCGCGCTCGTCTTGTCGAGCAGGGCGAGCAGCTCTTGTGCGTTCTCGGCCTCGACCAGCCAGGTCGCGATGAAGTCGCCGGACTTGCGGCCCGCGTAGCGGGCGCCGCCCCAGTCCTCGCCGAGCTGCGCGAGGACGGTGAACTCCCGGGTCCCGGCCGGAGCTTCGGCGGGCAGCCGGACGATGCGGCCGTTGCGCGGCGGCAGGCCGAAGTTGGCCACCAGCGGCGCGGCGGCGGCGTGTGCGCGGACGGCGTCCAGGTCCACCGGCAGCCCGCACTCGATCCTGGCCCACAGGTGCCGCGGGTCGAGTCCGAGCAGGGCGTCCAGCATGGCCGGGATAGGGGTGCCGCCCACCCGGCCGGCGATCTCGCAGAGCACGATCCCGCCGGAGTCCGTCACGAAGAACTCGGCGTGCACGAAGAGTGCGGGGGCGGCCGGCAGCGCGCCCACCAGCTTCCAGGTCTCCGCGACCAGCCTCTCGTACAGGGGGTCGTCGGCGGGCAGCGTCCAGCTGCCGTTGCCCGTGTCGGTCCAGTGGGACAGGCAGCCGCCGTCGGTGTAGGCGGACGGCACGCACACGACGGGTTCCCCCCCGACCTGCAGCGCGTCCACGTGGCACATCCGGCCGGCGACGTACCCCTCGACCTCGTGGTCCCCGGCAGTCAGCCGGTCGGCCAGTTCCTCGACCCGCGCCGGGTCGTGCAGCACCTCGACGCCGGTCGAACCGGATCCGCCGCGCGGCTTGACCACGACCGGGCCCGGGTGCGCGGCCATGAACGCCTCGACGTCGGCCGGGGAGGCGACCGCCGCGAACGGCGGTACCGGCACTCCGCCCGCCGCGGCAAGCTCCTTCATCAGCACCTTGTCGCGGTAGGCGCGGGCGCTTTCGGGGAGTTGGCCGGGCAGGCCGAGATCGGCGCGCAGCGCCGCCGCCCGCTCGACGTCCACCTCGGCCAGGGCCAGGACGCGCGTGACGGCGTGCCGGCCGGCGATCCGCCGAGCGGCCTCGAGGACGGCGGCGTCGTCGGTGTAGTCAGGGACCCGCTCGACGTCGGCGAAGCCGGGCCCGGTGGCCACGCCCTCGGCGGTGACGGCCAGCAGCCGGCCCGACTCCTCGCGCAGCCAACCGGCGAACGGCAGGCCCGCGTTGCGCGGGCTGAGCAGGACGAGGATCATGCGGGCACCTCCGGCCAGGCCACGCCCTGCTCCGCCGCGAGCTCCGCGAAGGCCGAAGCGGTGTGCGGGTCCAGCGGGATGCCCAGCTCCGCCCGTTCGGCGGCGATCCGCCGCTGCGGGTCGCCGGGCACTTGGACGGGCTGGTCGGCGTCGGCCCCGGGCCGGGTGCCCCGGGTGGTGTCGAGCATGCTGGTGAGCCCCGCCGCGAAGTCCTCCTGGCCCGCGAAGGCGGCCGGGTCCAGGCAGACGACCAGGTGGCCGATGCCGCGGCTGCGGCCGGGAGTGGAGGCGCCGATGTGCTCCAGCTCCCAGTCGGCCGGCGAGCCGGTCAGCACCGCGCCGAGCAGGGTGGCCACCATGGCCAGGCCCTGCCCCTTGTAACCGCCCAGCGGAGAGAGGGCGTACGCCTGGTCCGGGTCGGTGGTCGGGCGGCCCTCGACGTCGGTGGCCCAGCCGGCGTCCAGCGCCCGGCCCTGCTTGCGGCGCTCCTTGATCTCGCCGAAGCAGACCTGGCTCGTCGCCATGTCCAGGGCGAACTCGTCGTGCTCGACGGCGGCGGCGAAGCTCAGCGGGTTGGTGCCGTACAGCGGTTCGGTCCCGGAGAAGGGGGCCACCCGCGAGGCGGCGGAGGTCGTCACGATGCCGACCAGGCCCTGCCGGGCCAGGTGGCGGCTGTAGACGGAGGCCGCGCCGAAGTGGTTGGAGTTGCGGACACCCACGGCGGCGACGCCGTGGCTGCGGGCCCGCTCGGCAGCGATCCGGGCGGCGGCCAGGCCCGCGACCACGCCGAGCGCACCGTCGGCGTCGAGCATCACGGCCGCGCCGCTGTCCTTGACGGTCCGGATCTCCGGGCGGGCGGTGGCGATCGCGTCGGCCAGCTCGTCCAGGTACTGCGGCAGCAGCCGCAGGCCGTGGGTGTCGATGCCGCGCAGCGAGGTGTCGGTGAGGGCCTGCGCCACGTCCCGGGCGTCCTCGGTGGACAGGCCGGCGCGGGTCAGGGCGGTCTCGGCCAGGGTCACGGCGGTTGCGGCCGGGAGCAGCGGCGCGGCTGGGGCAGCGGTGCCCGTGGCGGGCCCGGCGGCCGCCGGGTGCGGCACGTCGTGCGTGTGGGTCATGCGGGTTCGTTCGCCTTCCAGACCATGGGGGAGGACGGGCCGTGGCCGTCCGGGAGGGTGCTGTCGTGACCGCCGCCGCCATCGGTTCCGGTGGAGCTCGGCAGGGCGTGGAAACCAGCCGCGCGGCAGGCTTCCCGTACGCCGTCGTGTCCGGACCAGAGCCAGAGGGTGTCCGCTCCGTCGGCCACCGCACGGGTGACCGCTCCGCGGACGAGCGCCGCCAGCTCTTCGGCGGTCGCCGGGCCCGCGGACGGCGCGGTCAGGACGTCGAACTGCCGGACCGTGCTAGGCGGTACGCTGCCGGGCGCCGGCCGGTCCCGGAGCCGCACCGAGGCCAGGGCGGTGCCGTCACGGTGCAGGGACAGCTCGTCGCCGTCCCGGCCGGCCGCCGCGGGGCGCACGGTGAAGGCCGGCCCGCGGTAGTCGGGCACGAAGCCCGTCCCGGGTACCTCGGGCAGCGTGATGCCGCCCGCGTCGTCCAGCAGGAGGCCGGTGCCGGTGTCCACCGCCAGCAGCGCGATGCTGTCGGCGTCGAGGTGGTCGACGAACGGGCCGAGGTGGGCCGTGGCCGACACGCCCGCGCTCGACTCCGGCATGCAGCCGAGCATGGTGCCGAGTCCCGCGGCACGTGCCGCGCGCAGCATCCGCAGGGCCGGCGTGATGCCGCCGGCCTTCATGAGCTTGAGGTTCACTCCGTGGAACGCCTCGGCGCAGGCGTCGAGGTCGTGCGGCCCGGTGATGCTCTCGTCCGCGTAGACCGGGATCGGGGACACCTCCTTGAGCGCCTTGGCCTCCGCCCAGGACTCGCGGGGGAAGGGCTGCTCCAGCAGCGTCACGCCGAGGTCGGCCATCGCGCCGAGCACGGCGGCCGTCGCGGCAGGCTCCCAGCCGCAGTTTCCGTCGACGAAGAACGGTGCGTCGGTGTGTTCGCGCAGCGCCCTCAGGATGTGCAGGTCGCCGGGGGCGGCCAGCTTGACCTTGTACGCGGGCCAGCCCGGCCGTTGAAGCAGCTTGCGCACCATCACGTCGGGCTCGTCCAGCCCGATGCTGTAGCTGGAGCGCAGCTCCCCCGGGCGCTCGGCGCCGAGCCGGCGCCACAGCGGTACGCCCGCCAGCCGGGCCGACAGGTCGTGCGCGGCCACGTCCAGCGCGGCCAGGGCGAACGGGGCGCCGGCCAGCCGCGGGGACAGCACCGACCACGCCCCTTCGGGGTCGTCGGCCGGCAGGTCCCGCAGGGTGCCCGCGACGGAGCGCAGCGAAGCGTGCAGGGCGTCGAGCGAGGAGTTGTAGTGGTCGGTCATGAAGGCCGAGGCCTCGCCGAAGCCGGACCGACCGCCCGCCGTCAGCTCCACCAGCACGCCCGGCTGCACCGGGATCGCCTCGCGGGCGCTGCGCCAGACGTCGTGGTCCGTGAGACGGATCTCGTGGACGTGGAGCCTCACCACTGATCTCCCGCGCCCGTCGGCAGGGTCGTGCCGAAGGAGACCGGCTTGAGCTCGTCGTACCACTGCGCGTGCTCGTCGTACGCCGCGAAGAACGGCCGCCCGACCCACTCGGGCCGGCGGGCCTGGAGGAAGCTGAGGACGAACGCCTTCTCGCCCGCCACCTCCGTGGTCCCGTGCAGCATGACCTTGCCGGGACCGGCCGACATCACCGGGCCGCGGGCGGTGCGGGCCAGGCCGGAGACGCTCCGGACGGCCTCGCGGTAGATGTCGAGGGCGCGGGTCAGGGGCAGGCCGAAGTAGCTGCTCGCCCCGGTGTCGCGCTCCACGAACATGTAGTAGGGGATGACGCCCAGTTCGACCTGGAGCTGCCACATCCGCGACCAGGCGGCCGGGTCGTCGTTGACGTGCGCGACCAGCGGGGCCTGCGCCCGTACCTCGGCGCCGGTGGCACGGATCCGGGCGATCGCCTCGCGCACCTGGTCCGTCTCCAGCTCCCGCGGGTGCGAGAAGTGCGCCATGAGGGCCACGTGCCGGCCCTGCGCGACGCACTCCTCGATCAGCCGCAGCAGGTCGTCCGCGTCGGGGCCGGTGGTGAACCGCTGCGGCCAGTACGACAGCGCCTTGGTGCCGAACCGCAGGGTGCGCACCGACGGTGTCTGCGCCAGCAGCGGCTCGACCCAGCGGCGCACCACGTCGGTACGCATGATCATCGGGTCGCCGCCGGTGAACAGCACGTCGGTGACCTCGGGGTGGTGGGCCAGGTAACCCGTGAGATCCGCCGGGTCGCGCAGCGCCTGGCGCAGGTCCTGCTGGCTGACGAACTGCGCCCATCGGAAGCAGTATCCGCAGTACGAGTGGCAGGTCTGCCCCTGGGAGGGGAAGACCAGCACCGTCTCGGCGTACTTGTGCTGGAGGCCGTCCAGCCGACGTCCGTCGAGGGTGGGCACGTTGGACTCGAGCTGGCCACCCGGGTGCGGGTTGAGGTCCCGCTGGGCGGCGGTGGCGGCCTCGCGCAGCTCGGCGCGCGGCGCCCCGGCGTCCAGCAGCGCCGCCATCCGGTCGAAGACCGGCGCGGGCAGCATGTCGCGGTGCGGAAAGGTGAGCCGGAAGATCGGGTCGTCCGGCGCGGCCGACCAGTCGATCAGCTCGTCGGCCACGTACTCGTTGACTTTGAAGGGCAGGACGCTGGAGACCACGCGCAGGTCTCGGACGTACTCGTCCGGCATGCCTCGGTCCAGCGCGAGTTGTGCCAGGCGCTCGTTCACGTAGTGCTTCACCAGGTTGCTCGATTCCCGCTCAGCGCGCGACGTGGGACTTGGACCAGTCGAACTCGACGAGATCCTGGACGCCCATGCGTTCGATCAGAGTGTGCAGACCGGTGTAGTCGCGGACGAGACGACTGCGGCTCTGCTCCGCCTGGCAGTCGTGGAGCATCTCGTGCCCGCCCTCGACACCGACGAGGTCCATGATCCGGTGCCACGTCGTGTAGTCGGTGGCGACGAATGCCTCCAGCCCCTCGAAGAGCATGTCGCGGAAGAAGCGTTGCTTCTTCTCGTCGAGGCGGTCGTGGACGACCTCGGCCAGCACGGCGGAGATCGAGGCGTGGCAGTACTCGTCCCGGTTGTGCAGTTTGGCCGTGCTGCTGTTGATCGGCTGGATGTCCGGGTCGTCGGCGAGCAGGTCCAGGTAGGCGTTGATGGAGATCTCGGAGACCGTCGCGAAGGCGAGGGTGGTCAGCGAGGCCTGCCAGCGCTCGGACGCGCTCTCGCGCAGGCGCAGGTGCTCGCGCGCCGTGTGGGAGACCGGCAGCTCGTGATCGGGCATCACCCAGCCACGCTTGCGGCGGGTGACGGCGCTGGCATTGAGGTGCATCAGCGTGTGGTACTGCTCGTCGACCATGGCCTGGGCCAGCGAGATGTTGAGCGCCTCGTCCTGGAGCTCGGGGTACTCGCCCTCCATGACCAGGGCGAAGGCGGGGTTGGCCACCTTCTGCTCGGCCATGATGGTGTGCCGGTTGTACGCGATCCAGGACCAGCTGAGCAGGCGGTTCTTCTTCTCGGGGTCGAGCGCCTGGAAGGTGGGGTGGTCGCGGAAGGGCAGGATCCGCTCGGGGTAGTCCGGGCGGTCGAGCTCGAAGAGGTCGTCGAGGTTCGGTTCGTCGCGCTTGACGGTGGCGCGCCGCTGCCAGTTGCCGACGAGGCGGCGGATGACGGCGCTCTCGATCTGGTCGTCGGGGTTGTGGCGGGGAACGCCCTCGGGCAGCCCCTGGAGCTCCTCCGGCAGTCCGGTCGGGAACTCTTCGTACTGAACCGGCTCGTTCCGGACGTCAGTCATGGTTCTGGCCTTACCTGGTCGAGATATCGGTGAGCTGGCGACGGGGCTCCGTACGGCGGGGGGCCGCGGAGCCCGGTCGGCCCACTGGCGGCTGTCGCAGCGCGCGGTGGGCCGGCGGCCGGCGCGGGTCAGCGCTGGGCGGCGATCCAGTAACGGGTGAGATGGCGCCGCTTGTCCTCGTAGGCGGAACGGGCGTGCACCATGCGCTGGTTGTCCCAGACCAGGACGTGGTCCTCGGGGATGAGCACCGAGACGCGGTTCTCCCGGAAGAACGCCTCGGCCTGTTCGGCGAGGCGGATACCGAAGCTACCGAGCGGCAGCTGCTCGGGGTCGACGGAGGCGTCGACCGGCGGGTCGTACTGGCCGGTGGTCAGCAGGTTGTAGCTGAAGCGCAGGATCTCCTGGCCGCCGGCGGTGACTTCGACGACCGGGCGACGCACCCCTTCGGTGCCGACTCCCCCCGTGTTGTGGCCGATCCAGTCGATCGTGCGCTCGTACAGAGCGGCCCGGTCGAGCTCGGGCAGTGAGGCGACGAACTGCCGCATGTCGGCGAGTTCGGTGTGGCCGCTGCCGCAGGTGGCCTGGACCCGGCAATGCAGGGCCAGGTAGGTGGGCGGCGGGTTCCAGCCCGGCGCCTCGGTGTGCACCAGGATCGTGTTGACGCTCTTGGAGTAGCGGCGCTCCTCGAATCCGGGAGCGGCCTTCACCTGGTAGCGCAGCGAGCCGTCGTACTGCGGAACCAGATCACCGAAGGCGCCGATCGCGGCGGCGGCCTCCTCGTCCGTGGCGATCCCCCCGAGCAGCGTGTACCCCTGCTCGGAAAGTTCCCAGGCGTGAACATCAAGGGCCGTAGACATGCAGGACTCCCCCATCCTCAGTTGGTTACGGCCGGGTGGTGACCACACGATCCGGATCGGATTCGGGCCCCCCGGCACACCCCGATGCGATCTTGCGCGACGGGAGGCGGGGCTGCAACGGCTCGCATTGTGAGATGACTCACGGAATCCAAGATTCCAACCTCCGCTTCATTACTGGATGTTGGCAGGTGAACCGAGCCTGAACGACAGTGATCCACCTCCGGTCGGGCAGCCGTCTCACGGATGGGGTATTTGGTCGTTATGAGTCGTATGACCACTATCGGCATCCGTGTCGCCAGAGGGGGGACGCCCTCTCGGCCGTCGCCGCCGTGATCGCGGACGACGCGCTGGGGGCCGCCCGCGAGTCGCCGGACGATCCGGCTCCTCACCGGTCCGACTGTGAGCGAACGCAAAGTGACCTGAAGCGGCTGCTGATCGTCGCCGACCGTGACGGCACAGCCCTCGGCAGGCTCCGGCTCGCGGTCGTTGCCGGTTCCGTCCCGCCCGAGGGCTCGACCCGCTCGGCCGTCGAGGGCGTACGGATCCACGGCTCCGAGCGCGGCCACGGCCTCGGTGCCCGGCTCGTCCAGCGGGGTGTCGACGGGTCCCGCCGTCAGGGCTGCCGACTGCTCCAGCTCGCTCCGGGCTCGGCCCGCACCGACGCCCACCGCTTCCACGAGCGGCTCGGCCGGCCAGCGACTTCGCTCAACTGTTCGCGCAGGGCTCCCCGTTGAGCCGGAACGCCCGTGGCGCCCCATTCTCCCCGCCCCGTGTCCCCACGAAGCCGAACGCGACCGTTCCGCGGGCGGCCACCGACCGGTTGTAGTACTCGGCCTCCGCCGTGACCTGGGCGCCCGTCTGGTGCGAGGTGGCGTCCCAGGTCTGGCCGATGTGCTGGCCGTCGGGGAAGGTCCAGGTCAGCCGCCAGTCGGACAGGGGGGTGTCGGTGGTGATGCGGAGGCCGGCCCGGAAACCGTCGCTCCACTCGTCGTCCAGGTGGTAGACGACACGGCAGGTGGTGGGGACGGGCGTGGGGGAAGGGGTCGCGGAGGGCTTCGGCGCCGGGGGCACCGGTCTGCGGGACCGGGTCGGGAGCGGGGAGGCGGAGACCGGGACCGTACGCGACGTCGCCGGGGCGGCCGAGCGGGAGGGGGCCGGGGTGGGGGCGGGATACGGCGTGTCCGGGGCGGCGACCGGCTTCTGGTCGTCGCGGGCGGAGACGTCGGCCTCGTCCGGGGTGCCGAAGGGCATCAGGGAGACCCCCAGGGCCACCGCCGACAGCAGGCCCGCCGCGGCGAGGAGGCTGCCGCGCAGGACGCGGCCGCGCGCCGCGTCGTCGTCCGTGCGCGCTCCCGGCCCCGCGGGCGCGCCCGGTCCGAGGCGGGCCTCGGCGGCGCGGCGGCGGCGTTCGAGGTAGGCGAGGGCGCCCCAGCCGATGACACCGCCGGCGAGCGCGGCCGGAAGACCGCCGCCGTGCAGGCGCAGGCAGGCCGCGGCCTCGGCGCACGGGACGCAGGTGGCGAGATGGCGGGAGAGGTCCTCGGGGGTCTCGGCGCCGGGCGAGCGGGTGACGGCGTCCAGCAGGCGGGCGTAGCTGCGGCACTCGCTGTCCAGCGGGCCGTCGCGGTGGGCGCGGTGGCAGCGGTCGTGGAACAGCACACGGACCTGGTCGAGTTCGGCGCCCGCGGTGAGCGGGTCGAGCCCCAGCCGGCGGGCGACGCCGGGCAGCGGGAGCGACTCCACCTCGGCGAGCCAGAGCAGCGTGGCGTCGGCCTCGGGCATGTCGCGCAGGCCGCGCAGCGCGATGGGGCGGCCCGGCGGAGGACCCGTGTAGCGGGCGGCCGCCTCGGAGCTGAGCCAGAGGCGGAGGTCGGGGTCGAGCTTGTGTCCCCTGCCCGCGCTCTCCCAGCCGGCCGCCGTCTCCCTCACGGCGGTCAGGAGTTGGGGGACGGCCGGCAGCCGGGCGGTACGGCCGCGCACGGCACCCTGCGCGGCCCTCAGCTCGCGCATCCCCAGCGTGAAGGCCTCGTCGGCCAGTTGGTGCGCCGTCCCCGCTCCGGCCGTGCACAGGTCGGCGTAGGAGAGCACCGCGTCCCAGCACTCGGTGAACAGCGCCGCTTCGGCGGCGTCCTGAGGTGGCGGCAGATCGGGCATCGGTCTCCAGCGTCCACGAGCGAGGGGCAACTCACCACAATGATGGTGGAGTTGGGGCCTCGCGGAGGCAGGAGCCTCTCACGCCGCCGCCGGGCTGACAAGCGCGTCCGGCAGATCGGGTGAGCGGCTCGTCGCCCGGCGTGAGCGTGCTCGTCCGCCGCGCGCCCGCCACTCCGCCGGAGGATACGGAAGCGGGCGCCCGGCGGTTCATGACACCGGGCCGGCGGCCGGTTCAGACCTCCACCGGCTCCTCGGCGGAGAGGCTGTCCATGAAGGAGCTGACGGAGAACACCGCGTTGCCGGGGCCGGGCGGCCCGTAGCCGGGCGGGTAGGAGAGGCCGAAGTCGTCCATGGTGTTGCGGTAGGCCTCCAGCAGCCGGATGTGGTACTCCAGCGGCGCGCCTTGCGGGTTGGCCTTGCCCAGTGGGGTGGTGGGCTCGGGGCACCAGGTGGTGAACCGGGGCGTGATGCCGTGCGACATGAAGAAGCGCAGCCCCTCGGTGGTGGAGGCGATGGCCTCGTCGACGGTGGTGAAGCCGAAGGGCTCGGCCATCTCCACGCCCGCCACGAAGTTGGGGATCACGTTGCGCGCACCGAACACGTCGGCGGAGTCCAGGATGCGCCTGTGCCACTCGTCCCGGCCGACGTACCGCTCCTTGCCGGGGCAGAACATCTTGAACAGGTACTCGTCCCACACCTCGAAGTTGGGGTGGTAGATCTGTACGCCGTAGTCCTTGAAGCGCTGGACGTCCGGCTTGGGCAGCGCCTGGGCGACGACCTTGCCGATCCAGCGGCCCGGGAAGTGCTCCTCGATGGCCTTGGCGTACCGCCCGTAGAAGTCGGCCTCGTCCAGTCCCTGGACCTTCGTCGTGATCGCGCCGCCCGTGAGTGTGTACGCGGTGGAGATCTTCGCGGTGTCGTACCTGTCGATGATCTCCAGCGCCTCGAGGACCTCGTCGACGTCCTTCACGCCCGTGTACGGCCGGCCCGCCGCCTTGTGCTGGCGCCAGTTGTGGTTGATGTCGCAGTACTGGCACTCCTCCTTGGCGCCGAAGTACTGGCAGACGCGGAAGGCGGTCAGATAGATCAGGTAGCCCCACTGGATGGTCGGGGCGACCTCCATGACCGACTTCCCGTTGGAGAGCTTGTGGCGGTAGTACTCCGGCATCGGCGGCACGCCGACGTCGGAGATCCGCTTGCCGTCGAGGTAGAGGCCGAGCTGGCCGTGCTCGTCGGCGGCGACCCGGTAGGGGGAGGCGGGGTTCACGCGTACGGAGACGACGGTACGGCGCAGGTCGTAGGGGCCGCCGGTGAGGATGATCTCCTCCGGGGGCCTGCGGAGCGCGGCCTCGCCCAGCTCGGGCAGGGTGCCGTGGTCGAAGGAGAAGATGAAGTAGGACTTCGGCTTGACCTCGCCGCTCTCGTTGTCGCTGAGGGCCGAGGCGTCGAAGGCGACTCCGCCCCGGAGCAGGTCCTCCTTGAAGACGGCCTCCCGCGGCACATGCGGGAACCGCTCCATCAGATCCTCGACCAGCGCGGTGCGGCTGCCCATCCCTGTCTCCTCCGGCTAAGGTCCCGGCTCACACGTACATCTCACACCGTATGCCCCCACTTCCCGGCAAGCCCTCCCGGGGGGGCCGTGAGGCATGCGACGTGTTGTCCGCGGTCCGGGTCTTCGCAGGTCGCGGCGGTGATGAGAGGGTCTGGGCACAGGCACTCTCGGGAGGGACGGCAGGGATGACCAGGTCGGCGCGAGCGGTCACCAACTGGGCACGGAACATCACGTACACGGCCGACGAGTTCCACCGGCCCGCCTCGCCGGACGCGCTGCGGGCACTGGTGGCGGGCAGCGCGCGGGTGCGGGTGCTGGGCAGCGGGCACTCCTTCAACCGGATCGCGGACCCCGGCACCGGGGGCGTGCTGCTGTCGGTGGCCGGGCTGCCCCCGGTGATCGACGTGGACACGACGGCCCGGACGGTACGGGTCGGGGGCGGCGTCCGGTACGCGGAGCTGGCCCGCACGGTGCACGCGCACGGGCTGGCCCTCGCCAACATGGCGTCCCTGCCGCACATCTCGGTCGCCGGGTCGGTGGCGACGGGCACCCACGGCTCCGGCGTGGGCAACGGGCCGCTCGCCTCGGCGGTGCGCGAGGTGGAACTGGTGACGGCGGACGGCGGCACGCTGCGGATCGCCCGCGACGACGCCCGCTTCGACGGCGCCGTGACCTCGCTGGGCGCGCTCGGCGTGGTCACCGCGCTCACCCTCGACCTGGAACCGGCGTACGAGGTCGAGCAGCACGTCTTCGCCGAACTCCCCCTGGACGGACTGGAGTACGAGACGGTCGCGGCCTCGGCGTACAGCGTGAGCCTGTTCACCGACTGGCGGGCACCGGGGTTCCGGCAGGTGTGGCTGAAGCGGCGCACCGACCAGGCCCCGGTGGACTTCCCGTGGGCGGAGCCCGCGGCCGGGGCGATGCATCCGGTGCCGGGGATGCCCGCGGTCAACTGCACCGAGCAGGGCGGCGTGCCCGGCCCCTGGCACGAGCGGCTGCCGCATTTCCGGGCCGAGTTCACGCCGAGCAGCGGATCGGAACTCCAGTCGGAGTACCTGCTGCCGAGGGCGGACGCCATGGTGGCGCTGCATGCCCTGCACGCGATCCGGAAGGCGCTCGCCGGGGTGGTGCTGACCTGCGAGGTCCGTACGGTCGCGGCCGACACGCAGTGGCTCAGCCCGGCGTACGGGCGCGACTCGGTGGCGCTGCACTTCACCTGGATCGAGGACGCGGCGGCCGTACTCCCCGTGGTCCGCGCGGTGGAGGCCGCGCTCGGCGCGCTGGACGCCCGGCCGCACTGGGGGAAGGTGTTCGAGATGCCGTCGGCGGTGGTGCGGGAGCGGTTCCCGAGGCTGGCCGGCTTCCGGGCACTGGCGGCCGGGCTGGACCCGGCGGGGAAGTTCGCCAACGCGTTTGTGCGGGAGATTCTTTCCTAGACCCTCTAGGATTTGGGCTAGGAATCCAAGGAGGTGGGTCATGGCGCGTGCCGGGATCACGGCCGGCCGGCTGGTCGCGGCCGCCGCCGAGCTCGCGGACGAGGCCGGCTTCGAGCAGGTCACCCTCTCCGCGCTGGCCCGGCGCTTCGGGGTGAAGGACGCGAGCCTGTACTCGCACGTCCGGAACCTGAACGACCTGCGCACCCGGCTGGCGCTGTACGCGGGCGGCGAGCTGATCGACCGCATCGCGGCGGCGGTCGCCGGACGCGCGGGCCGGGACGCGCTGGCGGCCTTCGCGAACGCGTACCGCGCCTACGCCCTGGAGCACCCCGGCCGGTACGCGGCCACCCAGATCCGCGTCGACCAGTCCCTGGTCGCGGACTCCCCCGCCCTGCGCCGCACCGCCGAGATCACCAACGGGATGCTGCGCGCCTACGGCCTCTCGGAGCCCGACCTCACGGACGCGGTACGGCTGCTGCGCAGCACCTTCCACGGCTACTGCGTCCTGGAGTCGGCGGGCGGCTTCGGCGCCGGCCGCGCGGTGGACGCCTCCTGGGACAAGGGCGTCGAGGCGCTGCACCGGGCGCTCGAACACTGGCCGAGGGAGAGCGGGTGACGACCCCCCACTTCGACGTCACCGGTACCGGCCCGGTGCTGCTGCTCCTGCCGGGCGGCGCCGGGCATCCGATGGGGCTGGGCCCGCTGGTCGCGCGGCTGGCACGCCGGTTCACCGTGGTGACGTACGACCCGCTGGGCCTGGCACACGGGCGGCTCGGGCAGCCGGTGCCGGACCAGCGGCCGAAGGACTGGGCCGACGGCGCGGACCGGGTGCTGGCCGCCGTGCTGCCGCCCGGTGAGCGGGGGTACGTCTTCGGGACCAGCTCGGGCGGGATCGCGGCGCTCGCGCTGGCGGCGCGGTACCCGGCACGAGCGGCGCACGTGGTCGCGCACGAGCCGCCGTGCGCGCTGGTGCTGCCGGACGGGGCGGAACGACGGAGGGAGCTGATCGCCGCGCTGGACGGCGCGGGGCGGCCGCCCGCCGAGGGCCCGGACGCGACCCCGATGGGCGTCTTCCTCGCCCATGTCCTGCGCCCGTTCACCGCGTACGTCCCCCCACCCGCGCTCACCCGGCTGACGCTCGCGGCCGGAGCGGATTCACGCGGCCGTCTCCCCTACGCCACAGCCGAGTTCCTGTCCCCGGGTCCCCTGCTGGAACTCCCCGGCGGCCACCTCGGCACGCTGGAGCACCCGGAGGAGTTCGCGGACCGGCTCACCGAGGCCCTCACCTCGGTTAGCGTCGAGGGATGAGCACCGACCTGGCCACCGCCCTCGCCGAGGGCCCGCCGCTCGTCCTGGACGGCGGCCTCTCCAACCAGCTGGCGTCGGCCGGCCACGACCTGAGCGACGAACTGTGGTCCGCGCGCCTGCTCGCAGAGGCCCCGGAGGCGATCACCGAGGCCCACCTCGCCTACTACCGGGCCGGCGCCGACGTGGCGATCACGGCCAGCTACCAGGCCACATTCGAGGGCTTCAGGAGGCGGGGCACCGGCCGGGCGGAGGCCGCGCGCATGATGGCGTCCAGCGTGGAACTGGCCCGCGAGGCCGCCCGGCGCGCGGAGGCCGCCCGTCCCCTGTGGGTGGCCGCGTCGGTCGGCCCGTACGGCGCGATGCTCGCGGACGGCTCCGAGTACCGGGGCCGCTACGGCCTGACCCGGGCCGAGCTGGAGCGCTTCCACCGTCCTCGTCTGGAGGTCCTCGCCGAGGCCGCGCCCGACGTCCTGGCCCTGGAGACGATCCCGGACACCGGCGAGGCAGAAGCCCTGCTGCGGGCGGTGCGCGGCCTGGGCGTCCCCGCCTGGCTCTCCTACAGCATCGACGGCGGCCGCACCCGCGCCGGCCAGCCGCTGGAGGAGGCGTTCGCCCTGGCCGCCGACGCCGAGGAGATCGTCGCGGTGGGCGTGAACTGCTGCGCCCCCGAGGACGTCCCGCACGCGGTGCGGACAGCTGCCCGGACGACCGGAAAGCCCGTGGTCGTCTACCCCAACAGCGGCGAGACCTGGAACGCCCGGACCCGCGCCTGGGACGACTCCCCCACCCTCACCCCCGCCTTCCCGGCCACGGGCGCCCGCCTCGTGGGCGGCTGCTGCCGCGTGGGCCCCGAGACGATCACCGCGATCGCCCGGGCGCTGGGCCGCGGCTGACCTTCCGGCTCAGCGCCTGCGGAGCACCGGGGACCGGCGCAGCCGCCGCACGGCCGCGAGCCGGTCCGGGAAGGGGGTCTGACCGGGCACGGCAGGGCGGGCCCAGAGGGCCAGTTCCGCGTCCCGGGGGCCGTGGGCCAGTTCAGGCCCGGCGACGTCGAAGACGCGGGTGGGGTGGGTCGGGTCCCAGGAGGGCCAGCCGGGGCTTCCCGTGGTGGCGAAGTCGACCCAGGAGGCGTGCACGGTGTCGGCCAGGGACTGCGGGGCGCCCTTGCCGGCCAGTCTCACGGCCTCCTCGACCTCGCCGGTGTCGAAGACGAAGCCGAGTTCCAGGGAGTGGCAGGAGCCGAGGGCCGGGAGGAGGGACGGCCAGGCGAACTCGTACACGTACGAGCGGGACGGGCGGGCGCCGGCCAGGCGGTGGAGAGGCAGGCGGAGCATGTGGTCGGTGACCATCTGGCCGACCAGTTCGGCGGCGCCCGCGGCGGGCCGCAGGGCGCGGTAACCGCGCGGCACCTCGGAGCCGACGTGACAGCGGGCCATCGCGCCGGCCAGGGCGACCGCGCCGAGCCGGTCGACGTGCTCGACCAGGCCGCCGGGCACCAGCCAGAGCCGGTACTCGTCGCGGGTCCAGCCCATCAGCAGGTCGACGCCGGGCGCCGCGTCGCCGTCGGTGAGGGCGGTCAGCGGGTCGGCGGGCACGAGGTCGCCGTCGACGACGAGTCCGAAGCCGGGTCCGCCCAGGACCGGGCTGCCGCGGCGGCCGGCCTCGGCCTGGGTGCGCAGCAGCAGGTCGCGGTCGACCTCGGCGAAGGCGGCGGCGGTCGCGGGCACCTTCAGCCGGGTCGCCATCCGGCGCACCATGCGCCGTACCTTCTCGCGCTCCGAGACCTCCGGCGCTCCGCTCTGCAGCACCGCGCGCCGGACCAGCCCGCGCGCCTGGGGGGCCGCGATCAGGACGCCCGTGCTGATGGCGCCGGCCGACTGCCCGGCCAGGGTGACGTTGCCGGGGTCGCCGCCGAAGGCCGCGATGGACTCGTGGACCCAGCGCAGCGCCGCGAGCTGGTCGCGCAGGCCCAGGTTGGCGGGGGCGTCGGGGAAGAGGCCGTAGCCCTCGACGCCGAGCCGGTAGTTGACCGAGACGAGGACGACGCCGTCGCGGGCGAAGGCCCGGCCGTCGTACACCGGTACCGCCGAGGAGCCCCTGGTCAGAGCCCCGCCGTGCAGCCATACCAGGACCGGGAGGCGGGCGCCGGGGCCGGGCTCGGGGGTCCAGACGTTGAGGTTGAGGCAGTCGTCGCCCGGCACCGAGGGATCGGAGAGGTACTGGGCGAACGCCTCGGAGTACGGGGGTTTCGGCGCGGTCGGCCCGAAGGCTCCGGCGTCGCGCACGCCGTCCCAGGTCTCGGGCGGCTCGGGCGCGCGGAAGCGGCGGAGACCGAAGGGGGGCGCCGCGTAGGGGATTCCCCGGAACACCGCGTTCCCGTGCTCGTACCGGCCGCGTACCGCGCCGTACGGGGTGCGGGCCACCGGGCCCGTCCGGTCAGCCGTCATGACCCACCAGCCCTTCGTCGCCGGTGCGGCCGCCGCGGCGGCACGCACCACATCTTTCTGCCAGAGCGCCGCGCGGAGTGGATCTATTCCGGCGCACCGACCGTCCGTACGGTCAGTCGTCCTCGGAATCCCCGGGCGGCTGGTGGCCGCTCCTGGTGTGGCCGCGCAGCCGGCCGGTGATGTCCTCCGGGGGCAGGAAGCGGGACCAGCGTTCCGGGAACTCGGACGGCATGTCGGGGTCGTCCGGGTCGGCGTCGCGCAGTCCGGCCGCCCAGGCCACGTAGTCCGCGACCTGGGCCTCCCGCTGACGTTCGTTGGCCTCGCGGGCGGCAGCCGTGGCCGCGGCGGGCCAGACCCGGTCGATGGCGGCGTTGACAGCGGCACCGACCAGCACGGCGAACGCCGACACGCCGATCCACAGGAGCACCGCGACGGCGGCGGCGAGGGAGCCGTAGATGGTGGCGCCCTCGATGGTGTGGGTGAGGTAGACGCGCAGCAGGAGGCTGCCGACCACCCACATGGCGAGGGCGACCAGTGCCCCCGGCACGTCCTCGATCCAGGGCGAGCGGACCGGTACGGAGACGTGGTACAGCGTGGTCAGGAAGGCGACGGAGAGCACGAGGACGACCGGCCAGTACAGCACCTGGACGAGCGTGGCCGACCAGGGCAGCACCCCGACCACCGCGTCCGGCCCGGCCACCATCAGCGGCAGCGCCACCGAACCGATCAGCAGGGCCACCACGAAGAGCAGGAACGCCATGATCCGGGTCTTGACGATGCCCCGGACGCCGTCGAGGCCGTACATCACGGTGATGGTGTCGATGAAGACGTTCACCGCGCGCGAGCCCGACCAGAGGGCGAACAGGAAGCCGATGGAGATGACGTCGGGCCGGCCGCCCTTCATCACGTCGTCCAGGATCGGCTCGGCGATCTCCTTGACGCCCTTGTCGGACAGGACGGTGCGGGAGGCTTCGAGGAGGTTGGTCTCCAGGCTGTGGATGGTGTCGGCGCCGGTCCAGTCGTCGACGTAGCCGAGCAGGCCGATGAGGCTGAGCAGCAGCGGGGGCACGGACAGCAGCGTGAAGAACGCGGCCTCGGCGGCGAGGCCCAGGATGCGGTACTCCATGCAGGAATTGACGGTGTCCGTCAGCAGCAGCCAGGCCGTCCTCCGTTTGGAGACGTTCCGGTAGAGAGCCTTGGCCCGGTGGAGGCGACCGTGGGGCTGCTTGGAGGATTCGCTTGCTGACTGCACGTCCTAACGGTATCCGCCGCACCACGTGCCCCTCACCTCGCGGGGCACGCCACGCGACGGCGCCGGCCGGCGGTGCGGCGCCGTGGGGGCGGTGCCGCGCCGACTCGGCACCGCCCCCACGGCACGGGCCCGCGACCGGGCGCACGCCGCCCTCGGGCGGCGCGGGAGTCAAGTCTCCTGCCACCCTGCCGGGTTCACCAGGGTCGCAGGGGGTTGCATCTTGTCGCCGACGATGCGCGGAGGGTGTTCCCCGGCCCCGGGGACGGCCGGCTCTTCGGCGTGGCGGACATCGGCGGACCACGTCAGCGCACGTGCCCCCGCCGGGCACGTGCGCGGCGGGGCCGCCGGCCGGGGGCTGGTTGCCGCAGGCGGCCGCCGAACCGTCGTGCGGCGAAGGGAGGTTGGTGATGGTGGTGGTAGCCGTTCAGGACGCGTCGAGCGCCCTCTTTCACGCCGGGCGCCTCCTGCCGCGCACCCGGCATCTTCCGGGTATTTGCGGCCTCTTGGCCCCGGTACGGCGTGTGCTGCCGTAGCATCCGAGACGGGTCCGTCCAGTGCCGGGTGAGCAACATGACCATCGCCGGGCACAGTTGGCCCGTCTCGGGAGGAGACATGAAGCAGCGCGGCAGACACCGCAGGCGCAGACGGGGCGTGGCGTTGCGCGCGGCCCTCACCGGGACCGGCCTGGCGCTCACCGCGGCGGCCACGCTGATCAGCACCTCCCAGGCCGAGGTGGCCGGGAACCCCGGCGCGCTCAGGCCCCTCACCGCCGCCTCCGACACCGCCCCGCTGCGCCTGGAGGAACGCCTGGAGCCCGCCCCCGAGCTGAACCGGCTCTCCGCGGCCATGGGCCGCCCGGTCGGCGTGGACACCGTGCTCGGCGACGCCGACCGCCGGATGCGCGCGGGCGCCGACTGCGCAGGTGACGACCGCTCCTCACTGCCGCTGAGCCCCGAGGCCACCCGTTCCTACTGCTGGGACCCGGCGGACACGGCCGACACCGCCTGGCGTCCCGCCGCCGTGACCACCTCCGGCGACGCCGACGAGGACGGGGTGTGGGGCCGCCACCGGGTGGTGCTGACCGGCTGGAGCCACGCCACGGACACGGGGCGCCCGGCCGAGCGCGGCCTGACCCGCGTCGCCTTCACCGATCTCGACGACCCCGCCCGCCCGGTCTACCGCTGGGTCCTGCTGGTGGTGCCGGCCGCAGGCGGCCGGGACTACCGCCCCCTGGCCCCGGGTGTGTCCGGCATGGTGTGGAACCACGGCAAGCTGCTGGTCAGCGCGTCCGGCGGCGGGGCCGAGGCGCTGTACGTCTTCGACCTGGACCGCATCCAGCGCACCACCACCAACGAGCCCGCCGTGGGCCGGGTGCCGCACGGCTGGTCGGCGGCCGGGTACCGGTACGTACTGCCCGCCGTGGGCTCCTACCGCTACACGCAGGGCCGATGCGAGGGTGGCCGCCCGCCCTGTCCCGGACCGCTGGCACTGGACCGCGGCGCCGCCCCGGACAGCCTGGTCGCGGCAGAGCGCACCTCCCCGGACGGCGCCCGCCGGGCCCGGCTGTGGCGGTACGCGTTCAGCGACTCCCCCGCGCGGGCCGGCCTGCTCGCCACCGACTCCGCCGGGCACGCCGACGCCGTCGAGGTCTTCCGGACCAAGGCACGCGGCGTGCGGGGCGTGCTGTCGTACCGGCACGCCGGGGCGCCGGGCGCGTCCTGGTACACCGGCCAGTTGCCCGGGGCCGAGGACGGCAGGGGCGGGCTGTGGCGGCAGGACACGGACGGCGCGAAGGGCGCCCGGTGCGGGTCGGACGGCTCGCACCACTGCTGGACCGAGTCGGCGGTGTCGCTGTCGTACTGGCAGGAGACCGGCGAGGTGTGGTCGCTGTCGGACCGGATGCTGTTCGCCGTCCCGCTGGCCGCGCTGGAACGCTCGCTGGACTGAGCCGCGCCCACATCGCCGGCGATCGACAGCCGCGTGGGCGGGATGATTCCCTGAAGCCCATGAGCAGCGTCCCTGTCACCACCTGGTCCCTCGAACAGACCTCGCCGTCCGACCTCCTGCCCGCCGCGGCACCCGAGGGCGACGCGCTGCGGATCGTACGGGCCGAGGTGCCCTCCCCCGAGTTCAGCCGGTTCCTGTACGCCTCGGTCGGCGGCGACATCCGCTGGACCGACCGGCTCGGCTGGACCCACGCCCGGTGGCGGGAGTACCTGGCGAGGCCCGGCGTGGAGACCTGGGTGGCGTACGAGCGGGGCACGCCCGCCGGGTACGTCGAGCTGGAGGCGACCGGGGAGGGCGTGGTGGAGATCGCCTACTTCGGGCTGCTGCCCGCGTTCCGCGGGCGCCGCATCGGCGGACATCTGCTGTCGGTGGGCACCGCCCGCGCCTGGGACCTGGCGGCCCGGTGGCCGGATCTCACCCCGGTGAAGCGGGTGTGGCTGCACACGTGCAGCAAGGACGGGCCGTACGCGCTGGACAACTATCTGAGGCGCGGCTTCACGCTGTTCGACACGAAGGTGGAGCTGGAGGCGGACCTCCCGACCCCGGGACCGTGGCCGGGTGCGTTCCTGGACGACTGAGCGGCACGTCACCCCGGCAGCCGTCTCGCCATTCAGAATAGATTCGTCCAGATGACGGACAATGCTGGACTGGCCGGAGAAGCGCGTGACACGCTGCCGTCATGTCTGGAACTGGGATCGCCCTGGTGAGTCGACGCCACGTCGACCTCGGCCGCATGTCCAGTGCCATGTGTCGGGCGAGCTGAGTACTCCAGCACCGCCGACCTCTTCTCCATCCCCCGTTCAGCGCAAAGCCGCGCAGGCGTGCCCGCGTGCGCGAGAGCGCGCAGGCCAGAGCCGCCCACCCGAAGCCCCCGCCTGACTGCCTGTTCCTAAGGACGTAGAACCATGGCCCCGAGTCCCCAGGACCCCGCTGCCGCCGCGCCCCGCCGCAAGGTGAGCCGTCACCGTGGTGAGGGCCAGTGGGCGGCGGGACACCACACCCCGCTCAACGGCAACGAACAGTTCAAGAAGGACGACGACGGTCTCAATGTGCGGACACGCATTGAGACGATCTACTCCAAGCGGGGCTTCGACTCCATCGACCCCAACGACCTGCGCGGCCGCATGCGCTGGTGGGGTCTGTACACCCAGCGCAAGCCCGGTATCGACGGCGGCAAGACCGCGGTGCTCGAACCGGAGGAGCTGGACGACAAGTACTTCATGCTGCGGGTCCGTATCGACGGGGGCCGGCTGACCACCGCCCAGTTGCGTGTGATCGGCGAGATCTCGCAGGAGTTCGCGCGCGGCACCGCCGACATCACCGACCGGCAGAACATCCAGTTGCACTGGATCAGGATCGAGGACGTGCCCGAGATCTGGCGGCGTCTGGAGGACGTCGGGCTGTCCACCACGGAGGCGTGCGGCGACACCCCCCGCGTGATCCTCGGCTCGCCGGTCGCGGGGATCGCCGAGGACGAGATCATCGACGGCACCCCGGCCATCGAGGAGATCCAGCGCCGGGTGATCGGCAACAAGGCGTTCTCCAACCTGCCCCGCAAGTTCAAGTCGGCGATCTCCGGCTCCCCCCTGCTGGACGTGGCGCACGAGATCAACGACATCGCGCTGGTCGGTGTGGAGCACCCAGAGCACGGGCCTGGCTTCGACCTGTGGGTGGGCGGCGGCCTGTCCACCAACCCGAAGATCGGCGTCCGGCTGGGCGCCTGGGTCCCGCTCGACGAGGTGGCCGACGTCCACGAGGGCGTCATCTCGATCTTCCGTGACTACGGCTACCGCCGGCTCCGCAACCGCGCCCGGCTGAAGTTCCTGGTGGCGGACTGGGGCCCGGAGAAGTTCCGCCAGGTGCTGGAGGACGAGTACCTGGGCCGCAAGCTGCTCGACGGTCCGGCGCCCGAGCAGCCGGTGGAGCGCTGGCGCGACCACGTCGGCGTGCACCGCCAGCGCGACGGCCTCTTCTACGTGGGCTTCGCCCCGCGCGTCGGCCGGGTCGACGGCCCCACGCTGGCGAAGATCGCCGGTGTCGCCGAAGAGCACGGCTCCGGCCGGGTCCGTACCACCACCGAGCAGAAGATGATCGTGCTGGACGTGGAGGGCGACCGGGTCGACTCGCTGGTCGCCGGTCTGGAGGCGCTGGACCTGCGGGTCAGCCCCTCGCCGTTTCGCCGGGGCACCATGGCCTGCACCGGCATCGAGTTCTGCAAGCTGGCCATCGTCGAGACCAAGGCGCGCGGCAGCGCCCTCATCGACGAACTGGAGCGCCGCCTGCCGGAGTTCGACGAGCCGATCACCATCAACCTCAACGGCTGCCCGAACGCGTGCGCCCGTATCCAGGTGGCGGACATCGGTCTCAAGGGTCAGTTGGTGGTGGACGAGGACGGCAACCAGGTCGAGGGCTACCAGGTGCATCTGGGCGGCGCGCTCGGGCTGGAGGCGGGCTTCGGCCGCAAGGTGCGCGGCCTGAAGGTCACGTCGAAGGAACTGCCCGACTACGTCGAGCGGGTCCTGCGCCGCTTCGAGGCCGAACGCGCGGACGGCGAGCGGTTCGCCGCGTGGGCCGCGCGGGCAGACGAGGAGGCGCTGTCGTGAGCGAGCGTGCCGCACCGTTCCACTGCCCCTACTGCGGGGACGAGGACCTGCGCCCGAGCGAGGAGGGTCATGGCGCCTGGGAATGCGGAGCCTGCAATCGCGCCTTCCGGCTCAAGTTCCTCGGGCTGCTCTCCCGGGGGCTGAAGCGGGGCGACGACGAAGGGGACGCCCGGACATGACGAACACTCAGCAAAGCTTTTCCGAGGGTGAGTTGAGGGAGCTTGCCGAGCGCGCCGGGCGTGCGCTGGAGGACGCGCCCGCGCTGGAGGTGCTGCGCTGGGCGGTGGACACCTTCGCCGACGGGTTCTGCGTGACCTCCTCCATGGAGGACGCCGTGGTGGCCCACCTGGCCTCGCGGGTACGGCCCGGCGTGGACGTGGTGTTCCTCGACACCGGCTACCACTTCCCCGAGACCATCGGCACCCGGGACGCCGTGGACGCCGTGATGGACGTCAACGTCGTCACGCTCACCCCCGCGAGGACGGTGGCCGAGCAGGACGCGGAGCACGGGCCCCGGCTGCACGACCGCGACCCCGACCTGTGCTGCGCCCTGCGCAAGGTCCAGCCGCTCGAAGCCGGTCTGACGGAGTACCAGGCGTGGGCGACCGGACTGCGCCGGGACGAGTCGCCGACCCGGGCGGACACCCCGGTCGTCGGCTGGGACGCCCGGCGCCGCAAGGTCAAGGTCTCCCCGATCGCCCGCTGGACCCAGGACGACGTGGACGCCTACGTCGCCGAACACGGCGTGCTGACCAACCCGTTGCTGATGGACGGCTACGCCTCGGTGGGCTGCGCGCCCTGCACCCGGCGGGTGCTGGCGGGCGAGGACGCGCGAGCCGGCCGCTGGGCCGGGCGGGGCAAGACCGAATGCGGGCTGCACGGATGACGACCGACCGATACGAGGAGCGAGGACACGTGACGACCGGAGCCACCGTCTGGCTCACTGGTCTGCCGAGCGCCGGCAAGACCACCATCGCCACCGAACTGGCCGGCCGGCTGCGCGCCGAGGGGCGGCGCGTGGAGGTGCTCGACGGCGACGAGATCCGCGAGTTCCTCTCTGCCGGGCTCGGCTTCGCCCGCGAGGACCGGCACACCAACGTCCAGCGTATCGGCTTCGTCGCCGAACTGCTGGCCCGCAACGGCGTGCTGGCGCTGGTCCCGGTGATCGCGCCCTACGCGGACAGCCGTGAGGCGGTGCGCAAGCGGCACGCGGCGAACGGCACCCCCTACCTGGAGGTCCATGTGGCGACCCCGGTCGAGGTGTGCGGCGAGCGGGACGTGAAGGGGCTGTACGCCCGGCAGGCGGCGGGCGAGCTGACCGGGCTCACCGGTGTGGACGACCTGTACGAGGAGCCGGCGGCACCGGACCTCCGGATCGAGACGCAGGGGCAGACCGCCACGCAGTCGGCGGCCTCGGTGCACACCCTGCTCGGCGAGAGGGGACTGGCATGACGACCGTCACCGAGGTGACCGGGGGCGGCGAGGGCACGGACAGCCCGTACGCCCTCTCGCATCTGGACGCGCTGGAGTCCGAGGCGGTGCACATCTTCCGCGAGGTGGCGGGCGAGTTCGAGAACCCGGTGATCCTGTTCTCCGGGGGCAAGGACTCGATCGTCATGCTGCATCTGGCGCTGAAGGCGTTCGCGCCCGCGCCCGTGCCCTTCGCCCTGCTCCATGTGGACACCGGACACAACTTCCCCGAGGTGCTGGAGTACCGGGACCGTGTGGTGACCGCACACGGGCTGCGCCTCCATGTGGCCTCCGTCCAGGACTACATCGACCGGGGTGTGCTCAAGGAACGTCCCGACGGCACCCGCAACCCGCTGCAGACGCTGCCGCTGACGGAGAAGATCCAGAGCGAGCGGTTCGACGCGGTGTTCGGCGGCGGGCGGCGCGACGAGGAGAAGGCCCGCGCCAAGGAGCGGGTGTTCTCCCTGCGGGACGAGTTCTCCCAGTGGGACCCGCGCCGCCAGCGCCCGGAGCTGTGGAACCTGTACAACGGCCGTCACGCCCCCGGTGAGCACGTGCGGGTGTTCCCGCTCTCCAACTGGACCGAGCTGGACGTGTGGCAGTACATCGCCCGCGAGTCCATCGAGCTGCCGGAGATCTACTTCGCCCACGAACGCGAGGTGTTCTCCCGCAGCGGCATGTGGCTGACGGCAGGCGAGTGGGGCGGCCCGAAGGACAGCGAGCCGGTGCAGACCCGGCTGGTGCGCTACCGCACGGTCGGCGACATGTCCTGCACCGGCGCCGTCGACTCCGACGCCACCACCCTGGAGGCGGTCATCACCGAGATCGCCGCGTCCCGGCTCACCGAACGGGGCGCCACCCGCGCCGACGACAAGCTCTCCGAAGCCGCGATGGAAGACCGCAAGCGCGAGGGGTACTTCTGATCATGAGCACGATCACCGCCGAGGCGCTGTCGGCCACCACCCTGCTCCGGTTCGCCACCGCGGGCTCGGTCGACGACGGCAAGTCCACCCTGGTCGGACGGCTGCTGCACGACTCCAAGTCGGTCCTGGCCGACCAGCTGGAGGCCGTGGAACGGGCGTCCGCGAGCCGGGGCCAGGAGGCACCGGACCTGGCGCTGCTCACCGACGGCCTGCGGGCCGAGCGCGAGCAGGGCATCACCATCGACGTGGCCTACCGCTACTTCGCCACCCCGCGCCGCCGCTTCATCCTGGCGGACACGCCGGGGCACGTGCAGTACACCCGGAACATGGTCACCGGCGCCTCCACCGCCGAACTGACCGTGGTCCTGGTCGACGCCCGCAACGGCGTGGTCGAGCAGACCCGCCGCCACGCGGCGATCGCCGCCCTCCTCCGCGTCCCGCACGTGGTGCTCGCGGTGAACAAGATGGACCTGGTCGGCTACGAGGAGCGCGTCTTCGCCGCCATCGCCGAGGAGTTCACGGCGTACGCGACCGAGCTGGGCGTCCCGGAGGTCACCGCGATACCGATCTCGGCGCTCGCCGGGGACAACGTGGTCGACGCCTCCGCCCGGATGGACTGGTACGGCGGCCCGACCGTGCTGGAGCACCTGGAGACGGTGCCGGTCAGCCACGACCTGGCGCACTGCCACGCCAGGCTG
The DNA here is from genome assembly GCF_053596035.1 of Streptomyces sp. NPDC001781. Taxonomy (NCBI): domain Bacteria; kingdom Bacillati; phylum Actinomycetota; class Actinomycetes; order Kitasatosporales; family Streptomycetaceae; genus Streptomyces; species Streptomyces sp. NPDC001781. Next base: position 23,277 of record NZ_JBSFFI010000009.1, on the reverse strand, counting down.
CCGGTGCAGTACGTGATCCGCCCGCAGACCGCCGAACTCCCCGACTACCGGGGCTACGCCGGGCAGATCGCGGCCGGCACCTTCCGGGTGGGCGAGGAGGTCACGGTGCTGCCGTCCGGCCGCACCACCCGGATCGCCGGGATCGACCTGCTGGGCGAGCCGGTGGACGTGGCCTGGACGACCCAGTCGGTGACCGTGCTGCTGGCGGACGACGTGGACGTCTCGCGCGGCGACCTGATCGTGCCGAGCAAGGACGCGCCCGCGACCACGCAGGACGTGGAGGCGACCGTCTGCCATGTGGCCGACCAGCCGCTGACCGTCGGCCACCGGGTGCTGCTCAAGCACGGCACCCGCACGGTCAAGGCGATCGTCAAGGACATCCCCTCCCGGCTCACCCTGGCCGACCTCTCCCTGCACCCGCATCCGGGCACGCTCGCCGCCAACGACATCGGCCGGGTCAAGATCCGTACCGCCGAGCCGCTGCCGGTGGACTCCTACGCCGACTCGCGACGCACCGGCTCCTTCATCCTGATCGACCCCGGCGACGGCACCACCCTCACCGCGGGCATGGTCGGCGAGTCCTTCGCCGCGCCCGAGCCGGTGAGGGACGCCGACGACGACGGGTGGGACTTCTGACCATGCAGCGCACCGAGGTCTTCTCGACGTTCGCCAAGGAGGGCGGCCGCATCGGCAGCGGCGCGCTCGGCTCGGGGCAGGGCGGGGTCGCGCGATGTGCGCGCTGACGTACGCGCACCGCTCGCGCGCCCTGCTCCCCCACGCAACGTCCTCCTCCCACCCGACGACGTCCCGGTTGCGACGACGAAGACCCATCGACCTCCCGGCCACGGCCTGACCGCCGTGCCCCCGGGCCGACGAGAGGAAACGCCTCCCGTGCCTGCCATCAGTTCGCCGCTGCCGCGCCGCGGTCTCACCGTCCTCGCCGTACTCCCGCTGCTGGCCCTCGCGGCCTGCGGTTACGGGTCCGAGGCCAAGGACGACGCCGCCAACCAGAAGGTCGCCGCCGGAGCCAGGAAGATCGACGGCCTGGACTCCGTGAAGATCGGCTACTTCGGCAACCTCACCCACGCCACCGCGCTGGTCGGCCGCCAGCAGGGGCTGTTCCAGAAGGAACTGGGCGCCACCAAGGCCGACTACGCCACCTTCAACGCGGGCCCCTCCGAGATCGAGGCGCTCAACTCCGGCTCCATCGACATCGGCTGGATCGGCCCCTCCCCCGCGATCAACGGCTACACCAAGTCCGGCGGCCGCAGCCTGAAGATCATCAGCGGTTCGGCGTCCGGCGGAGTGAAGCTGGTCGTCAACCCGAAGAAGATCAAGTCGCTGAAGGACGTCAAGGGCAAGCGGATCGCCACGCCCCAGCTCGGCAACACCCAGGACGTCGCCTTCCTCAACTGGGCGGCGGAGCAGGGTTACAAGGTCGACGCGCAGAGCGGCAAGGGTGACGTCACCGTGGTCCGCAGCGACAACAAGGTGACCCCGGACGCCTTCAAGGCCGGTTCCCTGGACGGCGCGTGGGTGCCGGAGCCGACCGCCTCCAAGCTGGTCGCCGAGGGCGGCAGGGTGCTGCTGGACGAGTCCGGCCTGTGGCCGGACAAGAAGTTCGTGATCACCAACGTGATCGTGTCGCAGAAGTTCCTCAAGGCCCACCCGAAGGCCGTCGAGGCGGTCCTGCGGGCCTCGGTGCGCACCAACAAGTGGATCAAGGCCAACCCGGACGCGGCGAAGGAGTCGGCGAACAGGCAGTTGGAGGCCGACTCCGGGAAGTCCCTGCCCCCGGCCGTGCTGGACCCGGCGTGGAAGTCGATCCAGACCACCGACGACCCGCTGGCCGCGACCCTGGGCACCGAGGCCGACCACGCGGTCAAGGCGGGCCTGCTGGCCGAGCCCGACCTCAAGGGCATCTACGACCTGACCCTGCTCAACAAGGTGCTCGGCGCCGAGGGCGCCCCCAAGGTCGACGCCGCCGGGCTCGGCACCGACTGACCGACGCCGACCGACGAGTCCCCAGGAGGTGACGACCATGGCCCCCACCCTCACCGCGGCCGGCCCGGCGATCGAGTACGCCGCCCGCCTCGACCACGTCTCGAAGTCGTTCCCGGCTCCGGGCGGGCAACAGCTCGTGCTGGACGACATCAGCCTCGATGTCGCGCCAGGCGAGTTCGTCACCCTCCTGGGGGCCTCGGGCTGCGGCAAGTCGACCCTGCTCAACCTGGTGGCGGGCCTGGACCGGCCCAGCGCCGGGTCCATCGACACCGAGGGCCGCCCGGCCCTGATGTTCCAGGAGCACGCCCTCTTCCCGTGGCTGACCGCGGGCAAGAACATCGAACTCGCCCTGCGCCTGCGGGGCGTGCCGAAGGGCGAGCGCCGCGACAAGACCGAGTCGCTGCTCGAACTGGTCCGGCTGGGGGGCGCGTACGGCAAGCGGGTGCACGAGCTGTCCGGCGGTATGCGGCAGCGGGTGGCGCTGGCCCGCGCGCTGGCGCAGGAGAGCGGGCTGCTGCTGATGGACGAGCCGTTCGCGGCCCTGGACGCCATCACCCGCGACGTGCTGCACGACGAGCTGACCCGCGTCTGGGCGGAGACCGGCCTGTCGGTGCTGTTCGTGACGCACAACGTGCGCGAGGCGGTACGGCTGGCCCAGCGGGTCGTGCTGCTGTCCTCCCGGCCGGGAAGGGTGGCCCGCGAGTGGACGGTCGGCATCCCGCAGCCCCGCCGCATCGAGGACGCCCCCGTGGCGGAACTGTCCCTGGAGATCACCGAGGCGCTGCGAGGGGAGATCCGCCGCCATGGCCAGCACTGAGACGACACCGGCGCCCGGAACGGGAAGCGTGGAGGCGGGCCTGGACGCCCTGGAGACCCCGCGCGGCGCCAGGCCGCCGCTGAGGCAGACCCTTGTCACCAAGGTGCTGCCGCCGGTCACCGCCGTACTGGTCGTGCTGCTGGTCTGGCAGGCCCTGGTGTCGTTCGGGGTCGTCTCCGACCCCACCAGGCTGCCCGCGCCGCGGGCCGTGTGGGACGCGGTCCAGCGGGACTGGCTGGAGGGCAAGCTCCTCGGCTACATCTGGACCAGCGTCTCGCGCGGCCTGCTCGGCTTCGGCCTGGCTCTGCTCATCGGCACCCCGCTGGGGCTGCTGGTGGCGCGGGTGAGGTTCGTGCGCGCGGCGATCGGCCCGATCCTGTCCGGTCTGCAGTCGCTGCCCTCGGTGGCCTGGGTGCCCCCGGCGGTCATCTGGCTGGGCCTGAACAACTCGATGATGTACGCGGTGATCCTGCTCGGCGCGGTGCCTTCCATCGCCAACGGCCTGGTCTCCGGCATCGACCAGGTGCCACCGCTGTTCCTGCGGGCGGGCCGCACCATGGGCGCCGGTGGGCTGCGCGGGGTCTGGCACATCACGCTGCCGGCCGCGCTGCCCGGCTATGTGGCCGGGATGAAGCAGGGCTGGGCGTTCTCCTGGCGCTCGCTGATGGCGGCCGAGATCATCGCGTCTTTTCCCGATCTGGGCGTCGGTCTCGGCCAGTTGCTGGAGAACGGACGCAACGCCCTCGACATGGCGATGGTGTTCGAGGCCATCCTGCTGATCCTGTTCGTCGGCATCGCGGTCGACCTGCTGATCTTCAGTCCGCTGGAGCGGTGGGTGCTGCGCAGCCGGGGCCTGCTGGTGAAGGGCTGAACTCCCATGCATCACACACCCGTTCTCCTGATCGTCGCCCACGGCAGCCGTGACCCCCGGCACGCCGCGACCGTGCACGCCCTGGTCTCGCGGGTGCGGTCGATGCGGCCCGGCCTCAGGGTGGTGACCGGCTTCCTCGACTTCAACGTGCCCTCGGTCGGCGGTGTGCTGGAGTCGCTGGCGGCCGACGGGGTCCGCGAGGTGGTGGCGCAGCCGCTGCTGCTGACCCGCGCCTTCCATGCCAAGGCTGACATCCCGGCCGTGCTCCGGGAGGCACCGCGCGGGTTGCGGGTCCGGCAGGCCGAGGTGCTCGGCCCGTCGCCGCTGCTGGTCTCGGCGCTGGAACGGCGCCTGTACGAGGCGGGGCTGGATCCCGCCGACAAGTCCTCGACCGGGGTCGTGCTGGCTTCGGCGGGGTCCTCCGACGCGGAGGCGATCGCGGTGATCGCCGACATCGCGCGGGAGTGGTGGCGCACCGGTTGGCGCGCCGTGCGACCCGCGTTCGCCTCCGCCCGCCTCCCCCGCACCGAGGACGCAGTACGCGAGCTGCGCGCCCAGGGGTGCGGGCGGATCGCCGTCGCGCCCTATGTGCTGGCGCCGGGCTTCCTGCCCGACCGGATCGCGCGGGGCGCGGCGGACGCGGACGTCCTGGCCGATGTGCTGGGTCCGGCGCCGGAGGTGGCGCGGGTACTGCTGGACCGCTACACCGAGGCGCTGCGGTCCGTCCCGTCGGCCGTGGGTGCCTGAGGGCTGTCCCGTGAGCCCCTGCGGGCGCGCGACGGCAGCCACGGCGCCTCGCCGCGTCGCCCCCATACGCCCGGTACGAGGGCGACCCTCCGCCTTGCGGCGCAACGCATCCGCCGCCGCGCGCTGATCCACCGGGGATCACGAGGCGGCCCTCAGAGTCTGAGCGCGGTCGTCAGGCGCCGGGTGTACTCGAGGGTGCCGGTTCCGGCGGCGGCGCCGATGCAGAGGTCGTCGAGCTGGTGGCGGATGCGGCCCCGGTTGGGCGGGAAGCCGTCGTCGGCCGCGAGGGCCAGCTCGGCCTGGATGATCTCACCGTGTTCGAGGAGCACGGGGTACTCGGCGTGCAGCGCGGCGACCAGTCCGTCCGCGAGCTGGATCAGGGTCTCCAGGTCGGTTCCGTCACCGCCGGGTACCGGTCGGCCCGAGGTGCTGCCGGGGTGGTTGTACGCGTTCACGTCGGTCGTCCTCACTCCTGATCCGGGTGCCTTGCGGGGGCCGGGCTGCGGCGAGGGAAGCGTGCCGGGTCGGCTCGGTCGGCGACGTTACCCATGAGGCGGCCGGCGGCACCAGCAATCAACCCCTTTGGAGTGAAAGGGGGTTGACATTCCCCGGCCGTCCGGTAAAAGGCACCGTCAGCCGGTCAGCTCGACCAGTCTGCGGACGGTGTTCCAGTTCCGGGTGGTGGCGATCAGGCCCTTGGTGACGCGCGGGCGGCTCAGTTCCTCGGCCAGCTTGGAGCGGCCGAGCCCGTCGGGTGCGTAGAGGTACAGGCACCGGTCGCCGAGGCGGAACTCCTCGGGGCGGCGGGCGGCGGTGTCGATCCCGGTGAAGCGCTCCGGGTCCACCGGGCCGGAGAAGTAGGTGATGTGCACCTGCCTGGGTTCCAGGGCGTCGGCGGGGAACGGGCAGGCTTCCGCGACCGCCGTCAGATAGGCGTGGTCCCGCACGATCACGCCGACCGGGAACCCGAACCGCTTCTCGACGGCCGCGCCCAGTTCCCCCGCCAGGACGTCCTCGTCGCCCCGGGAGGCGGTGAACACGGCCTGTCCGCTCTGGAGATGGGTACGCACGTCGTCATGGCCCAGCTCGGCGAGCAGGGTACGGAGGTCGGCCATGGGGAGCTTCCTGTTGCCGCCCACGTTGATCCCGCGCAGCAGCGCCGCGTACGTCGTCGTCATCCGGCCACGATAGAACGGCCGTCGTGCCCCGTGGGGGCGGGCACGACGGCCGTACCGGACGGTACGCCCGTTGCGGGAGACTCTGTCGGACCGAAGGGGCGCGGAGCAACTCCTCCACGATCTTGTGACTGGTTCACCAACGTTTCTCCACCGGGGCCGCCGGCCAGGGCGAGGGCGGGCTCGCGCAGGCGTTCGGCGGCGGCGTCCCCGGTGAGCAGAGTGCGGGCCACGCCGAGCGCCTGGAGCATGACGGCGTTGCCGAACCGGTCGGCGGCCCGAGAACCGGGCGTGGGGGGCCCGGCCGCGCTCGGTCTTCGGCGGCTCGGCCCGGATCGGCTCCGCGGCCTCCTCCTCGTGGAGGCCGGGTGCCGCCCGAGGGCCCGCTCCAGCCGGTTTCGGCCGCCGGCTCAGCGCTGGTAGCGGGCGAGCACCAGGTTGCCGTCCTGCTCCAGCCGCTCGCGGAGCCCGGCGAGGCCGATGGCGCCGCTGTAGTACTCCTGGAAGGCCGGGGTGGCCACCTTGTCCTTCCATTCCGGGTAGCCGCGCACCGACTGGGCGGGAGCCGGGCGGAGGTGCGCGGCCAGGGCGGTTCCGGTGGCCCAGCCGTGGCGGGCGGTGTGCAGGGCGGGGTCGGCGAGGGCCTCGCTGCCGGTGGGCAGCATCCAGTCGCCGAGGGCCAGACGGACCATGTTCTCGGGCCGCAGCAGGAAGTCGATGAACCGGACGGCATCCTTCTTGTGCGGGCAGTCCTGGGAGACGGAGAGGGTCTGCGGGCTGACGCCCTGGGTGAGGCCGTCGGCGCCCGCGGGGGCGGGCAGCACCTCCCACTCGAAGCCCTCGGGCGCCTGCTGCTCGATCTGCTGGCGGTAGGAGAAGCCCAGCGGGACCATGGCGTACCGCCCGCCGAAGAAGCCGGGCAGCGTGTCCGAGCCCCCGCTGCCCAGCGTCGAGGCGGGCGCGCTGCCGTCGCGGGTGACCTGGTCGCGCACGGTGCGCGGTACGACGGCGTCACCGGCCCCGAACCGCACGCTCACCTTGCCGTCGCCGTCCCGCCGGAAGAGCGTGCCGCCGGCCGACAGCCCGAGGTTGAGGGTGACGGACACGGGCTCCTTCAGCGGCCAGGCGACCCCGTACCTGCCGTCGCCGCTGAGCCGTGCGGTGATCTTCCGGAACTCCGCCCAGCTCCAGGGACGTCCGGGCGTGGGGATACGCACCCCCGCCTTCCGCAGCCGGTCGGAGTTGGCGACGATCACGCGGGGTTCCTGGAGGAAGGGCACGCCGTAGACGCCCGTGCCGAAGGTGGCCGCCTGCCAGCTGCGCCGCGGTATGTCGGATGTGAGCCGGGCGGACAGCAGGCCGCTCAGGTCGGCGAGGTCACCGCCGTAGGCGAAGTCGGCCAGGTCGTCGGAGGCGTCGTGGATGACGTCGGGGGCCTCGCCGCCCTCGAAGGAGGTGAGCAACTGGTCGTGCACGCTGTTCCAGTCGCCCTGAACGTACTCGACCCGGACGTCCGGGTGCGCGGCGTTCCACTCCCGCACGAGTTGCTTGTTGGCGGCGACCGACTCCTGCTGCCAGGCGAGGGACAGGAACCGCAGGGTGACGGGGCCTCCGTCCTGACGGCCGCCGGAGGAGCATCCCGCGAGGAGCAGCAGAAGGGCGGCGACCGCCGTGGTGATCCTGGTCCGCATCAGCTCTTCACCGCTCCGGCGATCAGGCCCCCGGTGATCCGCCGCTGGAGCAGGGCGAACACCACGAGGGAGGGCAGGGTGGCGAGGAACGCGGCCGCGGCCAGCGGGCCGAGGTCGGCGACGCCCTCCGCGCCGATGAAATGGGTCAGCACGACCGGCAGGGTCTGGTGGCCGGGGCTCTTGAGCAGCACGAGCGCGAAGAAGAACTCGTTCCAGGCCGTGACGAACGCGAACAGCGCGGTCGCCGCGATGCCCGGCGCGAGCAGCGGGGCCGTCACCGACACCAGGGTCCGCAACCGCCCGGCCCCGTCGACGGCTGCCGCCTCCTCCAGCTCGACGGGGACCGCCCGCACGTACCCGACCAGCATCCACAGCGCGAACGGCAGCGACCACACGACGTAGACCAGGGTCAGGCCGGCCAGGGAGTCGATCAGCCGCAGCCGCTTCAGCACCAGGAACAGCGGGATGATCACCAGCACGAACGGGAACGCCTGGCTGATCACCACCCACCCGCTCGCCGCCCGCGCGAGCCGGGTGCGGTGCCGGGCCATGACGTAGGCCATCGGGGTGGCGATCAGTACGGCGGTCACGGCCGCGCCGAGGGCGGCGAGCAGGGAGTCGAGGGCGGCGTGCGGGAGGGGCTGCTCGGCGAACGCCTGGCGGAAGTTGGCGAGGGTGGGGTGGTGCGGAATCCACGTGGGGTGGAGGCTGCCGAGTTCGCGCGGCGGCTTGAACGCGGTGGACAGCAGCCACAGGAACGGGAACGCCAGGAAGACCAGATAGGCCAGCAGAGCGGCGTACTGTCCCGCGCGGGCCGCGGGCCGGGTCCTCACGCGTCCTCACCGCTCTTGAGCCGGCCCGCGAGGAACACCGCGAGCACGACGGAGACGACGGCGACCATCACGCAGCCCATCGCGGCGGCGTAGCCGAACTGGCCGTAGCGGAAAGCCTCCTCGTAGGCGAACAGCATGGGCAGCCGGGTCTTTCCGCCGGGTCCGCCGCCGGTGAGCACGTACACCAGGGCGAAGGAGTTGAAGTTCCAGATCAGGTTGAGCGCGGTGATGGAGAGGGCCACGGGCCTGAGCGCGGGCCAGGTGACCGCGCGGAACCGCCGCCAGGCGCCGGCGCCGTCCACGGCGGCCGCCTCGTGCAGTTCGCGCGGGGTGTTCTGCAGCCCGGCGAGCAGCGCGACCGTGGTCTGCGGCATCCCGGCCCAGACGCCGACGACGACGACGGCGGGCAGCGCGGTGGCGAGACCGCTCAGCCAGTCCCGCCCGCCGCCGAGGCCGAGGTCGCTCAGCGTCACGTTGAGGATGCCCGCGTCGGGGTTGTAGACCAGGCGCCACATGATGCCGACGACCACCTCGGGCATCGCCCAGGGCACGATCGCGAGGGCGCGGGCCGCCCAGCGCAGCCGGAGATCCTGGTCGAGCAGGAGGGCAAGTCCGAGCGACAGCAGGAACTGGGGCACGGTCACGCCGACCGCCCACACCAGGCCGATCCGGAACGACTCCCAGAACAGGGTGTCGTGCAGGAGGTCCTGGAAGTTCAGCGCGCCGATCCAGCGGGTCGGCGCGGTGCGGCCGGACTGGGCGTCGGTGAGCGACAGCAGGACGCCGTAGAGCAGCGGACCGACGCTGAGCACGAGGATAGGGACGAGGGCGGGCAGCACCAGGAACCAGACCGCTTGGTCGCGGCAGCCGGTGCGCACGGGCGGGCGCCGCGCCTGGACCGGCGACGTCATGGAATCAGCCCCTTCGCCTGGCCCGGTTGGCGTGTTCATGGTCGTGAACACGGCGCGGTCCGTCAAGGGAGCGCACATCGTCCGACCTGTGCGAATGCGAGACTGGCCGGGATCGGGACACACGACACGGGCGCAGGGCACGGAGGCGGACGATGGACGAGGCACGGGCGCGGGCGGTACTGGCCGGGGCGAAAGTGCTGCCCCCGGCGGCGGACGCGCGCCTCCTCGCCCTCGGCGAGAACGCCGTGTTCGCCGCCGGGGACCTGGTCGTCAAGGTCGGCCGGGACGCCGAACTGCTCGACCGGGCCCGCCGCGAGCTCGCCGTGGCCGGCTGGCTGGCCGATTCCGGGGTGCCCGCGGTGCGCGCGGCGGAGCCGGAACCGCTGCTGGTGGACGGCCACCCGGTGACCGTCTGGCACCGGCTGCCGGACGCCCTGCGCCCCGCCGAACCCCGCGACCTCGGCGGGCTGCTGCGGCTGGTGCACGCCCTGCCCGCTCCTCCGGTGCCGCTGCCGCCCCGTGAGCTGCTGGGCGGGGTGGAGCGCTGGCTGCGGCTGGCGGGCGACGCGATCGATCCCGAGGACGCGGCCTATCTGCGCGCCCGCCGCGACGGCTTCGCCTCGGCCGCCGCCGCGCTGACCCCCCGGTTGGCGCCCGGACCGATCCACGGGGACGCACTGCCCCGCAATGTGCACATGGGCCCCAACGGCCCGGTCCTGGTGGACCTGGAGACCTTCTCCGCAGATCTGCGCGAGCACGACCTCGTGGTGATGGCCCTCTCCCGCGACCGCTACGGCCTGCCCGCCGAGGCGTACGACGCCTTCACCGCGGCCTACGGCTGGGATGTGCGCGAGTGGGACGGCTGCTCGGTGCTGCGAGGCGCCCGCGAGACGGCGAGCTGCGCCTGGGTGGCCCAGCACGCCCCGGCCAACCCCAAGGCGCTCGCGGAGTTCGAGCGCCGGGTGGCGTCCCTGCGGGACGGGGACGAGTCGGTGCGCTGGTACCCGTTCTGAGCCCTGCCGGTGCCGCCTAGGAGGCGACCGCGTCCGTCAGCGCGCGCACCGGCCAGACCCGCTCGACGACCGCGTCCGCCTCGCCCTTGCGCCGCAGGAACACCTCGAAGTCGGCGGCCCATTCGGCGTACCACTCCACCTGGCAGCGGTGCAGCTCCGCCGGGCCGAGCCCGGCTGTCTTCGGGTGCCGCTCCGCTGTCGCGTTTGGCGAGCCGGGCCGCGGCCAGCGCGTCCGCCGAGGCGTCGTGGGCCGCGTAGAGCGCGGAACTTCCTCCCCCGAACCTCCGCCGGACCGGTCGGCCTTCGTGCAAGGACACTCGCCCGGAGCCCGTTGTAAAGCAATCTTTCTAAAGATACCTTTACATCATGTCGAACAGTCAGAGGGACGAGCCGGCGGAAACCCTGGCACGCACGACGCAGCTCACCGACCCCCGCGCTCTGCGCGCCTATGCCCATCCCACCCGCATGCGCCTTGTCGGCCTGCTCCGTACCGAAGGCCCCTTCACCGCGACCCGCGCGGCCGAGCTCACAGGCGAATCCGTTGCCAGTTGCTCGTACCACCTGCGGATGCTCGCCAAGTACGGACTGGTCGAGGTCGCACCGGGTGGCCAAGGCCGTGAGAAACCCTGGCGGGCCACCGCACGCTTCACCGAGTGGCCCAGCCACTCCGAAGACCCTGCCGTCGCGGAGGCCAGCAAGGCACTGGAAACCGCGGTCGCCGAACGCTACTTCGAGCTGATCAGCCGCGCTGTCGAAGAGCGCCACGATCTACCGCGCGAGTGGCAGGAAGCCGAGCACATCGGCGATCAAGTGCTCTACCTGACGGCAGAGGAACTCGCTGACCTCGGCGAAAAGCTCGACCGTCTATTGCGCCCCTACGAGGACCGGCAAGGCAACCCGGCCGCCCGCCCCGAGGGCGTACGCCTCGTCCAGATCATCCGGGCCGCCTTCCCCCTGCCCCGACGGCACGCAGGCGACGACGAGACTTCCCTCGCTCCGGACAGCATGGGCGACCCGCGGTGACGGCCTCGGGCCGCTTGTCCGCGGCGATCCCCGACCTGCTGCGCGAGCACTCCTTCCGCCGTTACTGGACCGGCCAGAGCATCTCCCTGGCAGGCGACCAGATATCCCAGATCGCCCTCCCTCTCGTCGCCGTCCTCGCCCTCCACGCCGACGCCGCCCAGATGGGCTGGCTCGCGACGGCGCAGCTCGTGCCCGCCCTGCTGCTCTCTCTCCCCGCCGGCGCATGGGCCGACAGCAGACCGCACCGCCGCCGCGTCATGATCGCCACAGACCTCGCGCGGGCCCTGCTCATCGCGTCGGTTCCCATCGCGTACGCCCTCGACGCGCTCACCTTCACGCAGCTCTACGCGGTCGCCTTGGGGATCGGCGCACTGACCGTCCTCTTCGACGTCTGCAACGCCATCCTGTTCGTCTCGCTCATCCCCGCCGAGCGCTACATCGAGGGCAACTCCCTCGTCAACGGAAGCCGGGCCATGTCCTTCGTCGCGGGTCCCAGCGCAGGCGGTCTCCTCGTCCAGTTGTTCACCGCGCCGCTCGCGCTCCTCGCCGACGCGGTGACCTATCTGGCCTCCGCCTGCTGTCTGGCCCGTACGACCCCCGCCGAACCGCAGGCCGCGCCACCCGCGAAAGGGCACTTCACCGCAGGCCTGCGGTGGATTTTCCGCTCGCGCGTCATGCGCGCCACGTTCGCCGGATCCGCCACGGTTCAGTTCTTCAATTTCATTTTTCACACACTCTTCGTGCTCTACGCCACCACCGAACTCGGCCTGAGCGCAGGCGTGCTGGGGTCGGTCCTCGGAGTCGGCGCGATCGGCGGGCTGGTCGGTGCCGCCCTCACTGGCCGTCTTGTGCGCCGCGCCGGCATCGGGCCCGCCGTCGTCATCGGCTTCGCGGCCTTCCCGGTCCCGCTGCTGCTCGTACCCCTCGCGGACGGGCCGGACGCGCTCGTCCTCAGCCTCCTCTTCCTCGCCGAATTCGGTTCCTGCGTGGGCGCGATGATCGTCGACATCTCGCTGGGCTCACTGCAAACGGCCCTCATCCCCCACGCCCTGCGCGCCCGCGTCGACGGGGCCTACCGCACCCTCACCCACGGCGTACGCCCGCTGGGCGCACTCGCGGGAGGAGCACTCGGCACGGGTATCGGGCTGCGCCCCACACTGTGGATCGCAACGGCCGGGGCCGTGCTGTGCCTGGTCTGGGTGCTGCCTTCGCCGGTCCCCCGTATCCGCGAGTTGCCCGGCACTCCGCCGGCGCCAGCACCCGGCGCATCGTCGGCGTCGGCGTCGGCGTCGGCGTCGGCGTCCTCGCCCTCGTCCTGCTAAGGGCAGTCCCGTGATCCCCGGCGGGCGCGCGGGGGCAGATGCGGTGCGTCGCAAAACGGAGGTTCGCCCTCGTGCTGGGCGTACGGGGGCGATCCGGCAACGCGGCGAGGCGCCGTGGCTGTCGTCGCGCGCCCGCCGGGGATCACGGGACAGCCCTCACCCTCGCGCCAGAGGACCGATCTCCTCGCGACTGAACGGGACGATCGGCCATGCCGGCTCGACGTAGGCAGCCGCATTCGACGTACGACGCAGATACTTCTGGAGAGAGGCAGCCTGCTCGGCCGCCGCACGAACCTGGAGATCGTGGAGCTCCGCAGCCCCCAGCGTTCCTATGACCGAATGCTTGATGCCCATGGATCGCGCCGCACGCGCTGCGGCCACCGCATCCGCAACAGCGTTGTGCGCGTCGTTGAGCGGCACACCGTAGTACTCGCAGAGCGCCTGGAGATTCCGTGACCCCTTCCTGTATCGGTCGACGTGCTTGTCCAGGACCAAAGGGTCGATGACGGGCGATGTCCCTCCGTGCAACCGCTTGACCAACGGCTCTATGCCATGGCGTCGGCACTCACGGTCGAGGAGGGAGAGGTCGTACCGCGCGTTCATCACCACCAGCGGAGTCCCCGAGTCCAGCACTTCGGTGACGGCCGAAGTGATTTCCTCGATCGCGGGAGCTGCCGCTACCCCATGCCTGCGGGCGTGTTCCGTGGAGATGCCGTGGATGGCCGAAGCCTGCCGCGGGATGGCCACCCCCGGGTCGAGCAGCCATGTCCGGGCATTCGGTGGTCGTTCATCCGCGCCCACAGCCACGACGGCAGCGGTGACGATCCGGTCGCTCTCGATGTCGGTCCCCGTGGTCTCCAGGTCGAAGGCCACCAACGTCCCGCTGGTCCAGCTCATCACAGGGCCCCACCCACCAGAACCTCCTGAGACGTACTCGAAGTACGCGGATGGAAGGCCGCGTTGTACGCGACGGCCGGCATGCCCGAATCCCAGGCGGAGACCGGTGCGTTCGCCAGGGCGTCGGCGACCTGGCCGGCCGGACGGCCCTCGGCCGCGGCGCGTTCGTTGCTGATGCCGTGCACGGCGACCGCGTCGGGCGGTATCTCCACGCCCGGATCGGCCGGCCACTCCCGGCGGCCCATTGCCTCGCCGTCCCTGACCTCCAGCACGGCGCCCGTCACGATGCGTGCCTGACGCGGATCGGTCCCGGTCGTCTCCAGGTCGAAGCCGATCAGCGGCTTCCGGTGCCAGCCCATGGGCGGCCCCCCTTCTTGGTGGTGCGTTCCCCCAGTGGCTCCACCATGACACGGGGTACTGACAACGCCCCGGGGCCGCCCGCCGGCGCCGGACGTCAGGACACCGGCCGCGAGTCAGCCCAGGCCAGCTCGAACTCCTCCCGGTAGGTGGGGAAGAGTCCGGAATCGCCCGACTGGTCCGAGGTGACCACCCGGCTGCCGCCGCGCAGCACCAGGACCGGCGATTCCATGCCGCGTGCCCCGCGCAGATAGGACTGCACCACGGCGATGCCGTCCGCGCCGTCGCCGTCCACCAGGTAGGCGGTGAAGCGCGGGGTCTCGTCGTACACCTGGATCTCGAAGGCGCCGGGGTCGCGGAGCCGGGAGCGGACCCGGCGCATGTGCAGGATGTTCATCTCGACCGAGCGGGCCAACTCACCCCGCTTCATGCCGAGTTCCCGCTCCCGGCGCTTGACGGCGCTGGAGGCCGGGTTGAGGAAGAGCAGCCGGATGCGGCAGCCGGACTCCGCGAGCCGGACCAGGCGGCGGCCGGAGAAGTTCTGCACCAGCAGGTTGAGCCCGATGCCGATGGCGTCCAGCCGGCGGGCCCCGCCGAACAGGTCCTCGGCCGGGAACTGGCCCATCAGCCGCACCCGGTCGGAGTGCACGGCGACCACGTCCGCGTACCGGTCGCCGACCAGGTCCTCGACGGCGTCCACCGGGAGCCGGCCCGCCGAGGGCACGTCACCGGCGGCGCCGAGCAGCTCCAGGAGCCGGGCGGAGGCGCGCTCGGCCTGGTTCAGCACCGCCTCGGACAGCGCACGGTTGCGGGAGACGACGTTGCGGGTCACCTCCAGCTCGTCCAGGGCGAGTTCGAGGTCCCGGCGTTCGTCGAAGTACGGCTCGAAGCACGGCCAGTGCTGCACCATCAGCTCGCGCAGTTGCGGCAACGTCAGGAAGCTGAGCACGTTGTCGTCGGCCGGGTCGAGCAGGTAGCCCTTGCGGCGGCTGACTTCGCGCACCGCGACGGCCCGCTGCACCCACTCCTGACCGGCCGGTCCCGCGGCGGCCACCACCCAGTCGTCGCCGTGGACGGGTTCGTAGACGGGGCGCAGCACGGCGGCCACGACGGCGCGCAGCCGCTGCTCGACGAGGTTGAGCCAGATGTAGGCGCGGCCCGCCCGCTGGGCCCGGGTGCGCACCTCCAGCCAGGCTCCCGTGTCCCAGTCCAGTTCCGGTCCGATCGACCCCGCGCTCATCGGACGCGCCAGGGACACCGCGCCGGGCGGGACGTCCGTGGAACCGCTCCCCTCGTGACCCTCGCCACCAGGGGGCAGCTCCAGCCCTCCCGAGCCCACCCTGCACCGCCTTCCGTCCCCCGGACCTTCCCCGTCCCAACGATCAAGGAAGGGTACTCCGGGAGCGGTCGGCGGTGCAGCCGGATGGACAGGTCGGTTTCTCAACTTGCCTGCCGACAGTGGCTGTTCCGGGCGTCCGGGAGCAGTGTGAGTGAGCGGAGTCATAGCGGCTCGAACCGGCGCCCGAGGCGGCGCGCCGCTGGTGAGCGACCCGTGCGCCGGGGGCTTTCGCCCGGAGCGCGCGGGCCGGCCCGGATCGGGCCGGGCTCGCCGGGCCCGGCCCGGCTTCCCTCCTTCGGCTGGGGGTAGAGGTGATCCATGACCACGGGTCGGCCGGCAGCGGGGGGCGGGAGACGTCAGTCGCCCTCACTTTCGGGGAGACTCGCCGCCAACGCGCCCCCACCGGGGCCCCGCACCTGGAAGAGTCGAGCGCATGCAGGTCTGGCCTGGAGAGGCGTATCCCCTCGGCGCCACCTATGACGGTGCCGGTACCAACTTCGCGGTCTTCACCGAAGCCGCGGACCGAGTGGAGCTGTGTCTGCTGCACGACGACGGCTCCGAGACGGCGGTGGAACTGCGCGAGAGCGACGCGTTCGTCCGGCACGCGTACCTGCCCGGCGTGATGCCGGGACAACGGTACGGGTTCAGGGTGCACGGACCCTTCGCGCCCGAGCGGGGGCTGCGCTGCAACTCGGCGAAGCTGCTGCTCGACCCGTACGCGAAGGCGGTCAGCGGGTCGGTCCAGTGGGGCGAGGAGGTGTACGGCTACCATTTCGGCGCCCCCGACCGGCGCAACGACCTGGACTCCGCGCCGCACACCATGAGTTCGGTGGTGATCAATCCCTACTTCGACTGGGGCGACGACCGCCCGCCGCGCACCGACTACCACCGCACGGTGATCTACGAGGCCCATGTGAAGGGCCTGACGATGCGCCATCCGGGACTGCCGGACGAACTGCGCGGCACCTACGCGGGCCTCGCCCATCCTGCCGTCATCGAGCATCTGACCCGGCTCGGTGTGACGGCGCTGGAGCTGATGCCGGTCCACCAGTTCGTCAACGACCACCGCCTGGTCGACATGGGCCTGAACAACTACTGGGGCTACAACACCATCGGCTTCTTCGCCCCGCACAACGCCTTCGCCTCCTGGGGCGACCGGGGCCAGCAGGTGCTGGAGTTCAAGTCGGCGGTGCGGGCACTGCACGAGGCCGGGATCGAGGTCATCCTCGACGTGGTCTACAACCACACCGCCGAGGGCAACCACCTGGGTCCGACGCTGTCGTTCAAGGGCATCGACAACCCCTCCTACTACCGGCTGACCGACGATCCGCGCTACTACATGGACACCACCGGCACCGGCAACAGCCTGCTGATGCGCTCGCCGCACGTCCTGCAGCTCATCATGGACTCGCTGCGGTACTGGGTGACCGAGATGCACGTCGACGGCTTCCGCTTCGACCTCGCGGCGACCCTGGCCCGGCAGTTCCACGAGGTGGACCGGCTCTCGTCGTTCTTCGACCTGGTCCAGCAGGACCCGGTGGTCTCCCAGGTGAAGCTGATCGCCGAGCCGTGGGACGTGGGCGAGGGCGGCTACCAGGTGGGCAACTTCCCGCCCCTGTGGACCGAGTGGAACGGCAAGTACCGCGACACCGTGCGGGACCTGTGGCGCGGGGAGCCGCGCGCGCTGGCCGAGTTCGCGTCCCGGCTCACCGGCTCCTCCGACCTGTACCAGGACGACGGCCGACGTCCGCTGGCCTCGATCAACTTCGTCACCTGCCACGACGGCTTCACCCTGCACGACCTCGTCTCGTACAACGACAAGCACAACGAGGCCAACGGCGAGGAGAACCGGGACGGCGAGAGCCACAACCGGTCCTGGAACTGCGGGGTGGAGGGTGACACCGACGACGTGGCCGTGCGCGAGCTGCGCGGCCGGCAGATGCGCAACTTCATCGCCACCCTGATGCTGTCCCAGGGAGTGCCGATGATCAGCCACGGCGACGAGTTCGCCCGCACCCAGCGCGGCAACAACAACGCCTACTGCCAGGACAACGAGATCTCCTGGGTGGACTGGCCCGGGCTGGAGGAGACCGAGGGGGACGAACGGGAGGCGCTGCTGGAGTTCACCCGCGCGATGGTGGGGCTGCGCAGCGAGCACCCGGTGTTCCGGCGCCGCCGCTTCCTGCACGGGCGCCCGGTGGAGGGCACGCAGGACGAGCTGTCGGACGTCGCCTGGTTCACTCCGGAGGGCGAGCAGATGGCGCAGGCGGACTGGAACGCGGCGCCCGCCTCCGCGCTGGCGGTGTTCCTGAACGGCAACGCCATCTCGGAGCCGGGTCCGCGCGGGGAGCGGATCGCGGACGACTCGTTCCTGCTGATGTTCAACGCCTCCCACGAGCCGCTGGACTTCCTGGTGCCGGTGGACCACGGCAGGCAGTGGCAGGTGGTGGTGGACACCGCCCGGCCCGAGGGTGTGCCGCCCGGCACGGGCCCGAAGGTGGCGGCGGGTGAGCGTCTCACCCTGCCGGACCGCAGCCTGACCGTGCTGCAGCGCCCCGCCTGACGGTTGCGGACCGGGGACACGGCGGTGGCCGCGTCCCCGGCCGGTGTCCGGTTCCCGTGGGCCGTCCCGGGCCGGATGCCCCCTCGGGTGACACGAAGGGCGGCTCGCGGGGTACGTAGCTCTGCATGACTTCAGTGCGACCCGGACCAGGGGTGCCCACGGCCACCTACCGCCTACAGCTCCAGCCCTCGTTCCCCTTCGCCGCCGCCGAGGCGGCCGTGCCCTATCTGGCGTCGCTGGGCGTCTCGCACCTGCATCTGTCCCCTGTCCTGGAGGCCGTCCCCGGCTCCACCCACGGATACGACGTCGTGGACCACACGCGGGTGCGCACGGAGCTGGGCGGCGAGGACGGGCTCAGGTCGCTGTCGCGCACCGCGCGGGAGCACGGACTCGGCCTGGTGGTGGACATCGTGCCCAATCACATGGCGATGGCCCCCCGCTACAACCGCGCCCTGTGGGAGGTGCTCCGCGAGGGCCCCGAGTCGCCGTACGCGCGCTGGTTCGACATCGACTGGGGCTCGCGCGGCGGGCAGGTGCTGCTGCCGGTCCTCGGCGGCCCCGTCGGCGCCGAGCGGGAGCACCTGGTGGCCGAGGGCGAGCTGCTGCGCTACCACGACCACCTCTTCCCGCTCCGCTCCGGCACCGAGGGCCTGCCGCTGCCCGAGCTGCTGGACGCCCAGTGGTACCGCCCGGTGTGGTGGCGGCTGGCCCGCACCGAGCTGAACTACCGGCGCTTCTTCAGCATCTCCGAGCTGATCGGGGTGCGTGTGGAGGACCCCGAGGTCTTCGACGCCACCCATGGCAGGATCCTCCAGTTGCTGGCCGAGGACGTGATCGACGGCCTGCGCATCGATCACCCGGACGGCCTCGCCGACCCCGACGCCTATCTGGCCCGGCTGGACGAGGCGACCGGGGGCCGCTGGACGGTGGTGGAGAAGATCCTCGCCGACGAGGAGGAGCTTCCGGACTCCTGGCCCGTCGCCGGCACCACCGGCTACGACGCCCTGCGCCGCATCGACGGCGTGTTCACCGGTCCGGCCGGTGCCGCCGAACTCGAAGCCCACTACCGGTCCTTCGCGGCGCCGCAGGCCGACCGGGGCGGCGACTGGGACGCCACGGTGCGCCGGGCCGCGTACAAGGTGCTCACCCATGAGCTGGCCGCCGAGGCGGACCGGCTCACCCGCTCGGCGGTCCGGCTCTGCGCGGCCTCCCCGGACCTGGCGCTGCGCGACCGGGCGCCCTGGGCGCTGCGCACGGCCCTGGAGGAGCTGCTGGTCCGGATGCCGGTCTACCGGCCCTACGCCTCTCAGGACGCCGCAGCCGTCGTCACCGAGGAGGCCGCGGCCGAGGCCCGGCGGGCGTTCGCGGTGGCGGAGGAGGCCGGCGCCGTCGATCTGGTACGGGGACTGCTGATCGGCCCGGACGACCGTACGTCGCCGGAACTCAGCGAGTTCCGCAGCCGGTTCGCGCAGACGGCGTCGGCGCTGCGGGCCAAGTCGGTGGAGGACACGGCGTTCTACCGGTACGTCCCGCTGCTGTCGGCGACCGAGGTGGGCGGTGATCCGGGCAGGGTGGGGGTATCCCCGGCGGAGTTCCACGCCTACTGCGCCCGGCTGGCGAGCCACTGGCCGGACACCGGCACGGTGGTCACCACGCACGACACCAAGCGCAGCGCGGACGTCCGGGCGGCGCTGAACGTGCTCACCGAGTGTCCCGGCCGCTGGGCCAAGCTGCTCGCCGAGGTGAGCCGGGAGCCGGAGGTGGTCCCGGACGGCCAGCTGGCCTGGGCCGCCTGGCAGACGGTGTTCGGGCTCGGCCCGGCCGAGGAGGAGCGGGTACGCGAGGCGCTGCTGAAGCACGTCCGCGAGGCGGGTATGTACACGAGCTGGACCGAGCAGGAGCGGCTCTACGAGGAGGCGGTGGCCGCGTTCGTCGCCGCCGGGCCCTGCGGGCCTCCCGGTGAGCGGGTGGCCGCCTTCCGCAAGGGGCTGGAGCCGCACATCCGGGCCAATGTGCTGGGCACCGCTCTGGTCCACCTGACGATGCCGGGCGTGCCGGACCTGTACCAGGGCACGGAGAGCGAGTACCGGGCGCTGGTGGACCCCGACAACCGGCGTCCGGTGCCTTTCCCGCCTGCCGCTCCGGGCGAGAAGGAGGCGCTGACCAGGGCGGCGCTCCGGCTCCGGGCGCGCCGGCCGGAGGTCTTCGGCAGGGAGGGAGCCTATGCCCCGCTGCTCGCCGAGGGGCCCTCCGCCGAGCACGTGCTGGCGTTCTCCCGCTCCGGCGAGGTGATCACGGCGGTGACCCGGCTCTCGGTGCACCTGGAGGAGGCGGGCGGCTGGCACGACACCCACCTCGCGCTGCCGCCCGGCCGCTGGCGGGACGTCCTGGCCCCGGACCGTGAGTTCACCGGCGAGGTGCGCGCGGAGGACCTGTTCTCCGCCCTGCCGGTGGGGCTGCTGGAGCGGGTGGACGAAGCGGGCGACGTGGTCTGAGGGTCGGGGGCGGGCCGGGTGGCCGGGGTAAGCGGGGCCACCCGGCCCTGCCGTCAGCCCTCCGGGGCGAACACGTCACCCGTTTCGCCGCGCATCTCGCAGGCGTTGCCGAGCCGTCCGGTCCTGCTCGGCAACGCCTGCCGTGCCGGCGGCCTTGGGCGCGGGCACGAACCGGTGCGCAGACCAGCGCGCAGAGGGTGCCGCTGTCGCGCGGACGGCTGAAGTCGCCTTCGGCGGAGGTGAGTTCCGCACACGCCTCGGCGGCCTTCGGGTGGCCCTTGGGCGGGTCGCAGAGCAGCAGGGCGGCGCGGCCGCCGCCGCTGGTGGTACCGGGCCGGGTGACGGTGAGGGCGAGCCGGTCACCGGACGCCGCGAGCGCCGTGGTGCCGGGGGCGAGCAGACAGGCGGCCATGAGGGCGGCGAGCGCCGCCGTGCGTGCCAGACGGGTCGTGCCGGGTGCATCGGCCTGACGGCCGGGCCGCGCCGGCCCGTCTCACCCGAACGGCCGCCCTGGCGTGGGACACGGGCACACCGGTCCGGGCCCGCGCGTCAGTCGGCCGCGAGCCGGTAGGCGACCGTGCCGAAGCCGACGAGGTCGCCCTCGCGCACCGCCACGGCACCCAGCACGCGGCGCCCGTTCACGGTGGTGCCGTTGGTGGAGCCGAGGTCCCGCAGCACCCACATGCCGCCCTGGTAGCGGAGTTCGGCGTGCACGCGGGACACCGTGTCGTGGTTGAGGCGGAGCCCGCTGGCCGGATCGCGGCCGATGCGCAGCGGGTGGCCGTGCGCGGGGTGGGGGAGCAGCAGCTTGGGCAGCCGCTCGGCGCGCCAGGCCCGGCTCAGCCGGACACCGAAGCCCGACACGGCCTCCACGGTGCCGAACAGGGCACGGCTCAGCCGGTTGCCGTCCTTGAGGTCGGCGGTGAGCACGGCGAGTTCGCGGGGGCTGCGCGCGGCGAGGGCCAGCTCCATGCGGTGCACGAACGTGTCGTGCGACAGCCTGCCCAGTGCGACGCCGTCCCGCAGTACCCGCAGCGCCTTGTCGCGCTGCGCGTCGGAGACCCGTACGGGATACACGGGGAATTCGAAGGACGACGTCACATCCGTGATTGTCGGGCAGCGCACCCCGAGGTGTCCAGAAGAGGCAACCGGCGCCCGCACCCGCCCACTTCCGCGACACCCGGGCGGAAAGCCCCGATTCGAAAGCGGATTGATCGAATTCGCGGCACGATGGACGGACTGCGTCACGGTGGGCCGACGAAGGGGAACCGTCCGTGAAGTTCGAGGTGTGGGCACCACAGGCAGACCGGGTCGCGCTCCGGTGCGAGGGCGCCACGCGGGCGATGGAACCAGATCCGCGGCGGACGGGCTGGTGGACGGCCGAGGCGGACGCGGCGGACGGCGCCCGGTACGGCTTCGCGCTGGACGACGGCCCCGTCCTGCCCGACCCGCGCTCGCGCCGCCTGCCGGACGGCCCGGACGGACTGAGCGCGGTCGTGGACCAGGACCGGTACGCGTGGCGCGCCGGCTGGCCGGGGCGCGGCCTGCCGGGCGCGGTGCTGTACGAACTGCACGTGGGCACGTACACCCCGGAGGGCACGCTGGACGCGGCCGCCGGCCGGCTCGGCCATCTGAGGGAACTGGGCATCACACACGTCGAGTTGATGCCGCTGTGCTCCTTCCCCGGCCGGCACGGGTGGGGGTACGACGGGGTGGCGCCGTGGGCGGTGCACGAGCCGTACGGCGGCCCGGAGGCCCTGAAGCGGTTCGTGGACCGGGCGCACGGACTGGGCATCGGCGTGGTGCTGGACGTGGTGCACAACCACCTCGGCCCCTCCGGCAACCACCTTCCTGCTTTCGGCCCGTACTTCACGCAGACGCACCAGACCCCGTGGGGCGCCGCGGTGAACCTGGACGCGCCGGGCTCCGACGAGGTGCGCGCCTACTTCCGGGACAGCGCCCTGGCCTGGCTGCGGGACTACCGCCTCGACGGACTCCGTCTGGACGCCGTGCACGCCCTGCGCGACGACCGCGCCCGGCACTTCCTGGAGGAGCTGTCGGAGTCGGTGGACGCCCTGGGCGAGGAGGTGGGCCGGCCGCTGTTCCTGATCGCGGAGTCCGACCTCAACGACCCCCGGATGATCACCCCGCGCAGCGAGCACGGGCTGGGCCTGCACGCCCAGTGGAACGACGACTTCCACCACGCCCTGCACACCGCCCTGACCGGTGAGGCCCAGGGCTACTACGCCGACTTCGCCCGCGCCCCGCTCGCCGCGCTGGCCAAGACGCTGACCGGCGGCTACTTCCACGACGGCACCTACTCCAGTTTCCGGGGCCGGGCCCACGGCCGCCCACTGGACCGGGCCCGGCTGAGCGGGCACCGGCTGCTGGGGTACAGCCAGACCCACGACCAGATCGGCAACCGCGCCCAGGGCGACCGCCTCGCCGCGATCCTCTCCCCCGGCCTGCTGGCCTGCGCGGCCACGCTGACCCTGACCTCGCCGCTCACCCCGATGCTGTTCATGGGCGAGGAGTGGGCGGCCGGCACCCCCTGGCAGTACTTCACCGACCACACCGACCCCGAACTGGCGGAGGCCGTACGGCGCGGCAGGCGGCGGGAGTTCGCGTCCCACGGCTGGGCCGAGGAGGACGTGCCCGACCCGCAGGACCCCGCCACCCGTGACCGCTCCTGCCTGGACTGGTCCGAGCCGGAGCGCGAGCCCCACGCCCGGATCCTCGCCTGGTACCGCCGTCTCACCGCGCTCCGCCACGACCGCCCCGACCTCACCGTCCCCGACCTCGCGGACACCAAGGTCGCCTACGACGAGTCCGCCCGCTGGCTGGCCTTCCGGCGGGGCGACATCCGCGTCGCGGTCAACCTCGGCAAGGAGCCGGCCGCCATCCCGCTGGGCACGGGCCACCTGGAGATCCTGGCCGCGTGGGACGACTCGGTGGAGCCGCCGGGGCCGGACGGGATGCTCCAGGTACCGGGCGAGTCCTGCGTGGTGCTGTCCCAGCCGTAGGCGGCCGCCTGGGCACGCTGGACGCGGCCGCCGGCCTCCTGGTGCTGTGACCGGAAGGGTTCACCGGCTCGCGGCGTCCGGCAAACCTTTCAGTCACAGCACTAAGGGCTGTCCCGTAATCCACGGTGGATCAGCGCGCGGCGTCAGATGCGGTGCATCGCAAGGCGGAGGGTCGTCCGCATACTGGGCGTATGTG
>NZ_JBSFFI010000008.1:0-235739 GCF_053596035.1 Streptomyces sp. NPDC001781 | reverse complement strand
CGGACCGGCGCGGGCGTCGTCTCGGCCGGGCTGCACCGACCACCCCGGGCGGCGGCGCCCCGCGCCCCGCTTGCCGGCCCGCCGGCGCCCGCCGGAACGCGGGGACTCGCTCGGGGCGGAGCCGGCCTGACCCCGGCCGGGCCGGGAGTCGAGGTAGCGGCGGGCACCCCAGCCGAGGACCGCCTCGGCCAGCAGCGGCCCGGCGCCGCTGTCGATCTGGCCGAGCTGTTCGGCGGCGTACCGGCAGTAGGAGCAGGCGTCCAGGTGCTGGCGGACGTCGGGCAGTACGCCCCCGCCCCGGCGCGCCGGCACGTCGAGCAGTCGGTTGTAGTGGCGGCACTCCCCGCTGGGCGCCAGCTCACGGTGTGCGCGCAGCATCCCCGTGCGCAGCTTCTCCCGGCTCTGCTCGAGCGCGGCCGCCGCGCTCACCGGGTCCACGCCGAGAAGCGCAGCGGGAACGGCCACCGGCTCGGCCTCGACCTCGGTGTGCCACAGCAGCGTCTGCTCCAGCCGGGGCAGCATGTGGAAGGCCCGCTCGGCCAGGGTGCGGTTCTCCGGGGTGAGGTTGTTCGCGGCGCGCATCCCGCGCCCCCCGGCCGGCTTGGCGAGACCGGGCAGGGCGGCGGTGAGGCGGTCGGTGGCCGCCCAGTCGAGCACGGTGTCGCGTACGGCCAACAGCAGCCGGGGGCGGAGCGCCTCGGCGGGCTCGCCGAGGGCGAGCCGGTCCAGGGCCTGGTGGAAGACGGCGGCGGTGACCATGTGGGCCAGCGGTCCGGAACCGGCGAGGCAGATCACGGCGTAGTCGGCGGCGGGCTGCCAGTGCCGGGCCATCAGCAGGGCGGCCGACCGGGACGCCTCCGTGTCCGAACCGGCGCGCAGCCAGGCGGCCGTGGACTCGTCGGACTCCCCCGCCGCCATGCCGGGCAGGTAGGAGGGAAGGGGAGGCTGAGGGGTGGTCACTGAGCGGTTTCCTTTGGCGCGTGCGGAGCGTGGGAGCGGTCCTCCGGGGTGCGCACGGAGTGAACGGGACCCACGGTTCCGCCCCGGCGCCCTCCGGCCCGGTGGCCCACATGCCGGACCGGTTTTGGACCTCACCCCCCGCGCGGGAGTGTCAACCCTCGCACAACTTCTCCACACGCAACAAGGAGCGCGTCCCACATCGCCGGGTTTGCAGGGAAGTCGGGTTCCGTGCGCCCCGTGTGAAACCCGCGCACACGACCAGCCCGCGCGCACCCTTCTCCCTCCGCGCGGGCGGGGTGTGGACTGTGCCCGGCCCTCGCGGAGGACCCCCGGCCGATCGCCGTACGGCTTCCCCCGTCCGCCGGGGCGGTGTCAGATCCGCCAGGACCTCAGCCGGTCGGCCGCGCCGTACACGTCGGCGCGGCCGTCGGTCAGGTCACGGACGAGGTCGACGAGGGCACCGTACGGCGGGTCGATGCCGGCGCCGCTGATGTGCAGGTAGGCGACGGCGGTGGCGCAGGCGAAGCGGGCGTTGGCCGCGGGCAGGGGGCGGAGCACGGCGAGGGTGTGCAGCAGGGCGGCTGCCCGCCAGGCGGGGTCGGAGTCGACGCCGAGCCGGGGCGGGTCGACACGGTGCCGGGCGACGGCGGCGACCAGGGCGGAGAAGTCGTCCACCGAGGGCTGTTCGGGCAGGACGTCCTCGTGCCGCTGGAGCAGCCAGGGGACGTCGATGTGGATCACGGGGGCCATCGCCGGTCAGGCGGCCTCGCCCCTGGCCGGTACGGCCTCGTCGTCGGGGAAAGCGGCGGCGAACTCCTCGGCGTGCGCGGTGAAGAAGGCCCGGAACGTCTCCGCGCCCTCCTTCAGTGCCCGGTGCCGCGCGATGTCCGCCGCGGCCGCCTCCCGCACCAGGGCCTTCATCGACGTACCGCGTTCCTTGGCGATCTGCCGAAGGTCCGCTAGTTCGCGCTCGCTGAACTCCACGTTGAGAGCTGGCATGACCTCACGGTACCGCGAGGGTACTCACCCGTAAATCGAGCCAGATCGGCCGCCCGCTCCCCCGGTACCGGCGTTCGGGACACCTCTCCGGGCCGACACCAGCAGACGCGCCGCTCTCAGATCCATCACATACGAGCACAAAAAGTGTCTTATATCCTTTATGCATACACCTTCGCGGCGTACTCTCCTCCGCGTCCCGCTCGCTGCCGCGGGCGCGGGACTCCTGGCCGCCTGCTCCGACTCGGGCCCACGGCCCCGGCCGGGACCGCGCGGCACGATGATGGCGGCCGGGAACTTCGTCCCGCCGGGTCCCGCGGGTTACGTCGAACCGTCGGGTCCGGAGGTACGGGCGGCCGAGCGGCGGCGCGGTTCGGGCCGGGTGCGCATGTTCACGCTCACGGCCGGTGAGACCACGCTGGACCTGGGCGGCCGGTCGGTGCGCACCTGGGCGTACCAGGACGCGCTGCCCGGACCGCTGGTACGGGCGACCGCCGGTGACGTGCTGAGCATCACGCTCGCCAACCGGCTGCCGGAGACCACCACCCTCCACTCGCACGGCGTACGGCTGCGCTGCGACATGGACGGCGCGCCGGGCCTCACCCAGGACTCCATCCCCACCGGGATGGACTTCAACTACCGCTTCACCGTCGCCGATCCCGGCACCTACCTGCTGCACAGTCACGTCGGCATGCAGCCGGACCGGGGCCTGTACGCGCCGCTCGTGGTGGACGACCCCAGGGAGCCGCTGAAGTACGACAAGGAGTGGGTGGTCGTCCTCGACGACTGGGTGGACGGGGTCGACGGCTCCACCCCGGAGAAGGTGCTGCGGCAGCTCAAGCCGGGCGGCGGCATGGCGATGATGGGCCCCGAGCGCCGCCCGACCGCGCGGCCGCACGAGCACCCGATGCCGGCCATGCCCAGCCCGCCGAAGAACACCGGCCCCAACCGCATGCTGCACGGGTCCAGGAGCCGCATCCTGCACGGGGTCGGCGGCAACGTCTCGTACCCGATCTACCTGGTCAACGGGCGCCGACCGGGCGCGCCGACCTCGTTCAAGTGCCGTCCCGGCGAGCGGGTGCGGCTGCGCATCATCAACGCGGGTTCGGACACCGCCTTCCGGGTGGCCCTCGGGGGCCACAAGCTGACGGTCACGCACACCGACGGCTACCCGGTCCAGCACCGGGAGACGGACGCGCTGCTGGTCGGCATGGCAGAGCGGTACGACGTGCTGATCACCGCCAAGGACGGGGTGTTCCCGCTGGTCGCGCTGGCCGAGGGCAAGGGCGGCCAGGCGCTCGCGGTGCTCCGTACGGACAACGGCAGAACCGTTCCTCCTGCGGATGTGAGGCTGCCGGAGCTGGACCGCGAGGTGCTCCCGGCGCGCCGGCTGCTGCCCGCGGACTCCGTCGCCCTGGACGACCGCGAGCCGGACCGCCGGATGCGCATCAAGGTCACCGGCACCATGGCGAAGTACGACTGGGGCTTCGACCACAAGCAGTACGACGTGCGCGAACGGCACGCGGTGCGAGCCGGGGAGCGGGTGCGGATGACCCTGATCAACGCCACCGACATGTGGCACCCGCTGCACCTGCACGGCCACACCTTCGCGCTGACCGGCATCGACGCGGTGGGCGCCCGGAAGGACACGGCCGTGGTGCTGCCGCACCGCAAGCTGGTCATCGACTTCGACGCCGACAACCCCGGTCTGTGGATGCTGCACTGCCACAACCAGTACCACTCGGAGAGCGGCATGATGACGGTGCTCGGCTACAAGAAGTGAGCGTCCCCGGACCCGCCCCGGCGGCGGGTCACTGGGCTCGCAGCCAGGTCCGTACCAGCCTGCGGGCCTCGTGCAGCCGGGACTTCAGGGTGCCGAGCGGGATGCCCGCGCGTTCGGCGGCCTCGGCGTACTCCAGTTGGCACAGGTCGCGGTAGACCAGCGGGGCGACCAGGTGCGGATGCTCGCGCTCCAGCCGGTCCAGCGCCTCCAGCAGGTCGATCCGGGAGCCCGCGATGACGCTGGTGGTGCGCGGGTCGGCGGGTTCGGACACCTCGGCGGGGGCGGGCTGTTCGGCGGCCCGCCGCTTCAGTTCGCGGTACTTCTGCCGGCAGCAGTTGGCGACGACCGTGTGCAGCCAGGTGCTGAAGCGGCTGCGGCCCTCGAAGCCGCCGATGTGCCGGGCCACCTGGAGCAGTGCGTCCTGGGCGGCCTCCTCGGCGTCCTCCCGGCAGGGCAGGAAGCGCCCGCAGCGGCGCACCACCTCCGGCCGCAGCCCGGCCAGCAGCCGGTCCAGGGCCGCCCGGTCGCCCGCCGCGGCCAGACGGGCCAGCTCCTCGGCCATCGCGGCGTCCTGCACGTCGGCTCCCCTCTCGAAGTCGATCTCGGGCCAGGCATGATAGCCGTATGCACTCCCCGGAGCGGATCGGCCGGTACCGCCTGCAACAGCACCTGGGCAGCGGTGCGTTCGCCACGGTGTGGCTCGCCCGGGACGACGAACTGGACGCCCTGGTGGCGGTCAAGGTGCTCGCCGACAACTGGTCCCACCGCCTCGACGTGCGCGAACGCTTCCTGTCGGAGGCGCGGCTGCTGCGCCGGGCACGGTCCAGCCGGGTGGTGCAGGTCTACGACATCGGGGAACTGGACGACACCAGGCCGTACTTCGTCATGGAGTACGCCGACGGCGGCACCCTCGCCGACCTGTGCGCCGACGGCCCGCCGCCGGTGCCCGAGGCGCTGGAGCTGACGGCGCTGGCCGCGCGGGGGGCCGCCGCGCTGCACGAGGCGGGGATCGTGCACCGGGACATCAAGCCGACCAACCTGCTGCTGCGCACCGCACCGGACGGCGGACGCCGGCTGCTGCTGGCCGACCTGGGACTGGCCAAGAGCCTGGCACAGGCGTCGGCGCTGACCCTGGCCGCGGGTTCGGCGGGCTATCGGCCCCCGGAACAGGCCGAGCCCGGTGCCGGCATCGACGAGCGTGCCGACGTCTACAGCCTGGGCGCGGTGGGTTACGAGCTGCTGACCGGGACCGTGCCGGGCCCGCCGGGCAAGGCGCTGCCACCGAGCCGCCTGCGGCCGGACCTGGACCTCGGCGTGGAGCGGGCGGTGCTGCGGGCGCTGGAGCCGGACCGGGAGCGGCGCTGGCCCTCCGCGCGTGCGTTCGCCGACGAGCTGGACCGGCTGGCGTCGGCCCCCGGCCGGCCGGGGTGGTCCCGCGCGGTGCGGGGCAGGCGCGCGGTCCTCGCCGCGGCGGCCGCGCTCGGCCTGGTGGCGGCCGGGAGCGCGGTGGCGCTGGTGCTCCACCGGCCCGCCGGGAGCGCCGGGGTCGCACGGGTGGGGGACGCCTCCGGACGGATCAGCGTCGAGGTGCCCGCGGGATGGAACCGCGAGCTGCGCGACTCCGGGTGGGACCCGCGCGCCCTCGGGCTCCCCGGCGGGCGGGAGCCGGGGCTGGTGGTGGCCGACGACCTGTCCCGCTGGTCCGACCTCGGCGCGCCGGTGAACGGTGTCTTCGTCGGCCTGGGCGAGGGGGATCTCACCGGCCGGGTGGACGCGCTCGCGCACTCCGGCTGCCGGGGCGCAAACCGGCGCGCGATCACGGGGCCGGTCTGGCGGGGCACGGTCCGGGTGTGGACGGACTGCGCGGGCGGGGGGTCGGTCACGGAGTCCGCGCTGCGCCCCTCGGACGGCGCGCGCGGCCCTCAGGTGTACGTGCAGGTGCGCCAGCACGGCGACCCGGACGCCACCGACGGCATACTCCGCTCGCTCCGGGTCACCTGATCGGGGGGAACCCTCGTCCGGCGTGGCGGGGAGGACCCCGCGGGCGGAGACTTCTTCGGGCGCGGAAGTTTTTCCTCCTCGTCCCGAACTTTTCCGCCGGACGGAGCATCGGAAGCTGTGACGGCGCATCCGGCGCCGACGGCACGCGGACCGCGCGGGCCGTGGTTTACAGGGAGGCTAGTGCGACATGGCGAACTCATCCCCGGCCAGGCGGTGCGGGACCCTGCTCCTGGGCTCCGCCGCCGTACTGGGCCTCCTCACCGCCTGCGGCAACGGCGACGTGGGCGCGTCCCCGGCGAGGACGGTGTCCGGCTCGGCGGCGCCCGCGACCGAGACCTCGGCCCCGGCCGAGTCCACCGGCTCGCCCGACCCCGCCGGCACACCCTCGCCGGTGACCC
Organism: Streptomyces sp. NPDC001781; assembly: GCF_053596035.1. Classification (NCBI taxonomy): domain Bacteria; kingdom Bacillati; phylum Actinomycetota; class Actinomycetes; order Kitasatosporales; family Streptomycetaceae; genus Streptomyces; species Streptomyces sp. NPDC001781. The sequence continues at coordinate 229,601 of NZ_JBSFFI010000008.1, read as the reverse complement.
AGAGCGGCGGCACGTCCACACCCTCGGCACCGGACTCGGCGACGCGGACCGCCAGGCCCGACAGCGCGAAGAGCACCCGGTGCCACACCTCGGAGCTGCGGGCGGCCGTGGGCCGCAACGACCCGGGCGCCGGACAGGAGAACTTCCCCGTCGTCCTCACCAACAAGTCGTCCCGCACCTGCACCCTGCGCGGCTATCCGGGCGCGGCATTCGTGAACGCCTCCGGCACCCAGCTCGGCGGCGACCCCGAGCGCACCCTGGGCTCGCCGGTGACGGTCACGCTCCGTCCCGGCCAGAGCGCCTGGGCCGGGCTGACCTTCTCCAACCCGCAGGTAAGCGGCGCCAGGTCAGCGAAGCCGGCCTCGCTGGTGGTCACCCCGCCCGACGAGCGGGACCCGCTGAAGGTGACCTGGACGGGTGGTCCGGTGCCGGTCTCCGGGAACTCGTCATCGGTCCGCCTGACCGTGTTCGCCGCCGGTTCGGGCGCCTGAAGCGGGCACGACCGCGCCGGGTCCCGGTGGGCCCGGCGCGCCGGGGTCTGTTTTCATGAGCGGGCACATCGACACCGGTCCGGAGGATCGCCCTGAACATCCCGCTCGCCGAGGCCCTGTCGGCCCTGCTGCTCGTCGCCGTCCTCGCCTGGGCGGTGGTACGGCCGTTCGGCCGGTCGGAGGCGGTGCTCGCGGTGCCCGCCGCCGGCATCACCATCCTCACCGGTGCCATCTCCCTGGACCACGCCCGCGACGAGGTGGCGCGGCTGGGCCCCGTGGTCGGATTCCTGGCCGCGGTGCTCGTCCTGGCCCACTTCTGCGACGTGGAGGGCCTGTTCCGGGCGTGCGGGGCGTGGATGGCCCGCTGGTCGCGTGGACGGCCGGTACGGCTGCTGACGGCGGTGTTCGCGCTGGCATCGGTGATCACGGCCGTACTGAGCCTGGACGCGACGATCGTGCTGCTCACCCCGGTGGTGTTCGCCACGGCCGCCCGTTCCGGCGTCCGCCCCAAGCCGCACGTGTACGCGTGCACGCATCTGTCGAACACGGCGTCACTGCTGCTGCCGGTGTCCAATCTGACGAACCTGCTGGCCTTCGCGGCGAGCGGGCTGTCCTTCACCCGGTTCGCGGCGCTGATGGCGCTGCCGTGGCTGGCGGCGATCGGCGTGGAGTACGTGGTGTTCCGGCGCTTCTTCCGCCGCGACCTGTCCGCCGCGGCGCCGGCCACGCGGGACACCGGCGAGGAGCCTGCGCTGCCGGTGTTCGCGCTGGTGACCGTGGGCTGCACGCTCGCCGGTTTCGTGGTGGCCTCGGCGGTCGGTGTCGATCCGGCGTGGGCGGCGGCCGCCGGGGCGCTGCTCATGGCGGGGCGAGCCGTGGTGCGCCGGCAGGCGGCCCCGCTGTCCGTGGTGCGGGCTGCCGCGCCGCCGTTCCTGGCGTTCGTGCTGGCGCTCGGTGTGGTGGTGCGGGCGGTGGTGGACAACGGGCTCTCCGACGCGCTCGGGCATCTGCTGCCGTCCGGGAGCGGGCTGCTCGCGCTGCTCGGGATCGCGGCCGTGGCCGCCGTGCTGGCCAATCTGATCAACAACCTGCCCGCCGTGCTGGTGCTGCTGCCGCTGGCCGTGCCGGGCGGTGCGGGCGCGGTGCTGGCGGTGCTGCTGGGCGTGAACATCGGCCCGAACCTCACCTACGCCGGTTCGCTGGCCACCCTGCTGTGGCGGCGGATCGTGCACCAGCACGACGAGGGCGTGAACCTCGGGGAGTTCACCCGCCTGGGGCTGATCGCCGTGCCCTCGGCGCTGGCGGTGTCGGTGGTGGCACTGTGGGGGACGCTGCAGATCATCTGACGGGACGGCGTGGAGCGAGGAGGGCATCGGATGCGTGCGGTCGTCTGGCTCGTCGAGGGCACCTGGCCCGCCTGTGTGGACGCGGTGCGCGTGCACGCCCCGCACGCCCGTGAGGTGGTGCTGCTGCATGTGTCGGGCCACGAGGTACCCGACGTGGCGCACGGCGCGTTCGCGGGGCTGATGGGGCGGGGGCGGGCCTGGGAGGGCGATCCGGGTGACCGCCTTCAGGTGCTCGACGACGGCTCGGCGGCGGAGTTGCTGGACTCGGCCGCCGAACGCCTGGGCCGCCCCTGCGTGCGCGAGGAGCGGTCGGGCCGCCCGGAGCGGGAGGTGGTCGCGGCTGCCGCGGGCGCGGACCTTCTCGTCCTCGCCCGCGACGGCGACCGCTCCCGCCTCGGCCCGCACAGTCTCGGCCCCGCCGCGCGCTTCGTCGTCGACCACTCCCCCTGCCCGGTCCTCCTGGTCTGGCCCGAGCGGGCTCCGGGCCTGGGCACGATCCCGCCTCCGCCGCACCACCGCTGAGCCGGGGCTCAGCGGTGCCGGCCTCCGTAGCCACCGCCGCCGTCTCCCCCGCCGTCCCGGTCGCAGCGGTGACGGTACGGGGAGCAGGTGCCGTCCGTCACCGTCGCGCTGGACGCCGGGGCGGCGGTCGGTGTCCGTGTCGGTGTGGGGCTCGGTGCCGGGCTCGCGGAGCGCCGGGGCGGGGCCGGCTTCGCCGGGGTGCGGTCGGGCGAGGGCACCGGGGTGACCTCGCCCCAGTCGACGATCTCCATCTGCGGCTTGTCGCCGGCGGTGTCCACGACCCAGCGCTGGACGGCGGTCTCGGCACGGTTCTTCAGCACCAGCGCACCGGAGCCGTCCGTGGCGGCCGGGGTGAGGGCGAGGTTCTGGTTCCAGCGGGGGACGAGGGTGCCCTGGAGGGTGAAGTCGTAGCGGATGAAGCGGCCGTCGGCGCCGGTCGCCGAGCAGGGGGCGAGCCGGACCGAGTAACCGAGGCGGGAGTCCAGGCAGAGGGCGGGCGCCGCGTCGCTGCGCAGCCGCCCGTCGGACTCGTACCGCCAGCGCTGGCCGGGGGCGGAGGAGCAGGTGACGACCTCGGTCTCGGCGCCCTGGACGGCCCTCTTCCCGACGATGCCCACGCAGCGTCCGGAGGCCACGTTGTGCAGCCGGCCCCGCGCGGTCGGCCGGTTGCCGTCCGCACCCGCCCAGGAGGGCCGCGGCGCGGGCGTGGAGGTGCCCGGCGCCGGGGAGGGGGTGGGGCCGGGCGCGGCGGGGGCGCCGTCGTCGGAGCCGAGCACCGACCACAGCACCAGGGGCAGCGCGACGAGGGCGGCGACGGTGGCGGCGGCCAGCGAGACGTTGCGCCGCCGGACCCGCCGGGCCGCGCGCTGCGCCGTCCGGCCGACGGGGGCGGCCCGGCCCGCTGCGGCCGGTTTCGGCGGGGGCACGAACTCCTCGCCCCCGGCGGGCATGGGCTGCGCCGGTACGGGCGGTGCGGCACTGTCGTCGGCGCGGGCCGCGAGGTAGGCGGCGGCGCCCCAGCCGAGCACGGCCTCGGCGAGTGCCAGGCCGAGCCCGTCGTGGAAGCGGGCGAGCTGGTCGGCGGTGCGGCCGCAGTGGCCGCAGCCGTCGAGGTGGCCGTGCAGGTCCGGGTCCATGGCGAGGCCACCGCCGCGGCGGAAGGTGACGTCCAGCATCCGCAGGTAGCGTCCGCACTCGGCGTCCGGGGCGAGTTCGCGGTGGGTCTGGAGGCACTCCTCGCGCAACCGGTCGCGAGCGCGGTCGAGTTCGACGGCCGTGCTCTGCTCGTCCAGCCCGAGGAGCGCGGCGGGCACGGCGAGGGGCTCGCCCTCGACCTCGGTGTGCCAGAGCACGGCACGGGAGGGCTGGGGCAGCCGCTGGAAGGCGCGGGCCAGCAGCCGTCGGCCGGGCGCGGGGAGCAGCCGCGCGGCGGCGCGCTCCCCGCCCGCCGGGCCGGGCCGCAGCGCGGGGTGCAGGAGTTCCTGCCGGCCGTCGGTGTCCCACTCGGCGGCGATGCGCCGTACGGTGACGAGCAGTTGGGGCCGCCAGGCGGTGGACGGCCCGGCCTGGCGCAGTGACTCGCCGAAGAGCCGGGTGAACGCGGCCGTGGTCAGCATCCCGGCCGCGCGCGGCCCGTCCGCGCACAGGCGGGCGTAGGCGAAGGCGGCGGCCCAGTGCCGGTCGAGGAGTTCACCGACGGGGTGGAGGGCGGAGCCCGATACCGTCCACCGCTGGAGTTCCGCGCTGAGTTCGCCGTCGGAGACACCGAACGGCCCGGTGAAATCCTGGGAATTCGACGGCCCTTCGCCCTTCACGCGCTGTTCCTCCAGAATTGAGCCGAATCAGGTCCGTACCAAATGGCAGGACGATGGACGAGGTGACATCAACTCTGTTTCGTCGAAGGGCGATCACCCCCGTCACGGCGACGCACACTTTCGCACAGGGTGACAGCGGGTAACAAGAGATCCCGCCGGAAAACGAGTTCCCGGGACATTCTTGACTCATATTCAGTAGAGATGAAATCGCCGGCACACCAAAGAAAGCACGGACGGGCATTTCCCGGCACGGACCGGGTACCGAGTTGACGTGCTCCGGTCCGCCGGGTTGGATCGTCCGGGTGCCGATCGAGAAGAGCCCGCGCGGTGGCAGCCGAGCCGCCCTCCTCGCTCTCGCGCTTCTCCTCACCGGGTGCGCCACCGGGAGCCCCACGCCCGAGAGCCCCCGGCTGCCGCCCAGGCACGCCGGCTTCGACTACCAGATCGGTGGCGCCTACTCCCCGCCCGCGGGAGTCCGTGTCGTCACCCGTGACCGTGCCGACTCCCCCGCCGAGGGGCTGTACAACGTCTGCTACGTCAACGCCTTCCAGGCGCAGCCGCAGGAGCGCGCCGACTGGCCGGCCGACCTGCTGCTGCGCGACCGCGCGGGCGAGGTCGTCATCGACGAGGACTGGGACGAACCCCTGCTCGACATCGGCACCCCGGCCAAGCGGGCACGGATCGCGGAGAGGGTGAACCGCTGGACCGACGGCTGCGCGGAGAAGGGCTATGACGCGGTCGAGCCCGACAACTACGACAGTTACACCCGTTCCCGCCACCTGCTCACCCCGGCCGACGCGATCGCCTTCATGCGCCTGCTCACCCGGCACGCCCATGCCCGCCGCCTGGCCGTCGGCCAGAAGAACACCCCGGAGCTGGCCGGCCGGCGCGGGAGTGCCGGCCTGGACTTCGCGGTGGCCGAGGAGTGCGGCCAGTACGACGAGTGCGGGACCTACGCCGGCGCCTTTGACGACCGGGTGCTGGACATCGAGTACACGGACGCCGGCCTGCGCAGGGCGCTGGCAGGGTGGGGCTCGCGGCTCAGCATCGTCCGCCGCGACCTGGACGTCTCCACACCGGACGACGCGGGGTACGTGCGCCGGGCACCATGACGTCTCAGGGCAGGTCCAGCAGATCCAGCCCGCGGCTCCAGGCGAAGCCGCCCGGCACCCTTCCCTCGCCGAAGCGGACGCCGAGACCGCGCAGCGAGATCAGGCTCTCCCGGTAGGCGGGATGGGCGGCCAGCGCCTCCCCCACGCTGGGCAGCACCGCGATCGGCACGCCCAGGCCGAGCGCCTCGCACAGGGTGCCGACGGCCAGGGTGTCCGCGATGCCCGCGGCCCACTTGTTCAGGGTGTTGAAGGTCGCCGGTGCCACCACGACCGCTTCCGGCGGCGGGAAGGGGCGCGGGTCGGCCGGGGAGCGCCAGGCGGAGCGCACCGGGCGCCCGGTACGGGCCTCGGTGCCGGGCAGGTCGAAGAATCCGTTCGTCGCGGCCGGGGTGGCGATCACGCCCACCTCCCAGCCCCGCTGCTGGGCCTCGCTGATCAGCGTGCCGACGCCGGAGGCGACCCCGGCCGCGCAGACGACGACGTAGAGGAAGGGTTTCCCGGCGATCTCGGCCACCGGGAAACCCTACAGGCCCGTCCCTGAGGCGGTCAGTTCTCGGTGACGGTGATCGCGCCGACCGGGCAGGCGCGGGCGGCCTCCCGGAGCATGGTGCTGCCCGCCCCGTCCTCGGCGCCGGGCAGCAGGGTGCTGTAGCCGTCGTCGTCCTGGGTGAAGACGCGCGGGGCGGTCAGTGCGCACTGGCCCGCGCCGATGCAGAGGTGCTTGTCGATCTCGATGTCGGTGTGCATGGCGAGAAGCCTCTTACCAGGTCACGGGGAGTTCCAGCATCCCCTGGATCGTGTCGCCGGGCTTGAACGGGATCTCCTCGGCCGGGACCGCGAGGCGCAGACCGGGCAGCCGGGCGAAGAGCGTGCCGAGGGCGATCTCCAGTTCCGCGCGCGCCAGGTTCTGGCCCAGGCACTGGTGGATGCCGAAGCCGAAGGCGACGTGGTGGCGGGCGGAGCGGCCGAAGTCGAGGGTGTCGGGATCGGCGTACACGGAGTCGTCCCGGTTGATCACCGAGGTGGAGAACATCACGCCGTCCCCGGCCCGGATGGTGACTCCGTCGATCTCGATGTCCTCGACGGCCACCCGGAGCAGGCCGTCGGCGATGGACAGCATCCGCATCAGCTCCTCGACGGCCGCGGGCAGCAGCGCGGGGTCGGCGCGCAGTTCGGCCAGCCGGTCGGGGTGCTGGAGCAGGGTGTAGGTGCCCAGCGAGATCATGTTGGCGGTGGTCTCGTGCCCGGCGACCAGCAGGATGACGGCGAGCGAGACGACCTCGTCCCGGTCCAGCGTGCCCTCGCCGAGCTGCCTGTGCACCAGGTCGTCCAGCACTCCCTTCCCCGGCACGGGGTGGCCGGCCTTGGCGTCGATCAGTCCGCCGAGGTAGGTCTCCAGCTCCTTGCGGGCGTTCTGGCTGTCGTCGGCCGTCGGCCCGCGCAGCAGCTTGCGGGACTGCTCCTCGAAGAACTCGTGGTCGGCGTACGGCACCCCGAGCAGGTCGCAGATGACCATGGACGGCACGGGCAGCGCGAAGGCCGACACCAGCTCGGCCACGGGCCCCCGCTCGATCATCGCGTCCAGGAGGTCGTCGACGATTCCCTGGATGGCGGGCCGGAGCTCGGTGGCGCGTTTGACCGTGAACGACGGGATCATCATCCGCCGCTGGATCTGGTGCTCGGGATCGTCCAGGCCCAGCAGGGCGACCCGGCGGTCCCGTACGCCCGCGAACCGGGCGGTGGGGACGGGGAACTCGGGGCGGCGCCGGTCGCTGGAGAGACGGGGGTCGGCGAGCAGCGCGCGGGCCGCGGAGTGCCCGCTGACGGCCCAGACCTCGCGGCCGTCGTACAGGGTGACGCGGGACACGGGCGGGCCCTCGCGCAGCGGACCGTACCCGGTGGGGGGGTGGTAGGGGCAGGTGCGGTCCTGCGGGAAGGCGACGGGATCGGCCGCCTTGGCCGGGCCGGTGGTGTCCGTCAGTTCCGTCATGGATGGACCTCGCAGACGAAGAAGTACCTCGAACCGATCTTCATTAGATGCCCAGGGCACCTATAGGGCGACGGCAAGTTCGGCCAGATCGGCGAACCGACGGATCTGGCCGAAGACACGCGTCCGCCCGAGGTGCCCGGACACCGGAATCCGGTCGTCCGACGCACATCGGTCCTCCCAGTGTCGTCGTTTCCGCCCCTTTTCGGCCACCCCCGCCGGGGAAAGGACCGCGAGATCCGGCTGTTCACCCGCATGGTCCAGAGGATGCGCGGTACGGATGATGTCGGCGGCCCCCGGTGTTGCGGTGGACCGCAGGTGCGAAGCCGTCGGCAGGACGGGACACGGAGAAGGGGACGAAGCCATGCCTCTTGAGGGCGAGTACGAGCCCAGCCCGGAGCAATGGGTGCGCGATCAGGTGGAGCAGTACGAGAGTTCCGGCGGGACGGAGGGGACGACGCTGCGCGACACCGGACTGCCTGTGGTCATCCTGACCACGCGCGGCAACCGCAGCGGCAAGATCCGCAAGACGCCGCTGATGCGCGTGGAGCACGAGGGGAAGTACGCGGTGGTCGCGTCCGTGGGCGGGGCGCCGAAGCACCCGGTGTGGTACTTCAACGTCAAGGCCGACCCGACGGTCGAACTCCAGGACGGCCCCGCGAAGCGGGAGATGCGGGCCCGTGAGGTGAAGGGCGACGAGAAGGCCCGGTGGTGGGAGCGGGCCGTCGCGGCCTTCCCGCCCTATGCCGAGTACCAGGAGAAGACCGACCGCGAGATCCCGGTCTTCGTCCTGGAGCCGGCCGGCGAGAGCTGAACCGGCTGCGGGGGACGGTCCGCACCTGCCGCTGACCGCGGGGTGTGAACCGTCCCCCGCAGGGCACGCGGGTGTCAGGTCCCGCCGCGCTCCCCCGTCGCGGCGGGGCTCTCCTGTGCTTCGTGCGGGGCACGCTCGGTGTGGTCGTGGCCGGTGTGGTCGCGGTCGGTGACGTCGAGGAAGATCTGCCCGGCGTCGGGGAACGTCTCGGCCACGGACCGCTTGATGCGGACGGCGACCTCCTCGACCTCCTCGCTGTCCATGCCCGGCACCAGATCGATGCGCGCGGCCACCATGGCGGAGTCGACGCCGGTCTTCATCGTGAACAGCGCCTCCACACTGTCGATCTCCGGCTGGGCGCGGAGCAGTTCGCGTATCCGGCCGGTCAGCTCGGGGTCGGCGGCCTCGCCGATGAGCTGGTCGCGGGCGTCGCGGCCGAGCCGGTAGGCGACGTAGACCAGCAGCGCACCGATCAGGATCGAGGCGCATCCCTCCCAGACCGCCTGCCCGGTGAGCATGTGCAGCACCATGCCGATGGCGGCGAAGGCCACGCCGAGCACCGCCGTGCCGTCCTCGGCGAGCACGGTGCGCAGCGCGGGGTCCTGGACGTCGCCGACGCCCTCGCCCTGCCGGTGCGCCTGGCGTACCGCCCGGATCAGGGAGATCCCCTCGGCGACGAAGGCGACGCCGAGCACGACGAGGCCGGCTATGTAGCCGCTGAGCTTCTCCTCGCTGCCGCTCCTGATCGCCTCGAAGCCCTGGAAGAAGGAGAAGCAGCCTCCCATGACGAAGATGCCGACGGCCGCGAGCAGGGACCAGAAGAACCGCTCCTTGCCGTAGCCGAACGGGTGCCGGGCGTCCGGCGGTCGGCGGCTGCGGCTCAGCGCGGCCAGCAGGAACACCTCGTTCATGCTGTCGGCCACGGAGTGCGCGGCCTCCGACAGCAGAGCGGGCGAGCCCGCGAAGATACCCCCGACGGCCTTGGCCAACGCGATCACCAGGTTCGCGGCGAGTGCCACGAGGACGGTGACGCGGGTGTGTCCGTCCGACTTGGCGGCGTCCTGGCCGTCGCTGTCGCCGGTCGTAGTGTCCGGCTGCTTTTCCGTAGTAGCGCTCACCTGTCGCCGAATGCCCCCGGCGCGGAGGATCACACGGGCCCGGACGGGGGAGGTCGGGGGCTCCGCGGGGAGGACACGGCCCCGCCGAGGAAGGAGTGACACATGGCGAAGAAGAACAGGAACATGAGCAAGATCAAGGCCCCCCTCCTGCACAAACCGGTGGGCTTCGCGCTGAGCTGGGCGGGTGGCGCACTGGCCGGGCTGGCCTTCCGCAGGGCGTGGATGGTGATTCGCCACGAGGAGGAGGCGCCGGACCCGCTGGACCCGGACCGCGGCTGGGGCGAGGTCCTGCTGGCGGCCGCGGTGCAGGGGGCCATCTTCGCGGTGGCCCGCAGTGTGGTGGACCGTACGCGCGCCAAGGCGGTCGCCCGCTCCACGGGCGCCTGGCCGCACCCGAACGCGGCTCCGGCCAAGCACTGAATCACCCGGTCGCCCTCGAGCCGCAGACCACGGGCCGATCACGAACACACAGATTCGAACCAGCTCCGTCAAACTCGAAGACATATGCCAAGCGAACATGCTCAAATTCGTCCTGTCGAGCTGGCCGCCGCGCGGCGCGGTCCGTCGCGGGCGCGGGTGGGACGGGTGGGAGGTGGTGCCGTCGTGCGGGAGGAACCCACCCCGCTCAGCCGGCATCTGCGGGTACGCGAGGAGCGCGGGCACACCGTGCTGGAGTTCCGGGGTGAGATCGACATCGCCTCGGCGGCGGAGATCTCACCCCTGCTGGACCGGCTCACCGGCCGCGAGCGTGCCCGGGTGGTGCTGGATCTGCGCCCCGTCGAGTTCTTCGACTGCTCGGGGCTGCGCCTGGTCGCCCGGGCCCGGCACCGCGTCCTGGAACGCGGCGGCCGTCTCCACCTGGTCTGCGCGCACCCGCTGACCCTGCACGTCCTCGAAGTCACGGGCCTGACGCGCGCCCTGCCCCCGCACCCGACCCTGGAGTCGGCGCTGCGGGCCTCCGGCGGCTCCGGAGGGCCGCCGTAGCTGCCACACCGCCCTCGGAGGCCATCCACCCGTCAGCCGCGTCACCAACCTGTCGGGACAGCACACCTGGGGCCTTTCGTTCGGATCATGCCGGGCTCGCGGGGGCCGGTGCCGGCCCCCGCTCCCTGATCCGGCCCGATCCGGACGAAAGACCCTAGTACTCCAGCAGGACTTTGCTGTCTGACCTGCGGGTTTCGCTGGGCGGCTGGAGTGTAGCGGGACTTCGATCGTGCGGGGGCGGTCTCACGGAGACCGCCCCTCGATCGTGCGACAACGCCGCAGGTAGTGACAGCGGCGGGCGACTGCTTGGCGTCGGCGGCGCCAGTTCGACCAGCTCAGCGCGTGGTGTAGTCCTCGGTGTCCGCTCAGGTGCGGGGGCCGGGCACGACAAGCTGCCAGGAGTCGCCGAACCTCCGCCACTGTGAGCTCGATGGCCCCGGGTGTCCCACCTGTTCCGCCCCTTTTTCACAAGGCCGGCGTGCCGTGGCGGCCAGGAAGGCGTGCGCGAGCATGGCCAGAGTGATGTGCCGATACCAGCCCACATAGCGGCGGACCTCGTACTGATCCAGGCCGCACTCGTTCTTCGCGGCCTGGAAGCACTCCTCGATCGCCCAGCGCGCCCCGGCGACCCGCACCAGTTCCTGGACGGTGACCTGAAGGGGCGCGTAGGCGAGGTAGTAGGCGATCTCGTCGGGCTTGCTGATGCTGCGCCGGGCCAGTGCCCACCGCATCCGGTGAGGCACCTCGCCCTGATAGTCGAACTCGGCGACGGCCCGGCAGCCGCACCGCTGCCCAGTGATAGACGCGGGGCCCCTTCGCGCCATCGCCGCAGGAGATGTTCTCCCACGCTTCGTCCGGGGCCTGCGCGAACAGAACCTCGATCCGTGAACATCCCACGCTGAACTGAGACTTGGGGACGGCCAGCACGTAGCCGACCCCCGACTGTTCCAGCAGCCGGCGGAATCGGTTGTCCTGACCGTAGGCGGAATCCGCGGTGACCCAGGCGATGGGCAGTGGCGAGGCGACGGCCCGCAGCACCATGTGGCGGGCCAGTTCGCCTTTGGTGGCGAACTCCCGCTCGTCGGGGACCCTTGCGGTGCGGCAGCGTTCCCGGTCCTCGGTCCAGGACTTCGGGAGGTAGAGCTCGCGGTCGACCAGGGCCCGGCCGCGGGTGGTGGCGTAGGCGGCGAAGACGCCGATCTGGCAGTTCTCGGTCCGGCCGGCGGTTCCGGAGTACTGGCGCTGGACCCCGGCGGAGGTAGTGCCCTTCTTGATGAACCCGGTGTCGTCGATGATCAGGATGCCGTCGTCCTCGCCGAGCTTGTCGGCGGCGTATTCCTGCAGGTCGTCGCGGATGTCATCGGGCTCCCACTTCGATCCGGCGAGGAGGTGCTGCAGGCCGTCGGGCGTGGGGTGGCCGGCCTGTTCGGCCAGCTGCCAGCTGTTCTTGCGGGCCACCGGGGCGAGCAGCCCGCGTACGTAGTCACGCATGCGGCGGCGAAGCTCGACTCGGCCGAAGCGGTGCCCGATGGTCAGGAAGAGATCGTCCAGTTCGAGGTCCCATTGCGCGGCGGCATACTCGGTGATCACCCTCAGAGGCTGCCCAGCCGCTGTCACTACCTGCGGCGTTGTCGCACGATCGAGGGGCGGTCTCCGTGAGACCGCCCCCGCACGATCGAAGTCCCGCTACACTCCAGCCGCCCAGCGAAACCCGCAGGTCAGACAGCAAAGTCCTGCTGGAGTACTAGGTCGTGGCCGGCTGCTCGAACAGTGCGCTCACGGATTCCCCGTCGTGGATGCGCCGTACCGCCTCCGCCAGCGCCGGTGCGACGGACAGGACCCGGAGCTTGTCGGTGCGCTCGTCCTCCGGGACCGGCACGGTGTTGGTGCAGACGATCTCCAGTACGTCCGGCTGCTCCCCCAGCCGCTTCAGCGCACCCGCCGCGAACAGGCCGTGGGTGCAGGCGACCCTGATCGAGTGCGGGCCCAGCTCCCGCAGGCGGTCGAGGAGCTCGAGCACCGTGCTGCCCTTGGCGATCTCGTCGTCCAGCACGATCACGTCCCGCCCGGCGATGTCGCCGATCACCGCGCTGATGCTGACCCGGTCGTCCGGGAACCGCTGTTTGGCGCCGGCCGCCACCCGGGCGCCGAGCAGCCGGGCGAAGGCGGCGGCCTCCTTGGCGTTTCCGAGATCCGGGGAGACGACGGTGGTGCGGGAGAGGTCGTACCGGCGAAAGTGCGCGGCGAGTTCGCGCAACGCGTGCAGGTGGTCGACCGGCACCGAGAAGAAGCCGTGCACCTGCGGAGCGTGCAGGGTCATGGTGAGCACCCGGCCGGCACCCGCGGCCACCAGCAGGTCCGCCACCAGGCGTCCACCGAGCGAGATGCGGGGCGTGTCCTTCTTGTCGGAGCGGGCGTAGGAGTAGTGCGGCATGACGACGGTGATCCGGGCCGCCGAGGCGCCGCGGGCCGCGTCGCACATCATCAGCAGCTCCACGAGGTTCTCCTGCACCGGCTTGACCAGGGGCTGGATCAGGAACACGTCCCGTTCGCGGCAGTTGGCCCGGAGCTGCACCTCCAGACAGTCGTTGGCGAACCTGCTGACCCGCGCCGGGCTCAGCGCGACGCCCAGGTGCGCGCACACCTCCTCGGCCAGCCGGGGGTGGGCGCTGCCGCTGAAGACGGCGATGTCTCGCACGATCCGCTCCTCGCACGATCGGTACGGGGTGAGCGGCCATGCTACCGGCCGCTCCCGCCCCGGCCCGGACGGCAGACGTGGCGGGTCTCGTACCGGAGCGGCAGGGGTACGTACGTCAGCGGTGGGGGATGGTCAACTCGCTCGCCTGTTCGCTTACTTGCTGGGCATCCGAGGAAGGGGAAGGGAGAACCGTGGAAAAGACGACTACGGCCGCCGGAACGACTCCGGTCCAGCAGCGGCCCCGGCGGACGCCGGTCTGGGTCAAGGTGCTGGCGGCCATCGCCCTGGTGCTCGTACTGCTGTTCGCCGGGATACGGCTGGCCGTGCTGCCCGGCATCAAGGACCTGTTCGGCACGGAGTCCCGCGACCGCTCGGGCCCGGCGCTGCTGCAGTCCATCCAGGACATGAGCCGCTACGAGGCCGCCTCGGGCAACTTCCAGGTCGTCGTGGACCTGGAGAAGAACGCCAAGTACCTTCCCGACGCGCTGCGCGGGACCCGCACCCTGTACGTCGGCGCGGGCACCGTGGACGCCTACGTCGACCTCGGGAAGGTCGGGGAGAAGGACGTGAGGGTCAATGCGGACCGCACCTCCGCCGTGCTGAAGCTGCCGCACGCCAGGCTCGGCAAGCCCGCGCTCGACCCGGACCGCTCCTACGCCGTCTCCAAGCAGCGCGGTCTGCTCGACCGGCTGGGCGACCTGTTCTCGGACAACCCCAACGGCGAGCAGGCGGTGCAGAAGCTGGCCGTCAAGCACATCGGCGAGGCCGCCGAGGACAGCGAGCTGACCGCGCGCGCCGAGTCCAACACCACCGGCATGCTCCAGGGTCTGCTGCGCTCCCTCGGCTTCAAGGACGTACGCGTGTCGTACGGCTCCTGACATCCTGCCCGGTCCGGCATCACCGGCCGCTTCCCGGGCATTCGCTGCTTCTCACGGGGATGTTCACGACTGGAGGACGACCGCATGGACCGTACCGCCCTACGCCTGCCGACCGTACTGCGCGCCCCTTTGCGGCGGGGACGCCCGGAGAAGACCGGGCCGGAGCCGGTCTCCGGGACCGAGCCCACGGTGACGGAGCCCGCGGTGACGGAGCCGGTGGTGGCCGAGCGCAGGCCGCTGCCGCTGCCGATCCGGCTGCCGATCATGCTGCTGGCGTTCGTGTTCATGGTGGCGTTCGCCATCGCGCTGGCCCGGATCACCCTGGAGCCGTCACCCGCCTCGGAGGCCCTGACGCACAGCAACATGCGGCCGGGACACTCCCTGAAGGCCTACTTCGACTACGGGACGGTGCGCGACACCCTGAAGCAGATCGGCGGCAACGTCCTGCTGGGCGTGCCGTTCGGCGTGCTGGTGCCGGTGCTGGCCCCCCGGGCGCGGGGCGTCCTCCAGGTCCTGTTCCTCACCGCGCTGGTGATGCTGATGGTGGAACTGACCCAGGGCGCGCTGATCACCGGACGGGCCTTCGACATCGACGACGTCATCCTCAACACCACCGGTGCGCTGCTGGGCTGGCTGCTGCTGGGGCGCCGGCTGGGGCGGGCGGTGCACGCACGGCGGCCCAAGACCGTTCAGGACTGACCACCCTCCGCCGGGCCGCCGGGGCCCCGATCGCTGGTCTGTACCAAGCCGTTGACGGCCCCGGTCCCGGGCTCTAGAACAAGAGGCATCACTCCCCCACGTGAAACGGAGAGTCATGGCATCCCCACGCCTGCTCCGCAGATGCCTCCTTGCCGCTCTCTCCGCCGCGCTGGTCGGCGCGGCGGCCGTCGGTCCCGCGGGGGCCGATACGGCCGCCGCCCCGGCCGGCGCGGCGGCGACGTTCTCGGACTCGTTCGACGGCCCGGCGGGCTCCGCCGTCGACGGCTCCAAGTGGACGCTGGAGACCGGAGACAACGTCAACAACCACGAGCGGCAGTACTACACCTCGGGCACCGGTAACGCGGCCCTGGACGGCCAGGGTCACCTGGTCATCACCGCCAAGCGGGAGAATCCAGCTAACTATCAGTGCTGGTACGGCAGTTGCCAGTACACCTCGGCCCGGCTGAACACCTCGGGCAAGTTCGACGCGCAGTACGGGCACGTCGAGGCCCGGATGAGGATCCCGCGCGGTCAGGGCATGTGGCCCGCGTTCTGGATGCTGGGGACGCCGGTGAACTGGCCGGACTCGGGCGAGATCGACGTCATGGAGAACGTCGGCTTCGAGCCCTCCACCGTGCACGGCACCATCCACGGACCCGGTTACTCGGGTTCGGGCGGCATAGGCGCGGGCTACTCGCTGCCGAGCGGGCAGGCTTTCGCCGACGGCTTCCACACCTTTGCCGTCGACTGGGCACCGGACTCCATCACCTGGACGGTGGACGGCAACGTCTACCAGCGGCGCACCCCCGCCGACCTGGGCGGCAGGACCTGGGTGTTCAACAAGCCGTTCTTCCTGATCCTCAACCTCGCGGTCGGCGGCTACTGGCCCGGGGACCCGGACGGGTCGACCCGGCTACCGGCGCAGCTCGTCGTGGACTCGGTGTCGGTGACCACGAGCGGCGGCCCGACGGGCGGCAAGGCCATCCGGGGCCTGGCCGGCAAGTGCGTGGACGTGGCGGCGGCGAACTCCGCCAACGGCACCCCCGTACAGCTCTACGACTGCAACGGCTCGGCGGCCCAGCAGTGGACGGTCGGCTCGGACGGCACGATCCGTGCGCTCGGCAAGTGCCTGGACCTCAAGGACAACGGCACGGCGGACGGTACGCCCCTGCAGCTGTGGGACTGCGCGGGCAGCGCCAACCAGAGGTGGGTGGTGTCCTCGGCCAACGACATCGTCAACCCGCAGGCGGACAAGTGTCTGGACGTGACGGGCGCCGACTCGGCCAACGGCACCCGGCTCCAGCTCTGGACCTGCAACGGCACCGCCGCCCAGAAGTGGACGGTCGGCTAGCGTCTTTCGTTCGGATCAGGCCGGATCAGGGAGCGGGGGCCGGTGCCGTGCCTCGCGAGGCGGCTACCCCTTGCCCCGGCGGGCGCCGCCGTGCAACCGCCAGGTGAACTTGTCGCCGCCGACCCAGCGGACCACGTCGGGGTCGTCCAGATCGTGGATGACGATGCCGCGGGCGGCGGCGGCCTCCAGCACCCCCGTGATGGACGTGACCTCGCCGATCACCTCGCCGTCGACCTCCATGACCCGGAAGGGCGGCGAACCCGGCCTGCCCTCACAGACTCCGAGCACCCGGATGCGCGGATTGGACATGTACGGAGTGGATTGTTCGGTCATGTATCCGAGCGTAGAACGCGGGGGGCAAGGACGGCTTGTCCGCACGGGCCGTCCGGGCCGCCGCCGTGCGCGGAACGCCCCGGTGGGCAACCCTGGAGATCCGTACGGAGCCGGGAGATGACCATGGAACCCGTCGCGGCGCTGGAGCGGATCGCCTTCCTGCTGGAACGCTCGCTCGCCCCCACCTACCGGGTGCGGGCCTTCCGCACGGCCGCGCGCGTACTGAGGGACCTCCCCGAGGAGGAGATCACCCGGCGGATCTCCGCGGGGACGCTCCAGACGCTGAAGGGGATCGGCCCGAAGACCGCGAAGGTGGCCGAGGAGGCGGTGGCCGGGAAGACACCCGCCTATCTGCGCTCGCTGGAGGAGGACGCCGGTGGGCCGCTGACGGCGGACGGCGGCGAGGAGCTGCGGGCGCTGCTGCGCGGGGACTGCCACACCCACTCGGACTGGTCCGACGGCGGCAGCACCGTCGAGGAGATGGGCTGGGCGGCGGCCGGGCTGGGCCACGAGTGGACCGCGCTCACCGACCACTCCCCCCGCTTGACCGTGGCGCGCGGCCTCTCCCCCGAGCGGCTGCGGGAGCAGCTCGACCTCGTCGAGGCGCTGAACGAGCGCTGGGCGCCGTTCCGGCTGCTCACCGGCATCGAGTGCGACATCCTGGACGACGGCTCGCTGGACCAGGAGCCGGAGCTGCTGGACCGGCTGGACGTCGTGGTGGTGTCCGTGCACTCCAAACTCAGGATGGACGCGGCCGCGATGACCCGCCGGATGGTGACCGCCGTCCTCGATCCGCACGCCGACGTGCTGGGCCACTGCACCGGCCGGCTGACCACCGGGCGCGGGCGGCCCGAGTCGGCCTTCGACGCGGACGAGGTGTTCGCCGCGTGCGCCGAGGCGGGTACCGCCGTGGAGATCAACTGCCGGCCGGAGCGGCTGGACCCGCCGAGACGGCTGCTGCGCAGGGCGGTGGAGGCCGGGACGCTGTTCTCCGTCGACACCGACGCGCACGCGCCGGGACAGCTGGACTGGCAGATCCTCGGCTGCGCCCGCGCCGAGGAGTGCGGGGTGCCCGCCGAACGGGTGGTGAACACCTGGACGGCCGACGCGCTGCTGGACTGGACCCGCGAGGGGCGGCTACCGGCGTCCTGACCAGGTGTTCTCCCGCGTGACCCGGATCACCTCGCTGACGGGAACGTCACCCTCCGGTTGCCCGTTGAACGACATGTGGACGCGGGACCGCCCTGACCTGGACCCCGTCCGCGACGGACCGCCCCGGTCGTGATTCCCCCGTCACGGCCGGGGCATCTTCGTGCCCGGGCTCAGCGCGGGATGCGCTCGTCCAGCGCGGCCCGCCAGGCGGGCGGCCGGTTCTCGGACGCCGTTTCGGCGCGGCGGCCGCCCCGGCCGAAGAAGTCGGCCAGCGGCAGGATGGCCGCGCCCACGGTGACCGCGTCGGGGCCGAGCCGTCCCAGGTCGATGGTGACCCGGTCCGCCGGGTGCCTGAGCGCGTAGGTGGCCGCGTGCCGGCGTACCGAGGGCAGGAAGCGGGTGCCGAGCTGGAGCCCGGCCCAGCCGCCGATGAGGATGCGCTCGGGCTGGAAGAGGTTGATCAGGTCGGAGAGGCCCGCGCCCAGGTACTCGGCGGTCTCCTCCAGCACGGCGAGCGCGACCGGGTCGGGTGCCGCGTCGCCGGCCGGGTAGGCGGCGGCCAGCATCGCGGTGAGCGCGGTCTCCTCGTCGGTGCCCTCCGGCGGGCGCCCGCCCTGCTCCCGCCAGCGGGCCAGCAGCGACTCGGCGCCCGCGTACGCCTCCAGGCAGCCGGGCGCACCGCAGCGGCAGCGGCGTCCGCGCACCCTTACCGTCAGATGCCCCCATTCGACCGCGCGGCCGTGCTCCACCTCGGGGGTGACCAGGCAGGCGCCGACACCGGAGCCGAACAGCACCACCAGGGCGTTGCGGGCGCCGCGGCCGGCGCCGAACCACATCTCGGCCTGACCGAGCGTCTTGGCGCCGTTGTCGATGAAGCAGGGCACGGTCTCGGGCAGCCCCGAGGTCGCGCGGAGCAGCCGCTCCAGCGGGACGGCGTCCCAGCCGATGGTCTGGCCGTGCACCACCGCGCCCCGGTCGGCGGTGTGCTCCACGATGCCGGGTACGCCCACCCCGGCCCCGAGCAGCCGTTCGGGCCTCGCGGCACCGGCGGCCAGCACCTCGGCGACACCGTCCCGGATGTGGCCGGTGATGTCGTCCACGTCGTATCCGGGGCGGGTCAGCGGACGCTCGGCGCGGGCCAGTTCGGTGAGGGCGAGGTCGAACAGCTCGACGCGGACGCGGGTCTCGCCGACGTCCACGCCGATCATCTGGCCGCTGTGCGGGGCCACCCGGAGCAGGGTGCGCGGGCGGCCTCCGTCGGAGTCGACGCTGCCGGCCTCCTCCACGAGTCCGTCCGCGATCAGATCGGCCACGACGTTGCTCACCGAGCCGGAGCTGAGTCCGGTGGCCGGGCCCAGTTCGAAGCGGCTGAGGGGGCCGTCGAAGTACAGCTTGTGCAGCACGGCCGTGCGGTTGCCCCGCCTCAGATCGCGTACCGTGCGCCCGTTCCGCCCCGCCATGTGGCCCCTTCCGACCCGTGCCCGACCTGCAACATACCCTTCGTCGCAGGCCGGGCACGACTTCGCGGTCCCCCTTATTTCATGCTGTGAGATTTCCAGGGGGTGCGGGTGGGGCGGGGTGCCGCTCAGCCGGCCGCGTACACGTCCTCCACATAGCGGCCGGTGCCGACCAGCTCGTCCAGCCATCGCGTCGCCGCCGCCTCGTCCGCGCCGGGGGTGCGCTCGCGATACAGGACACGGAACGCCTCACGGACTCCCGGTGCCATGCGGGCACCGTCGCCGCAGACATAGACCCTCGCCCCGGCGCCGAGCAGGTCCCAGACCTCGTCGGCCTCGGCGGCGATCCGGTGCTGGACGAAGCGCGCGCCGTCCACGGGGGCCGCGCTGAAGGCGGGGCGCAACGAGACCGCTCCGGCCTTCTCCGCGGCGCTCAGTTCGGCGGCGTGCAGATAGTCGGCGTCGGGGGCGTCGCAGCCGAAGTAGAGCAGGGCGGGCGGGAGTTCGGCGCCCTGCGCGCGGGCGGCCGCACGGTCCGTGACCACGCCGCGGAACGGGGCGAGGCCGGTGCCGGCCGCGATCAGCACGACCGGAGTGGAGGTGTCGGTGCGGAACGCCTCCCGGCAGGGCTGGACCCGGGCGTACACCGTGTCGCCGGGCTCCACACCGGCCAGGTGTCCCGAACCGGTGCCCCGGTAGCGGCCGTTGCCCGAGCGGGCCGGGGCGTCGAGCACGGAGACCATCAGGTCGGCGTGGCGCGGGTCGGCGGCCGGGGAGGAGGAGATGGAGTAGTGGCGCGGGCGCAGCGGGGTGAACAGGTCGAGCAGCCGGGGCCAGTCCAGGGCCTCGCGCAGGGCGGGGTGGTCCTCCAGCAGTTCGAGGAGGGTGCGCGGGTCGTCGCCGGTGAGGGCGGCGAGGGCGGCGCGCTCGGGCGGGCAGGGGTTGGCGGCGGCGAGCAGTTCGCGCTGGCGCGCGGTGGGCCGCTCCTGCAACTCGACGTGGCGCGTCAGGAGTTCGCGCACGGTGAGCGGGCGGTCCACGGCCAGGCCGTCGCGGCGCGGACGGGTGGCGCGGATGTCGAGCACCGTGTACGGGTCGGCGCCGAGCGCGGCGAGGGTCCGCTCCACGGTCTCGGTGGCGTTGACCGGCAGCACGGTGAGGTGGTCGGCGGTGCGGTAGGTGACGCCGTCGGGCAGGGCGACGCGCAGGAACCGCTTGGCGCGCGGGTGTCCGGGCGCGGTGAGGTCGTACGCCTCGGTGACGGTCATCGGGACCAGCTCGTGCCGATCGGCGAGGGCGTCCAGCGGGCCACCGGTCAGGGCGCGGACCTCGTAGGCGTTCTCGGGCTCGTCGGCCGGGGCGGTGGCGTCGGGGTCGCCGTACTCGGTCAGCAGGGCGGTGCGCAGCGCGGCCGTGTAGTCGCGGACGGCGCCGGTGAGGTCGCCGGAGGCGTCGGCGGCGGCGCGCGGGGTGAGCCGGGTGGCGCCCATCTCGGCGAGGCGGGCGTCGATGCGGGTCGGCATGTGCTGGTAGGTGGCGGCCCAGTTGCGGTCGCCGACGCCGAGGACGCTGTAGGTGACGCCGGTGAGGTCGTGCCCGCCCTCCAGCCAGGCGCTGAAGGCGACGGCGTCGTCGGTGGGGCGGCCGTTGTAGGAGGCGGCGGCGATGACGACGGGCCGGTCGGCGGGCAGGCCGTCGGCGTAGGCGTCCAGCGGGGCGACCTCGGTGGTGCAGCCGAGCCCGGCGGCCTCGTCCGCGAGCTGTCCGGCGAAGTCACGGCAGGTGCCGTAGTTGCTGCCGTGCAGGAACAGCGCGGCGGTGCCGGGGCGGACGCGGGCGGGCAGCACCCGGGTGTCGGTGTCCGCGGCGGGGGTCACGGCGGCGGCGCCCGGCAGCGGGGCGTGGACGCGGTCGGCGTCGGTGCGCGGGGTCAGGATGAGGGTGAAGCCCTCGGGCTTGAGGGTGAGGGTCTCCTTGATGTCAAGCGCGTAGCCGGCGTGGTCGTGCAGCCGGTAGCGGTGAACCAGCATGGCGAGCAGCATGGTCGCCTCGTGCAGCGCGAACTGCCGCCCGATACAGGCGCGTTCGCCGGTGCCGAAGGGCTTGAAGGCGTGCACCGGACGGGCCGCCTCCGCCTCGGCGGTGAAGCGGTCGGGGTCGAACAGCTCGGGGTTGTCACCCCAGACGGGCTGGCGGTGCAGCATCGGCGCCAGCACGTGGACGGCCTGCCCCGCGCGCAGCGGGATGCGCCCGCCGAGCAGCGTGTCCTCGCGGGCCTCCCTGCCGAAGGCGGCGGCGGTCGGCCACAGCCGGAGCGCCTCGTTGAGCACCTGCCGGGTGTAGGTGAGCCTGCCGATGTCGTCGTACGACGGCTCGGGGTCGGCGGCGTCGCCCCACAGGGCGTCGGCCTCCCGCTGGACCATGCGGAGCACGGCGGGGTGCTTGGCCAGGTAGTAGAGCGCGAAGGACATCGCGCCGGAGGTGGTCTCGTGGCCGGCGATGAGGAAGGTGATGACCTGGTTGCGGATGTTCGCCAGGTCGAGAGTCGCGCCGTCGGCGGGGTGCCGGGCGGTGAGCATGAGCCCGAGCAGGTCGGTGGCGTCGCTCTGGTCGGTGCCGGTGCGGGCGGCGATGACCTCGTCCACGACCCCGGCGAGGTAGTCGGCGTCCTTCCGGAAGGCGGCGTCGGCCGCGGTGTGGTCGCCGCCGGGCACCCGGGCCAGGCGGGTCATGCTCCACTCCAGGCACCGCACCATCGACTCGACGAAGGGGTGCGGCTCGGCGCGCTCGAAGGAGCCGAAGTCGTAGTCGAACCCGGCCAGGCCGATGGTGTCGAGCGTCATCCGGGTCATGTCGCCGGGGACGTCGACCGGCTGCCCGGCGCGGGCGGAGCGGTCCCATGCCTCGACGAGCCGCCGGGCCACCTTCAGCATCACCGGGTGGTAGGCGCGCATCGAGCCGAGCGCGAAGGCGGGCATCAGGATGTCGTGGGCCCTGGACCAGTTCGGCTCGTCGTTGTACGCGGTGAACAGGCCGTCGGAGGTGAAGGCGCGCACGTTCTCCAGCGCGGGCCCGATGTGCTTGGCGAACCGGTCCTCGTCGGCGAGGTCGGCGATCAGGTCGGCGTCGGCGACGAAGAGGGCCTCGCGCCCGTGCAGCCGGCGCACCAGCACCGGCCCGTGGGTCCGCATCAGCTCCATGACCTGCTGGATCGGGGTGCGGGTCGGCCCGGTGGCGGTGATGTCGACGACCGGCACTGAGGTGAGTGCGAGGGGCCCGGGGTGCGGTGCGGTGGGGGGCATGCGCGGCAACTGCCTTTCGCGGGACGGCGTTTCGCGTGGGGGGGCTGGCGTCTCCCAGCGTGCTCCAGCAATGGGGCACGCCCGTGCGCGGCCACTACACGAACGTGCAGTGGAAAGTGGGCGCGGGCTCTTGCGGACCGGTTCCGGATCGCGCCCCAGGTTGCCGCTGACCTGGGTTTTCGTCTTGGATGGCGGGGACGGCTCGGCACCTTGGGAGGCTGGCGTGGAGTGGGGGCAGGCGGATGCCGTGGTGTGGCGCAACCGGGCCCTGATGCTCTTCGACCGGGTCGCGGTGCCGGTCGCGGTCTGTGACGTGTACGGCAGGGTGCTGATGGCGAACCCGGCGATGGCCGCCGAGTGCGGTACGTCACCGGGACAGCTCAGCGGCCGCGACGTGCTGGAGCTGTTCCGTCCCGAGGAGGCGGGCCAGGTGGAGCGGATCGCGGAGGCGCTGCGACTGCGGCACCGCTCCCGCTACCAGGTGTCCGTGCGCTGGAACGCGCCCGGCGGGACGGAGCGGTACGGGGAGCTGACCGCCGACCCGGTGAGCGACTCCACGGACGAGACGCCGGCGCTGCTGGTGATGCTCCGGGTGCTCGGGGAGAGCGAGGAGGAACCCTCCGGCGGGCCCGCGCCCGTCACCCCGGTCGAGGGCGCGGTGCTGGCGCTGCTGGCCCGGGGCGCCACGACCGGCCGGGCCGCCCGTGAGCTGGGCCTGAGCCGGGACGGTGTGGCGTATCACCTGCGCCGCCTCTCGGCCCGCTGGCACGCGGCAAACCGCACCGAACTGGTCGCCCGCGCCTACGCGCAGGGCGTGCTGTCGCCCGGCGTCTGGCCGCCCCGGTTGCGGGGCGCCCAAGCCGAGTAGGGGACGGCACCCGGAAATCCGTTTGGCCCGGCACGCCGGCGCTCTATACCCTTGTAAACCTAGACCCCCTAGGCTCATGGCTACAACAGAAGGAATCCTCCGATGCGACCCCTCACCGAGCAGGACATCCGCGCCTCCTTCGTCAACTGCTCCAAGGGCGACGCCAAGCGGCTGACCGTGCCCCGCGACCTGACCGAACGCCCCTGGGACGACCTGGACTTCCTGGGCTGGCGCGATCCGGGCGCGCCCGACCGCAGCTATCTGGTCCTCGAACGCGGGACGGCCCTCGTCGGCATCGCGCTGCGCCACCCGACGGTCCGGCGCGGCTTCCAGCACCGCAGCATGTGCTCGGTGTGCCTGACGACCCATCGCGGCGGCGGTGTCTCCCTGATGACCGCCCGCAAGGCCGGGGCGGCGGGCCGCGAGGGCAACTCCGTCGGCGTGTACATGTGCGCCGACCTGGCGTGTTCCCTGTATGTCCGGGGGAAGAAGGTGCCGGAGTCGGGGAGCAGGTTCGAGGAGAGCCTCACGACGGAGGAGCAGATCGCCCGCGCGGGCGGCAACCTCGACGCCTTCGTCGATCGCCTGTACGTCTGAGGGCCGTCCCTCTCGCGTACACGGTGCTCGAACGGCCCCGTTCGGCACGGTTGCGGAAAGGGAAGACGCCAAAGGATGCCAGACCTACGGAAGTGGACGGACGCGCAGCGGCGACGCGAGTGGGCCGGCGCGCTGCGGCGCATGGTCGCGCGTCGCCGGGAGCCGGTGGTCGTCCAGACACTGCGGTCGGCCGCCGCGGCCACGGTCGCCTACGTGATCGCGCTCCGGCTCAGCCCGGAACCGGCACCGCTGACCGCGCCCCTGACGGCCCTGCTGGTCGTCCAGGTCACCTTCTTCGCCACCCTCACCAACGGCATCCGCCGCGTGAACGCCGTGGTGACGGGCGTGCTGGTCGCCATCGTCTTCAGCCTCCTGGTCGGTCTGACCTGGTGGAGCCTGGCCCTGTTGCTGGTGGCCGCGCTGAGTGTGGGTCACCTGGTGCGCGTGGACGAGTACGTGAACGAGGTGGCGATCAGCGCGATGCTCGTGCTCGGCGTCACGACGGTCGGATACACGGCGTGGGCGCGGATCGTGGAGACCCTGATCGGTGCCGTCATCGGCATGGCCTGCAATCTGCTGCTGCCGCCCCCGGTGTGGGTGGACGCGGCCGGGCGGTCCATCGAGTGGCTGGCCCGCCGGCTGCGCCAGCTCATGCTCCGGATGGGTGAGGAGGCGGCGGGCGCCATCCCCTGGCAGCGGGCGGCGGAACGGCTGCACGAGGCCCGCCGGCTGGACCACGACATCATTCAGGTGGACGCGGCCCTGCGGCAGGCCGAGGAGAGCCTCAGGCTCAACCCGCGCGTCAAGGAGGGCCTGCTGCACCGGGTGGTGCTGCGCACCGGCCTGGACACCCTGGAGATCTGCACGGTCGTCCTGCGGGTACTGGCCCGTTCCTTCACCGACCTGGCGAAGGCGCGCGGCGCCAAGGAGCTGTTCCCCCCGCCGATCGGGCAGACCGTGGAGCAGGTGCTCTCCGAGATCGCGGACGCCGTGGTGAGCTTCGCGGTCCTGGTGACCACCGACCTGAGCGCCAACGCCGAGTCGGCCGAGTCCCGGCTCACCGCCGAGCTGCACACCGCCGCCGCCACCCGCGACCGGCTCGCGGAGCAGCTCCTCACGCACGTCGGGGAGGACCCCGACGACTGGCAGTTGCTGGGCGCCGTCCTCACCGAGGTCAGCCGCATCATCGACGAGCTGGACACCGAGCACCGCAGCCGCCGCCTGCTGGAGGAACTGGACCGTGTCTCCCGCCAGCAGCGCGCGAAGATGCCCCGCGTGAACCGGCTGCGCCAGCGACTGGGCGTACAGGAGGACCTGTGGCGCAACCGTACGGGGGTCGGTGGGCGTTCTGGGTGAGGGGAGGCGCGACCGGTGGCGGGACGTTCGAGGGGGCGGGCCGGTCGACGCGCACCCCGTCTTGCCTTCGGCGGCCGGTCCGCGACAGGGTGGCCCGGGACCGCGGTGACGGATGAGCACTGGAGGGGCGGCATGGACCTGGACGCACGGACGGGCCGGGACGGCTGGAGCAGACGGCGCTTCGTCGGCGCCGTCGCGGGCACGGCCGCCGTCGTGGCGGTTCCCGCGCCCGCCGCGCCGCCTCCGGATCCCGCTCCGGTGGCGCGCCGCCGCAGGACCGCACCGGGGCCCCGCCCGCTGTACCTGGGCACCTACACCTCCGCCGAGGGCGGCGGCAAGGGTGTGACCGTGGCCGCTTACGACCCGGTCTCCGGCGCGGTCACAGAGGCGGGGCCGCCGGCCGAGATCCCGGACCCCTCGTACGTCACCGTCCATCCGGACGGGCACACGCTGTACGCGGTCGACGAGCGCGAGGACGGCGCGGTGACCGCGGTACGGCTGGCGGACGGGCACGTCCTGGGCAGCCGGAGCACGGGCGGCTCGGGGCCCTGCCATCTGTCGGTGCACCCGAGCGGCCGGTGGCTGCTGAGCGCGAACTACGGCTCGGGGAGTGTCGCCGTGCATCCCCTCGGCGCCTCGGGCGGGCCCGGTGAGCGCACGGCGCTGGTCACGCACGCCGACCCGGCGCCGGGACCGGGCCAGCGGGGCCCGCACGCACACCAGTTCATCACCAGCCCGGACGGCGGCCATGTGCTCTGCGTCGATCTGGGCACCGACACCGTCTACACCTACCGGCTGGACACCGGGCACGGCACGCTGAGCGAGGTGTCCCGTGCGCGCACCCGGCCCGGCGCGGGCCCGCGTCATCTGACGTTCCATCCGAACGGGCGGTACGCCTACCTGGCCAACGAGGTGGACGACACGGTGGCCGTCTGCGCGTACGACCCGGAGACCGGGCGGCTGACCGTGGGTGAGCCGCAGTCCTCCGGGGCGAGCGGGGAGGCCACCAACTACCCGGCGCAGTTCGTGGTGGCGCCGGACGGCGGTTTCGCGTTCCTCGCCAACCGGGGGCACGACAGTGTGGCCCGGTACGCCGTCGAGGAGGACGGCGCCCGGCTGCGGCTGCTCGACACGGTGCCGGTGGGCGGGGCCTTCCCCCGCCATCTGGCGCTCACCCCGGACGGCCGGCTTCTGTTCACGGCGAACCAGCGTTCCGGCACGGTGAGCGTGTTCCACGTCGACACCGGTACCGGGGCGCTCACCCGGGCGAATGAGCCGTTCGCGTCGCCGGGCGCCGTCTGCGTGGTGCCGCTGTAGGGAGCCCGGGCAGCCGGCGGTGCCTGCACGGGCGAGCAGTGCGCGCATCCACCCGGTGAGCCGTCGTCGGCGGGGGTGTGGAACGCCGGCCGTGGGTCGCCGTGCGCGCGGGTGCGCAGGGTGAGTCCGTGCCGATCCACCGCCAGCGGTGCCACGCGTGTCGCGGCGTGCAGGTTGTCCGGCCGGACGAGCCGGGTGAGCCGCTCGACGGGGTCCGGGTGGGAGTCGGCGAGGCGGGTGAGCGACCGCGCCTCGGCGGAGGCCGGTGGGTCGGACCGGGCGGCCGCGTGCTCCTCCGGGTCGATCAGCACCGCCCCAAAGGGGCGGCGCAGCACCTCGCGGGTGAGCGTGAACGGGAGCCGGGCGGCCCGCGCCGGGAGAACCGGCCGTCGAGCCACAGCCGGGCCCGGATGCGTCGGCGCACCGGTACGGGTGCCGTCGGCGAACTCCAGCACGGCGCCGTGCGCGCAGCGCGGCGGGGGCCGGGGCACCGTCTTCGGGCACCGTCGAGCAGCACACCGCCGTCGCCGCTCACTGTGTGCGCCGACGCACTCCTCCCGGGCGCCGTCCGCGGTCACGGCGCACGACCACGCGGTGGCGAGGACCGACCACGCCCGCTCCGCCGCTCCAGGTCCTGCCGCCCAGTCCTGCGTGTCACCCCTTCCGGGCCTCCCCGGGCAAGCCCTGCCCGGCTTGACAAAGATCCGGGTGCGCGCCGACCACACCGCCCAGGTCGGGCCGCAGGACCGCAGTCGCCCGGGACGGTCCGTCAGGCGATGGCGCCGAGCAGCGCCCGCGCGCACAGTTCGCGCACCTGGTCCCGGCCGGGCTCGCCCTCGCGCAGCCACTCCAGGCAGACGGCGGTGGTGAAGGCGAGCCAGCCGCGTACCGCGAGCCTGGCCTGCGGGGAGCCTTCGAAGGCGGGCCCGAACTCCGGGTCGGCGGCCAGCGCGGCGAGGATCTGCCGCTCCTGCGCGGCCAGCGCCCGCCGGTAGACCCGGCGCACGGCCTGGTCCCCGGCCGCGTCGGCGCGGTGGAAGGCGCGGAAGCCGTGGGCGTGCGCCTCGACGTACCCCAGGTAGGCGTCCAGGCCGGCGCCCAGCTGCTCACGGACCGGGAGGCCGGGCACCGCAGCGGTCATCCGGAGCATGCGCTCGCTCTCCCGCTCCACCACGGCGGCGAAGAAGTCCCGTTTCGCCGGAAAGTAGTGGTACAGCAGACCCCGTGAGACCCCGGCGATCTCGGCGACCCGCTCGATCCACACGTCGTCGTACGCGCTCTCGGAGAACAGGCGCGCCCCGACCGACAGGAGTTGCTCGCGCCGCTCCTCGGTGCTCAGCCGGCGCCGGGCGCGTTCCCCCTGGTTGGCGGCCATGCCGTCACCCTACTGGACACGTTGCTTGACGCGGGTTCAGCGGGCGGACCAGACTGCCGACACTATTGAACTCGCGTTCAACACGCGGGTGGTGGACGGGCAACGGGCCGCCGGATCAAGGGAGATCGCGTCATGGCCGAGACGACGGGGGCGGGGCTGCCCAAGGGCTTCCGCGGTGCCGAGCAGGGCTGGCCGGAACTGGACCGCATCCCGCATCCGCCCCGCAGGCTGCCGCTGCTCGGCGACGTGCTGGGCGTCGACCGGCGCACTCCACTCCAGGACTCGATGCGCCTGGCCCGCGAGCTGGGCCCGATCTTCCGGCGCCGGGTCCTGGACCGGGAGTTCGTGTTCCTGTGGGGCGCGAAGCTGGCCGCCGACATGGCGGACGAGACCCGGTTCGCCAAGCACGTCGGTCTCGGGGTGGCCAACCTGCGCCCGGTCGCCGGGGACGGCCTGTTCACGGCGTACAACCACGAGCCCAACTGGCAGTTGGCGCACGACGTGCTCGCGCCCGGCTTCAGCCGGGAGGCGATGGCCGGGTACCACTCGATGATGCTGGCGGTCGCCGGCCGGCTGACCGGCCACTGGGACCGTGAACTGGCCGCCGGGCGCACGGTGGACGTGCCCGGCGACATGACCCGGCTGACACTGGAGACCATCGCCCGCACCGGCTTCGGGCACGACTTCGGGTCCTTCGAGCGCGACCGGCCGCACCCCTTCGTCACCGCCATGGTCGGCACCCTGGCCTACGCCCAGCGGCTCAACAGCCTTCCGGTGCCGCCGCTGCTCCAGCGGAGGGCCGCCCGGCGCAACGCCGCCGACATCGCCTGTCTGGACGACACGGTCGACGCGCTGGTGGCCGAGCGCCGCCGCTCCGGACGCGGGGACGGCGACCTGCTGGACCGCATGCTGGAGACGGCCCACCCCGAGACCGGCGAGCGGCTGTCGGCGGAGAACGTCCGCAAGCAGGTGATCACGTTCCTGGTCGCGGGCCACGAGACCACCTCCGGTGCCCTGTCCTTCGCCCTGTACTACCTGGCGAAGCACCCCGAGGTCGCCGCTCGCGCCCGCGCCGAGGTGGACCGTGTCTGGGGCGACACCCCGGAGCCGGGCTACGACCAGGTGGCCAGGCTGCGCTACCTGCGCCGGGTACTGGACGAGTCGCTGCGCCTGTGGCCGACCGCGCCGGCCTTCGCCCGCGAGGCCACCCGGGACACCGTGCTGGCCGGGGAGCACCCGATGCGACGGGGCGGCTGGGCCCTGGTACTCACGCCGATGCTGCACCGCGATCCCGGGGTCTGGGGTGAGGACGCCGAGCGATTCGACCCGGACCGCTTCGACGCCAGCGCGGTACGGGCCCGCCCGCCGCACACCTTCAAGCCGTTCGGCACAGGTGCCCGGGCCTGCGTGGGACGCCAGTTCGCGCTGCACGAAGCCACGCTGGTGCTCGGCCTGCTGCTGCGCCGCTACGAGCTGATCCCCGACCCCGGCTACCGCCTGAGGGTCACCGAGCGCCTGACGCTGATGCCGGACGGCCTGCGCCTGGGCCTGGAGCGCCGGAAGACCCCCGCCGCCGCACCGACGGCCGGCGCGCCCCAGCCGGACGCCGGTTCAGCGGAAGGACGCCCAGTGCGCGGGACGGACGAGTGAGCCCGGCAGCCGGGTGCCGGGTCCCCCTCGGGCGGCGTTGACCTGGGGCTGGGTGAGGAACAGCGCGCCGGTGAGGTCGGCGTCGGTCAGGTCGGCGCCCCGGAGGTCCGCGCCGATCAGGTCGGTGTGCCGCAGATCGGCTCCGGTCAGGTCGGCCGCGATGAGGCAGGCGCCGCGCAGACTGACCCCGCGCAGGTCGGCTCCCGCGAGCTTCGCGCCCGCCAGATCCGCGCCCCGCCGGTCCCGGCCCTTCTTCCGGCCACTGCGGACCAGCTCCGAAGCTCGTAGCAGGAGTTCCGCCACGTCGTGCCAGTGGGCGGCCGGGTCCAGCACGGCCAGCTCCTCCGGCTCCTGCGCGGCGAGGCGCTCGGTCTCCTCCCGCGCGCGGCGCAGCTCCGGGTGGAGGGGCGAGGCGGCCTCGAGACCGATCGCCTCGGTGAGGTACCGGAGCAGCTCGTGCAGGCGCCGGACCACCGGGAACACCTCGAACATCAGCCGGGCGTGCTTCTTGCCGCCGGTGCGCCAGTCCCGGCCGCCGAAGGTGACCTGGGAGACGCGCTGGCCCGCGCCGAAGCAGTCGTAGACCGTGCATCCGGCGTAGCCCTTGGCGCGCAGTTCGGTGTGGATGCCGCAGGCGTGGTCCTCGCGCAGGTTGGCGCAGGGCTTCCCGGCGGGCTTGTCGTGCGCGAAGTCGGCGGAGCGGGCGAAGGGCAGGGCGACGCAGCAGAGGCCGAAGCAGTTGGCGCAGTCGGCGGCGAGAAGGGGTATGTGATCAGACATCGCAGCCAGGGTACGGGCTCCGGCTGCGCCGCCCCTGCCCGATCTCCGAGGCCCGAGGAGCCGCGATGCGTGTCGCCCTGTTCCTGACCTGCGTCAACGACACGCTCTACCCGGACACCGGCCGGGCCGTGGTGAGACTCCTGAACCGCCTCGGCGTCGACGTCGACTTCCCCCTGGCGCAGACCTGCTGCGGCCAGGCCCACTACAACACCGGCTACCGGCACCAGACGGAACCGCTCGCCCTGCACTTCGCCGAGGTGTTCGGGGAGTACGACGCGATCGTCACCCCGTCGGCGTCGTGCGCGGCGATGGTCAGGGAGCTGTACCCGAGGATCGGTGAGCGGGCCCGTGCCGAGGGGCGCGGTGAGGATCTGGCGGACGCGCTGGCGCCGGTGGTGCCGAAGACGTACGAGCTGACGGAGTTCCTGGTGGACGTGCTGGGCGTCACCGACGTCGGCGCCGTCTATCCGCACAGCGTGACCTACCACCCCACCTGCCACGGCCTGCGCTCCCTGGGGCTCGGCGACCGGCCGCGCCGGCTGCTGGAGGCGGTGCGGGGGCTGGAACTGGTCGAGCTGCCCGGCGCCGACGAGTGCTGCGGGTTCGGCGGCACGTTCGCGGTCAAGAACGCCGGGGTGTCGGCCGCGATGGGCGCGGACAAGGTGCGCGACGCCGAGTCGGCCGGCGCGGAGGTGCTGTGCGCGGCCGACAACTCGTGCCTGATGCACCTGGGTGGCACGATGAGCCGGGCGGGCTCTCCGGTGCGGCCGGTGCACATCGCGGAGATCCTGGCGAGCACTCAGGAGGAACCGGCCCGGTGAACGAGACCTTCGTCGGAATGCCCGCCTTCCCCGAGGCGGCGAAGAAAGCGCTGGACGACGGCACCCTGCGCGGCAATCTGCGGCACGCCACCCGTACCATCCGCGCCAGGCGCGCGGCGGCGGTGGCGGAGGTGTCCGACTGGGCGGAGCTGCGCGAGGCGGGCAGCCGGATCAAGGAGCACACGCTCCGCCGCCTGGACCGCTACCTGAAGCAGTTGGAGGAGTCGGTCACCGCCGCGGGCGGCACCGTCCACTGGGCGGCAGACGCGGCGGAGGCCAACCGGATCGTCACCCGACTGGTGCGCGCAACCGGTGAGTCGGAGGTCGTGAAGGTCAAGTCGATGGCCACGCAGGAGATCGGGCTCAACGAAGCGCTGGAGACGGCCGGAATCCGGGCCTACGAGACCGATCTCGCCGAGCTGATCGTGCAGTTGGGCGAGGACAGACCCTCGCACATCCTGGTCCCCGCCATTCATCGCAACCGGACCGAGATCCGCGAGATCTTCCGTACCGCGATGGCCGGATGGGGGCGTCCGGCGCCCGAGGGGCTGTCCGACAGCCCGGCGGAGCTGGCGGAGGCGGCGCGGCTGCATCTGCGGGAGAAGTTCCTGCGGGCGAAGGTGGGGGTGTCCGGGGCCAACTTCATGGTCGCGGAGACCGGCACGATGGTGGTGGTGGAGTCCGAGGGAAACGGGCGGATGTGTCTGACCCTGCCTGAGACCCTCATCTCGGTGGTCGGCATCGAGAAAGTCGTCCCCACCTGGCGTGACCTGGAGGTCTTCCTGCAGACCCTCCCCCGCTCCTCCACCGCCGAGCGCATGAACCCGTACACCAGCATGTGGACCGGCACGACGGACGGCGACGGGCCGCGCGCCTTCCACCTGGTGCTGCTGGACAACGGCCGCACCGACACCCTCGCCGACGAGGTCGGCCGCCAGGCGCTGCGCTGCATCCGCTGCTCGGCCTGCCTCAACGTGTGCCCGGTCTACGAGCGCGCGGGCGGCCACGCCTACGGCTCGGTCTACCCCGGCCCTGTCGGCGCCATCCTCAGCCCCCAACTGCGCGGCACGGCGAGCGAGATCGACGCCTCGCTGCCGTACGCGTCCTCGCTGTGCGGGGCCTGCTACGAGGTGTGCCCGGTCGCCATCGACATTCCCGAGGTGCTCGTCCGGTTGCGTGAGCGGGTCGTGGAGGGCGGTCCGGCGGTGCGCGAGGGCAACCGGGTGGTGCTGAGACCGGCCAAGGGGCACACGGCGGAACGGGCGGCCATGCGGGCGGCTCGCTGGACCTTCACCCACCCGGACGCCCTGCGCACCGGCCAGCGCCTCGCCTCCCGCGCCCGCCGCCTGCGCCCGCGCACCCTGCCGGGGCCCGGCGCGGCGTGGACCCGGACGCGCGACCTGCCGGAGGTCCCGGCCGAACCGTTCCGGGACTGGTGGGTACGCACCCGAGGCGGCGAGGAGGAGACGAAGTGAGCGACCGGGAACGCGTCCTCGGCCGGGTCCGGCGCGCGCTGGCCGACGTACCCGAGGACGACACGCCCTACGACCGGGCGATCCCGCGCGACTACGCGCGTGAGCACGGCGAGCGCACCGTCGAGGAGACGGTGGAGCTGCTGGCGGCGAACCTGGCCGACTACCGGGCCGTGGTGCACCGGTGCGCGGACGAGGAGGGACTGCCGCTGCTGCTCATGCGGCTGCTGGCGGCGCGCGGTACGGCGTCCGTGCTCGTCCCGGCCGGGCTGCCGCCGGTGTGGCTGTCGGCCGCCGATCCCGTACGGGTCCACGACCGAGCCGCGAGCACCCCGTTCGAGCTGGACGCCGTGGACAGTGTGGTGACCGGCTGCGCGGTGGCCGTCGCCGAGACCGGCACCCTCGTCCTGGACGGCGGACCCGGCCAGGGACGGCGCAGGATCACGCTCGTGCCCGACCACCACATCTGCGTGGTCCGCGTCCCCGAGCAGGTCGTGGCGTCCGTACCGCACGCCCTCGAACGCCTCTCCCCCACCCGCCCGTTGACCTGGATCTCGGGCCCCTCGGCCACCAGCGACATCGAGCTGGACCGGGTGGAGGGGGTGCACGGGCCGCGCACGCTGGAGGTCGTGCTGCTGGGCTGAGCGAACGGTGTCATCCCTTCGGCCGGCGGGGCCGGGCGGGGCGCCGGAACCCCGGCTAGCTTGAGGGAATGATCCGGTTCGAGCAGGTCAGCAAGCGCTACCCGGACGGTACGACGGCCGTGGACGACCTGTCCTTCGAGGTGTCCGAGGGCGAACTCGTCACGCTGGTCGGCCCCTCGGGCTGCGGCAAGACGACCACCATGATGATGGTGAACCGGCTGATCGAGCCCACCGCGGGCCGGATCGTCGTGGACGGCGAGGACATCGCGCGGGTCGACCCGGTCCTGCTGCGCCGCCGGATCGGGTACGTCATCCAGCAGGTAGGCCTCTTCCCGCACCGCACGGTGCTGGACAACACCGCGACCGTGCCGTCCCTGCTCGGCTGGAAGCGGGCCAAGGCGCGGGCGCGCGCCGCCGAGCTGCTGGACCTGGTGGGCCTGGACCCGGGGACGTTCGGCGCGCGCTACCCGGAGCAGCTCTCCGGCGGCCAGCGGCAGCGGGTCGGGGTGGCGCGGGCGCTCGCGGCGGACCCGCCGGTGCTGCTGATGGACGAGCCGTTCGGCGCGGTCGACCCTGTGGTGCGCGAGCAGTTGCAGGACGAGTTCCTGCGCATGCAGCAGGCGGTGCGCAAGACGGTCCTGCTCGTGACGCACGACATCGAGGAGGCGGTCCGCCTCGGCGACCGGATGGCGGTGTACGGCGCGGGCCGTATCGAGCAGTTCGACACCCCCGGCGCGGTCCTGGGGGCGCCCGCGACCCCGTACGTCGCCGGGTTCGTCGGAGCCGACCGGGGCCTGAAACGGCTGTCGGTGACCGCGATCGAGCCGGACGATCTGGAACAGCCGCCGGTGGCCCGCCCGGACGAGCCCGCCGGGGACGCGGCACGACGGCTGCGCGAGGAGGGCGCCCGCTGGGCGGTCGTCCTGGACCCGGACGGTGACCTGCACGGCTGGGTGGGCCTGGAGGAGCTGTCGGCGGGCGGCACCGTCGGCGAGCTGGCCCACCGCATGACGGCGTGGGTCCCGGTGGGCGCCCCGCTGAAGCAGGCGTTCGGTGTCATGCTCCAGTACGACGCCGGGTGGGTCGCGGTACTGGACGGCTCCCGCCTCCTGGGCGTTCTCACCCCGGCCAAACTGCACGAGGCGCTGCGGCGGTCGGTGGACGCGGACGTACTGGGGGTGGCGCGGGGTCAGGTGCGGTTCGACTCGGTCTCGGACGCCTGAGGGCTGTCCCGCAGGGCCTCTCGTCTGGATCGTGCCGGGCTCGCGGGAGTCAGGCCTGATCCACGCGAAGGACCATGGCTCACTTGATCAGGCCCTTGTCCTCGAGGTACGCGCGGGCCACGTCGGCGGGCAGGCGGCGCCAGCTGTCGACCTGCTGGTTCATGTCGGCGAGGTCGTCGGTGGTGAGGACGTCGTTGAGCCTGCCGAGCGCCTTGGCGACCCGCTCGCTGCCGGCACGGGCGCGGTTGACGACGGGGACGATGTAGTCGGCGTTCTGGAGATGCCTGTCGTCGGCGAGCAGGACCAGGCCGAAGGAGCCGAGCGTGGCGTCCGTGGTGGTGGTCAGCACCATCTGGTCGCGGCCCGACCGCACGGCCTGCTTGGCCGGGGTGGTGCCGACGCCCTTGGGATCGACGGCGGTGATGTCGATCCCGTACACCTTTCTCAGGCCGGGCGCGCAGTACGGCCGTTCGACGCACTCGTCGCCCGCCGCGAGGCGCACCCTGAGCCCTGAGGCGCCGAGGTCGCTGAGGGTCTTGAGGTGGTGGCGGCGGGCGTAGGAGGCGCTCACCGCGAAGGCGTTCTGGTCCACGGCTCTGCCCGGCGGGAGGACGGTGAGTCCGCGCGGGGTGGCCAGGGCGCGCAGGTTCCTCATGGTCTCGGCGAGGTCGGGCGAGCCGGCCGGGGGCGCGTCGGCGCCGTGTTCCTTGGCGTCGAGCCAGTCGGCGAAGGTGGCGGCGTACTCGGGGGCGACGTCGATCTGGCCGGACTCCAGGGCGGGTTCGTACAGCTCCCGGTTGGCGACGGTGATCAGCGAGGTCCGGTACCCGGCCCGGCCGAGGAGCTGGGCGTAGAGCTGGGCGAGCAGGTCGCTCTCGGTGAAGCCGGCCGAGCCGACGGTCAGGTGGTGGCTGTCGCCGGGCGGGGCGGTGACGGCTTCCCGGTTCTCCAGCGAAGGCCCGAAGGAGCAGGCGGTCAGGGTGAGGAGGCCGGCGGCGAGCACCGCGCGGGCTCTCACCGGCCGCCTCTCGCCCAGGCGGGGCCGAGCCGCTCCACGACCTCGAAGACACCCTCCACGAGCAGGGCGAACGCGGCGACGAGGACCGCGCCCGCGACGACCTGCGGGGTGCTGGCCAGGTTGAAACCGGCTGTGATGATCCGGCCGAGGCCGCCGCCGCCCGCCAGCGCGGCGATGGTGGCGGTGGCGACGAGCTGGACGGCGGCGATCCGCACCCCGCCCAGGATCATCGGCAGCGCGAGCGGCACCTCCACCCGGACCAGCGTCTGCCGCCCGGTCATCCCCATGCCGCGCGCGGCCTGAACCACGCCCCGGTCGACCTCGCGCATGCCGACGTAGGCGTTGGTGAGCAGCGGCGGCACGGCGAAGAGCACCAGGGCGACGACGGTGGGCCCCTCCCCCCACTTGCCGACCGGCGTCAGCAGGAGCAGCACCAGCACGGCGAAGGTGGGCACCGCCCGGCCGGCGTTGGAGATGTTGACGGCGAGCGCGCCCCCTCTGCCGAGGTGACCGAGGACCAGCGCCACGGGCAGCGCGATCAGGCAACTGACGATCAGGCAGACCACGGTGAGCATCAGGTGTTGCAGCAGCCGGTGCCAGACCCCGTCGTCGCCGGACCAGTGGGCGGGGTCGGCCAGCCAGTGCCAGGTGGAGGCGAGCACGTTCACGTACGGCCCTTCCTCACCCACGGGGTGAGCAGCCACTGCACGCCCAGCAGGAGCAGGTCGGCGGCGACGGCGATGAGCACGCACAGCACGGACGCGGTGAGGACCTGCGCCTTGAAGTAGGTGTTCATGCCCGCGTAGATCAGGTTGCCGAGGCCGCCGAAGCCGACGATCGCGCCGATCGTGACCAGGGAGACCGCCGATACGGTCGCGATGCGAAGCCCGGCCATCGCGGCCGGCAGCGCGAGCGGCATCTCGACGGTGAGCAGCAGCCGGACCGGCCCGAAGCCGAGCCCGCGTGCGGCCTGCCGGGTCTCCTCCGGCACGGCTCGCAGCCCGGCGAGGATGTTCCGGACGAGCAGGGTCAGCGAGTACAGCACCAGCCCGGCGACGACGAGGGTGGCGGAGAGTCCGTACACCGGCAGCAGCAGGGAGAACATCGCCAGGGACGGGATGGTGTAGAGCACGGTGGTGACGGCGAGCACCGGCCCGGCGGCCCAGCCCCAGCGGCGGGCGAGCACGGCGAGCGGCACGGCGACGAGGAGCCCGATCAGCACGGACAGCGCGGTGAGCTCCAGGTGCTGGCCGACCGCGTCGAGGAGGATCTGGCGGCGGGTGCTCAGATAGTCGCCGCAGATCCACTCGTTGCGCGCGAGGCAGTCGTCCGGAGCGGCGGTCACCCGTCCATTGCACCGGCCGGGGCGGCGGGTCGGCGCGTTGTGGTCGCCCGTACGGGGGGCCGAGCACCCCTTTCGGCAGCTGCCTGCGGGGTGCGGGGCTCTGCCCCGGGCCTGCGGCCAGGGGCGGCGACTCCGGCCGGACGCGGGGCTCCGCCCGCCCGGCTTCTGGGAGTCACGCTCGAGAGGGGACGGGAGGAACGGACGGAGTGCGGGACTCGGTACCGCCGCAGGGTGGGCGGAGCGCTAGGTTGGCCGTATGAGCAACCTTGACCTCGCGCCGGAGCCGAGCGCATGCGGTGGCCGTGGCTTCGTCGTCGCCGAGCCGGTACGTGAGCTGCTGAGCCCCCGGACGGTGAAGCTCGGGGAGGCCACCGAGGTACGCCGGCTGCTGCCCAACCTGGGGCGGCGGATGATCGGCGCGTGGGCGTTCGTGGACCACTACGGCCCGGACGACATCGCGGACGAGCCCGGCATGCAGGTACCCCCGCACCCGCACATCGGCCTGCAGACGGTGAGCTGGCTGCACGACGGCGAGGTGCTGCACCGGGACTCGACGGGCAGCCTCCAGACCATCCGCCCGCGCGAACTGGGCCTGATGACGGCTGGCCGGGCGATCAGCCACTCCGAGGAGAGCCCGAGGCCCCACGCGCGCTACCTGCACGGGGCACAGTTGTGGGTGGCCCTCCCCGACGAACACCGCCACGTGGAACCGCACTTCGAGTACCACGCGGACCTGCCGACGGTGACGGCCCCCGGCCTGACGGCCACGGTGATCCTGGGCGCCCTGGACGGCACGGTGTCGCCCGGCACGACGTACACCCCCCTGGTCGGTGCCGACCTGACCCTCGCCGAGGGCACCCGGACCCGTCTCCCCCTCGACCCCGACTTCGAGTACGGCATCCTCTCCATGTCGGGTTCTGTCCACGTGGACGGCGTTCCCGTCACCCCGGGCTCCATGCTCTACCTCGGCTGCGGCCGCACGTCCCTCCCCCTCCACGCGGACTCCGACGCCTCGGTCATGCTGCTGGGCGGCGAGCCGTTCGCGGAGGAGCTGATCATGTGGTGGAACTTCGTGGGGCGGACGCAGGACGAGATCGAGAGGGCTCGGGAGGAGTGGATGGAGGGTTCGCGATTCGGGGAGGTGAAGGGGTATGACGGGGGCCGACTGCCTGCACCCGAACTGCCGTCTGTGCCGCTGAAACCACGGGGTCGAGTGCGCTGAACTGTCTTTTTCCGGGCGGGAGTACGCTCAGCTGGGCGAGGGGGCACGCCCCTCGCCCGGCCCGTTCGCACTGCATAAGCAAACGCCTCTCCGGTTACTCGTTCCACCCACCGCCGAAGTGCATGTTTTCGCCAGGCCCAACCACCCTCGCTCGGGCTGATGCTGACCCAATGCTGACTTTACTGACAGGCAGTCAGGTATCTTCGGAAGGGTCCACTCGCGCTTCCCGCACCCCTCTCACCACCGCGTTTCCGAAGTCGCGCCGCGAGTCGCCAGCGGCGCACCGCTCGCTTGGCGAGCTCGAAACGCCGCCTTCATCGGAACGATGCTGACCTGAGGCCCCTGTTATGGGGTTCCCGCAAACTCAGTGCGAGGCGCGTCACCCTGGCGCCCCGACGCAGCACAGTACGTGTTGCGTCGCATCGGGAAGCTCATCCGGGCTTCGCCGGCCCTGGCGGGCGCGGTCCACGACATCAGGGCAGCCCGCTCCCACGGCCTGCTCGACGCCCTCAGCACTGGAGGCATCCGGTGCTGGGCCGACAAGGCGTACCTGGGCTCCGGCCCCGCCGTCCGCGTCCCCTTCCGCGGCCGCTGGAACAAGCCCTCCGCCGGAAAGAAGGCCGTCGACCGCGCCCACGAGAAGGTCCGCGCACTTGGCGAACAGGCCATGGCCACTTTCAAGTCCTGGCGCCTGCTGCCCAACCTCCGCTGCAGCACCACCCGCATCACCGACCTCGTCGAGGCCGTTCTCACCCCGGAGCTGACCGCCTCAACCTGAGGAGGAAGCCTCGCCTCCTATACTCCCGGCGTGCTTGATACGTCGAACCTCTTCCACGTTTCGTCCGTGCTCAATCGGCAGTCGATCGCACGGCATGGCCTGGATTGGACCCGGATGGGCGCCGCACGGGGAATCGCCGGCAGCCGCCGCCCCGAGGTGGAGGGGATCTTCGTCTGTCGAGGCGAGGAGGAAGCAGGGTTCTTCCTTCGGATCAACAACACCGGTGGGCCGGTTGACATCTGGTCCGTGGACGGCATCGACGAGGGGTTGCTCCTCGACAACGGCAACGGATTCGTCTACCTGCCCGGCCGCATACCAGCCGCGCGAGTCCGCATCGTGCGATCAGACGTTACTGCGCACCTTGGTTTTTGACTTCGCGCGGCGGTACGGATGGGGCAGACCCACGCGGAATCTGGCTGCGAGGTCGGCGAAGGTGTGACCGCAGCGAAGGTGGGCCAGGGTCGTCAGCGCCTGGCGGCTGCAGTTCAGCCGCCAGGCGGGTGCCGATCTGTCGTCGCCGATCGGCCAACCCCCGCCGCAGCGGCCGCAGCGCGGAGGGGACAAATGCAGCCCGGATGGGTGGGCAATGACTCGGGCCCTAGGACCACGCACGCACCGCCAAGAATGCGCTCACTGACCATCAGTGCCACGTCAAGACCAACGAGCATGCGCACCTTTCTTTCTACGGTCGTCACATGGAAAGCCTCGACGAGCCGACCTACGACCAGCAGTGGGCCGGAGACCGGAGAAACGCCTTCCGGTACTCGACCATCTTGCTCGCCTACCTCCTGTTGCTCGACTGGGGAACAGGTGAGCTGACACTCTCTCGCGGGGCTCTCTCGTTCGTGCTGGCCCTGTTGCTGCTCCTCGTGCTGCACCCGGCGCGGGTATCGGCGGGCGACCACTGGCTGGCCTCGCGCCGTCTGCTGTGCGAACGCCGGGTACGGACCGATCGTCTGGTCTCGGTGCGCTGCCTGGACGGCGTCTCCCAGCGCATCCTGCTGCGGGACGCGTTCGGCGGTCGGGTGGAGATCGATCCTGACGTGCTGGTGCGCAATCCCGGCCTGTGGTACCGGCTGGAGGCGGCAGCGTCCAGGTCCGCGTCCGATGGGTTGCTGCTCTGCGGGCAGACCGCGCTCGAACGCCTTTCGGCCCGCGTGGAGCGCGAAGCGGTACAGGGCGTCTTCAAAGCATCCGGGATGAAGTAGGCCCCCCACCTTCCCGGGCTGGGGTGAAAGGCCGTCAGGGTGTCGTCAGGAACGGTCCGCCGGACTTGTGGACACCCCTCGCATCGGCTTCGATGAGGCCATGAACAGCGCGTGGCTCCTGCTCGACCGGCCGCCCCATCGGGCTCCCCGTCGTGAGCTCCGCTACCCGGAGACCGCAGCCCACCGCTGACCGGCCTCTGCTTCACGAGGCGTCGTGATCTCTTCCTGTCCGACGCCAATTCCCTGTGCTCGTGCGCACAGTCGACATCCACAAGGGACTGACCCGTCATGTCCGTTTCCGATCTCTCCTCCCGTACCATCCTGGTGACCGGCGCCGCCTCCGGCATCGGCCACGAGACGGCCCGGCTCCTCGCCGCACGTGGCGCCACTGTCCTCGTCCACGGCCGCACCACCGAAGACGCGCACGCCGCCACCGACCGGCTGATCGCCCTGGCCGATGTCGATGCGGCCCGTGTGTGCCCGTTCGGCGCGGACTTCGCCCGACTGGAGGAGGTCGAACAGCTCGCCTCCCGCATCCTGGCGGAGCATCCGCGTCTCGACGTGCTGGTCAACAACGCTGGCATGGCCGCGCCCGAACGCCACACCGTCACCCCCGACGGCAACGAGATCGCCTTCCAGGTCAACTTTCTCGCCCACTACCTCCTCACCCACCTCCTCGAACCTGCGCTGACCAGCGCTTCAGGGGGCCGGGTCGTCAACGTCTCCTCCTCTCTCCACCGCACCGGGTCCATCCAGTGGAGCGACCCCAACCGCACGCGCCGCTACTCGCGCCTCGCGGCCTACGCCCAGTCCCAGCTCGCGCTGACCATCTTCGCCGCGGACCCCCGCGTCACGGCCGTCTCCGTCGACCCTGGTATCTGCGCCACCAGCCTCCTGCACCTGTACGCGCACGAGGGCGGCGCCCCGGCCGAGGGCGCCGCGCACATCGTGCGGCTCTGCGATCCGCTCACCGACATCACCAACGGCGCCTACTACGACCGCGCACACCGCGTCGACGCGGCTCCCACGGCCACGGAGCCCCGCACTGTCAAGCGCCTGGCCAAGCTGGCGAACAGCCTGGTCAGCCGGGCCGCTTGAAGGCCCAGCCGACCAGCCGGACGAAGGTGGCCCACCCGAGCGTGGTGGGCCGCCCCGTTCCCACAAGGGCTTCCCTTCCCGCGCTGCCCGGCTCGCGGACCCACCCGTCCGCGCACAACTGCCCCTCCTGTCCATCGGCTTCCGTTCCCGGGAGGTTCCTGTGATCCCTCATCCCGCACACCAGCCGCCGGCCTCCGCCCGGGTCTTCCCGGTCGGTATGCCGGGAACGGCGAGCCTGGCCGAGCACGTCCTCGAGACCGGTCACGGCACCTGGTGGACCGATCGTGCCGTCCAACCCCGCGCCATCGCCGTCACCAGCGGGGGCCATGCCCTCCTGGCCGGTGACCCGACCGTCCTAGCACCGGCCGACCTCGCCCCGCTGGCAGAGCATTGCGTCGAAGCGTCCGTCCGCTTCCTGCCCGTCTTCGCCGCCGCCTTCGGCCTTCTACAGCCGTGGGACCGCATGCTCTACGTCCAACGCGCGGACGCGGTACTCGCGCGGGTCCCCAGGGGAACGACGGTCCGCCGTCTCCAGGCCGCCGATGGGCCCGCGATCGCGGCCGCCGAAGCCACCCTCGGCTGGA
Source organism: Streptomyces sp. NPDC001781 (assembly GCF_053596035.1). Classification (NCBI taxonomy): domain Bacteria; kingdom Bacillati; phylum Actinomycetota; class Actinomycetes; order Kitasatosporales; family Streptomycetaceae; genus Streptomyces; species Streptomyces sp. NPDC001781. Next base: position 188,187 of record NZ_JBSFFI010000008.1, on the reverse strand, counting down.
CCGCTGCGACTTGGGGCGGCCCCGAGAGTCTCGCTCGGTCCCGGTACGGCTGGGCCGCCTTCCGCAAGGGGCACGTCCTTGCCGTGGCCTGCACACGGTTCGCGGGAAGCCGCTATGAGGACGTCGCCTGTGCCACCGACCCCGGAGAGCGGCGGCAGCATCTCGCTCTCGCCTGCGTCGCGGGCCTCACCGCCGACATCGCCGCACGGGGCCGGACAGCCACGTGGAGCTGCCCCCGGGAGAACCGGGCGAGCCGACTCCTCGCCTGGACCGCCGGATTCCGACTGCTCAGCGAGTACGTGCACCACACGCTGCCGACGGTGCTTCACACCCGAGATGGTCCCCGTACGGAACATTGACGTTCTCCTGACAGGCCGGTTGGTATCCATTCCACACCAGCCCGTGTCCTCATGTATGTCACGTACATTTCATGAGGGAGTGGCCTGCCATGGACCCCACTGTTGTCGTCTCACTGATCGTCATCGTCGCGGCGCTGCTGGTGCTGCGCAGCGGGATGAGGGTCGTCAATCAGGTCGACCGCGGAGTGGTGTTCCGGCTCGGCCGGGCACTGCCGGAGTGCCGTCGGCCTGGAATCACCTTTCTCGTTCCCTTCGTTGACCGGATGCGGAAGGTGAACGTCCAGGTCGCCACTCTGCCCATTCCGACCCAGGAGGGCATCACGCGGGACAACGTCTCTGTGAAGGTCGACGCCGTCGTGTACTTCAAGGTGGTGGACCCGGTCCGGGCCGCCATCGATGTGCAGGACTACCAGTTCGCCGTCGGTCAGGTCGCCCAGTCCTCCCTGCGCTCCATCATCGGCAAGAGCGATCTCGACGACCTGCTCTCCGACCGCGAACGGCTCCACGAGGGACTGGCGTTGATGATCGACAGCCCGGCCGCAGGATGGGGTGTGCACATCGACCGGGTCGAGATCAAGGACGTACAGCTCCCCGAGTCGCTGAAGCGCTCGATGTCCCGCCAGGCCGAGGCCGAGCGGGAGCGCCGGGCCCGGGTGATCACGGCGGACGGTGAGTTCCAGGCGGCCCAGCAACTCGCCAACGCTTCACGGATCATGGCCGACACGCCGGAGGCGATGCAGCTCCGGCTGCTGCAGACGGTGGTCGAGGTGGCGGCGGAGAAGAATTCCACGCTCGTGATGCCCTTCCCGGTAGAACTGCTGCGGTACTTCGACCGGGCCGCCCAGCGTCTCTCCGTCGACAGCACGCCCGATACCTCCTCCCCCACCGCGACCACCACGTCCGATCCGCGCGCCTGAGACACGAGAGCCCTCACGCCGGCTCGTCCTCCGGATCGGCAGCGCCCGGGGGCGCGCCGGTCCCGACGCAACCCCCTACCGATAGGCTGACGGTGGTGTGCCGGGAAGTCTGGTCGGCGAGGGGGGCCAAGGCGGCTCTCCTGCTCAGCTCCAGGGAGACGGCATGCGGAGCGTCGGTACCGTACTCGCGTTGGTCGTTCTGGCCACCCTCGTGGCGACCTTCGCACGCCGGTGGCGGATACCCGCGCCGTCCCTGCTCGTGGTCGCCGGGCTCGCCGTCGCGCTGCTGCCGGGAACGCCCCGGATCGAGATCGATCCGGAGATCATCGGCCTCGTCGTGCTGCCGCCGCTGCTGTACTCGAGCGCGGAGGACATGCCCTGGCGGGAACTGCGCGCGGTGTGGAAACCGGTCGGCGTCCTGGCCATCGGCCTGGTGCTCGCCTCTGCGGCGGCCGTGGCGGCCGTGGCCGCTCTCCTGACGCCGCTGTCGTGGCAGATGGCGTTCGTACTTGGGGCCGTCCTGGCCAGCACCGACCCGGTCGCGGTCACCGCGCTGGGACGCCGGCTCGCCCTGCCGCCGAAGGTGCAGGTCCTCGTGCAGGCGGAGAGCCTGTTCAACGACGCGACCTCTCTCGTACTCGTCCGGGTGGCCGCCGGCATCGCCGTGGCGTCGGCGGCGGCGAGCTGGGGCGCGGCGGGCGGCGAGTTCCTGCTGCTGGCCGGTGGCGGAACCCTGCTGGGCGCGGCCGTCGCGGGGGTGGTCGTCCTGATCCGGCGGTACACCGAGGAACCTGTACTGGAGACGGTCATCTCGCTGGTCACCCCGTACGCCGCCTATCTCCTGGCGGAGGCCGCGCACACCTCCGGGGTGACCTCCTGCGTGGTGGCCGGCGTCGTACTCGGCGGCCGCGGTGACCGGCTCACCAACGCCCGCATCCGCCTCCAGCTCCACGCGGTGTACGGCACGGTGGTGTTCCTCCTGGAGAGCGTGGTCTTCTCGCTGATCGGCCTGGCCCTGCCCGCACAGGTGGCGGCACTGGCCGACGGCGACCGGGCGTGGCCGTTGTACGCGCTCGCCGTCGCCGCGACACTCGTCGCCGTACGTCTTCTCTGGCTCGCGCCGCTGTCCTCGCTGGTGCAGCGCAGGGGCGGTATGGAGCGGACGAACTGGCGGGTTCCCGTGGTACTGACCTGGGCCGGGACGCGTGGAGTCATGCCGCTCGCGGCCGCCCTCTCGATCCCGGAGATCACGCGGGGAGGCAGCGCGCTGGCCGGACGGCCACTGGTGCTCGTCCTCACGACTTCGGTCGTGGTGGTCACGCTGGTCGTGCAGGGCTTCACCCTCGCCCCGGTGGTGCGGGCCTCCGGCATCGCCCTGGAACCGGACCACACCGAACGCGAGGAGGTCGAGGCCCGCGGCCGGCTCGCCCACGTCGGGCTCGGCCGGCTGGAGGAACTGGCGGAGCTGGAAGCCGTACCCGACATCGTCGTCGACCGCCTGCGGCGTGGCCTGACCGCCCGCCTCGACGACGCCCGCGGCCGCCTGGCCGAGCAGAACGGCTCGACCTCTGCCATCGAGTCCTTCGACATGGTCTACCGCCAGCTACGCCGGGACCTCATCGCCGTGGAGAGTGTGGAACTGCAGCGCATGTACGACGAGCATCACATCAGCGACATGACACGACGGAAGCTGCAGCGGTCCCTGGATCTGGAGGAGGCGCGGCTGACCGGCTCCTGACAGGACGTCAGTGTCCGGGCGGCAAGCGGGCGGGGCAGCCTCGGACCCGATCGCCCGTCCGCGATCCCCACGTCTCCGGGCCCGGAGCTGCCGCCCTTTCCCCACCGCACGACAGTCTGCATCGGGAAGGGCCGCGCATCATCCGCGTTGACGCCACCCTGATGGCGCCTAGGCTCCGCTTGACGGCTCTTTGACGAACGTCGGCTGTCGCCGAGCCGTTCTGTGCCTCTTGCCGGTGTGACGGAGCGCTACTTCGTGGACATCCCGTGGTCACGGCAGTCGCACCCGGTTCGGCAGCCGCAGGCATCAGGTTCCCCGCCCAGCGCCGGGCCGGCTGCGATCGGCGGCGCACAGCGCCCCTTGCCCTGCCAGGCGTCGCGGCCCTCCTCGATGACGGAGTCGAGGCCGAAGCCGATCAGAGCGGTGGAGGAGGCGAGGGTGCCGGCGGTGAGCGCGACGATCGCCTCGATGACGTTGTAGCCGACCGCCGCGGCCAGCCGCGCGATCTCCGACGGGCTGTCGATGACGATGCGGCCGACGCCGAGGCGCAGGGCGGTGGCCAGGTCGCGAGGTGACTTGGCGTTGCCGTGCATCGTGATCCGCTCGGGTAGGAAGCCGGTGGAAACGGCGAGTTCGAGTTCACCGGCGGAGCAGACGTCGAGGCCGAGCCCCTCCTCGTCGATCCGAGGGGCCATGGCCCGGCACAGGAACGCCTTGGCCGCGTACAGGACTTCGGCGTAGGGGAAAGCGTCCCGGTAGGTGCGGCAGCGGTCGCGGATCTCGGCCTCGTCGAGGACGTGGACCGGGGTACCGAAGCGGTCGGCTATCTCCGCCAGCGAGACGCCGCCCACGGCGAGGTCGCCGTGCAAGGGGCGCTCGGTGGTGGGCGCGGGCCACACCGACAGGTCGGTGGACGCGGTGGTGGGGGATGCGTGAACCGTGGTCATGCGTCCGCCCCTCTCAGGCGATCCGCAGTGCGGTGACGGACGTACCGGGTTCGACCGGTGCGGGAGCGGGTGCCGAGAACCGCGGATCCACCGTGAGGGCGGTGATGCCGAGTGGGACGGTCACCGCACGCAGAGCGGGCACGGCGAGGCGGATCCACGCCTGGTCGGGTCCGAGCGTGTCGGTCAGTCGCTGTACGGACGTGAATCCGACAGCGGTGCGGTGGCCCAGAGGGGTGCGGAACAGCCGGGCCGCACAGCCGGCGTGACCCGGCCGGACCGGTACGTACAGGCACCCGGCCGGGGATCGATCAAAGGGATCGGAGTGCTCGCCGTAAAGCCGTTCTGTCATGGAGTACCTCCGCATGGGCGGGGAGGAGGAGTGGTCTTGGACGCCCCGGACGCGGGGAGGCGGACCGGGGCTCACCCACGACGGTATGCCCGGTGCCCGGGGCTCCCGGTGGTGTCCTGACGGGACGCTGACGCCGGTCCGGCCGACCTTGACGGAACACTGACGCGCCTGGTCGGAGGCGCCGATGAAGCCATCAGAACGGCGTCAGGACTTGGCGGGAGATGAGTCCGGAAGCCTGGCGGCGAGGTGAGATGGAGGGATTCCGAGGAGGTCTGCATGCCCGAGTCCCACCCGCACCCGACCACCCGCCTCGTAGTGGGCGTCAGCGGGTCGCCGGGGAGTCGCACCGCCCTGGTCGCGGCCGCCGGCGAGGCCTGGCGGCGCGGCGCCGAGCTGTGGCCGGTCCTTGCCTGGGAGCCGCCCGCCGGGGAACTGGCGGCCCGTAGGTCCCCGGCCGCGGCCGTCCTGATCCCGGAGTGGGAGCGGCTGGCGCGGGAGCGGCTGCTCGACGCGCTGCGTGACGTGTTCGGCGGTACGGCCGCCGGGCTGCCCGGACAGGCACTCGTGGTCCGTGGCACCCCGGGCCGGGCGCTGCTGCGGATCGCCGACCGGGAGCGCGATGTGGTCGTGGTCGGCACTGGACGACGGGGCCGGCTGCGCCGCGCGTTCCGGCCGTCGGTCAGCCGCTGCTGCCTGGCCCACGCCGGCTGTCCCGTCCTCGCGGTGCCGCCGTCCCCGCTGGCGGCCGCGCTGGAGACCGCGCACCGACGCAACCTCCTGAGGCTGCGGCTGGACACCGGGCGGATTCAGCGGGAGTTCGACACCGTACCGCCCGGCGCCTGAGCTTCTCAGGAGGTGGTTACGGCCGGAAGATCCGGCCCGTCCGGCAGACGCTCGTCGGCGATCCGTACGGCGAGCACCATGGTCAGGCCCCCTCCGGGGGTGTCTTCCGCGTGGAGGACACCCCCGATGGCTTTGGTGAACCCTCGGGCCACCGCGAGACCGAGCCCCACTCCGGCGCCCCGGGGCGAGTCGCCGTAACGCTGGAAGGGCTCGAAGATCCGGGCCTTCGCCTCGTCGGGGACACCGGGGCCACGGTCGACGACCCGGACTTCCACCCGGTCGGCGATGGCGCTCGCCGACACCAGCACCTTCTCCTCCGGTGGGCTGTACTTGACGGCGTTCTCGACCACATTGGCGACGGCCCGCTCCAGCAGCCCCCGGTCGACCTGGACCATGGGCAGGGTCTCGGGGATGTCCAGCTCCACGCTGTCCTCAGGCACGCCGACCAGCGCCATGGGCACGACCTCGTCGAGGTCGGTCTCACGGAGGAGGGGCATGACGGTACCGGTCTGGAGGCGGGACATGTCGAGCAGGTTGCCGACCAGGAGATCGAGTCTGTCGGCCCCCTCCTCGATGGCCTGGAGCAGTTCCGCCTGGTCGTCCTCGGACCACTCGACGTCGTCCGAACGCAACGACGAGACCGCCGCTTTGATGCCGGCCAACGGGGTGCGCAGGTCATGACTGACGGCGGCGAGCAGCGCGGTCCGGATGCGGTTGCCCTCGGCCAGTTCCTTGGCGCGGTCGGCCTCGCGCCGCAGACGCTGGCGGTCGAGCACGACGGCGGCCTGTGCGGCGAAGGCGGCCAGCACCCGGCGGTCGGCGGCCGGCAGCACGCGGCCGCGCAGCGACAGGGCCATGTCGTCGTGCACGGGTACGTCGACATCCGCGTCGTCCGGATTACTCGCAGGCCGGGGACCCACACTGCCCGCGCAGGTCCAGGGATTCGTCTCGCCGGTCCGCTCCAGCAAGGCCACCGACTCCATGCCGAAGGTCTCGCGGACGCGTTCCAGCAGCGCCTCCAGCGAGGTCTCGCCGCGCAGGACGTTGCCCGCCAGGTAGGAGAGGATCTCCGACTCGGCCCGCAGCCGGGCCGCCTGATGGGTGCGGCGGGCTGCCAGGTCCACCACGGAGGCCACCGACACGGCCACCCCGACAAAGATCACGATGGCGACGATGTTCTGCGAATCGGCGATCGTCAGGGTGTGGACGGGCGGAGTGAAGTACCAGTTCAGCAGCAGTGAGCCCACCGCGGCCGAACCCAGCGCCGGGAGAAGTCCGCCCAGCAGGGCCGCGGCCACCGTCAGGGCCAGAAAGAGCAGCATGTCGTTGGCGAGCCCGACATCGGGGGTGGCGACGGTGAGCAGCAGGGTGAGCAGCGCCGGGCCGAGAACGCCGGTCAGCCAGCCCCCGATGAGCCGAGTGCGGCTCAGCCGTGCGCCGCGAGCGACCGGCAGTCCACCACGGCCCTTGCCCGCTTCGCCATGGGTGATCAGGTGTACATCGAGGTCGGGCCCGGACTCCCGGGCGACCGTGGCGCCGACCCCGGGCCCGAGAATGTACTGCCAGCTCCGGCGCCGCGAGACGCCGAGCACGATCTGCGTGGCGTTGACCCCGCGCGCGAAGTCGAGCAGTGCCACGGGGATGTCGTCGCCGACGACTTGGTGGAAGGTGCCTCCGAGGTCCTCCACGAGGATGCGCTGATCGGCGAGCTCCTTCGGGGAGGCGGAGGTCAGCCCGTCGCTGCGGGAGATGTAGACGGCCAGCACCTCGCCGCCGGCGCCCTTCTCCGCGAGCCGCGCGGCCCGCCGGATCAGCGTGCGGCCCTCCGGGCCGCCGGTCAGGCCGACCACGATCCGCTCGCGCGAACCCCAGATCGTGGAAACCCGGTGCTCACTGCGGTACTCGGTGAGATAGGCGTCGACCCGGTCGGCGACCCACAGCAACGCCAACTCCCGCAGTGCGGTCAGGTTTCCGGGACGGAAATAGTTCGACAGGGCCGCGTCGACCTTGTCGGGCTTGTAGATGTTTCCGTGAGCCATCCGACGGCGCAGCGCCTGCGGCGACATGTCCACCAGCTCGATCTGGTCGGCGCGGCGCACCACTTCGTCCGGTACGGTCTCCCGCTGCCGCACGCCGGTGATCGACTCCACCACGTCACCCAGCGACTCCAGGTGCTGGATGTTGACCGTCGTGATCACGTCGATGCCGGCGGCCAGGAGTGCCTCGACGTCCTGCCAGCGCTTGGCGTTCCGGGAGCCGGGGACGTTGCTGTGCGCCAGCTCGTCCACCAGGACGACCCGGGGGGCGCGGGCGAGGATCGCGTCCACGTCCATCTCGGTGAACGTGCCGCCCCGGTAGTCCAGTTCCTTGCGCGGAACCTGCTCCAAGCCATGCAGCATCACCTCGGTGCGCGGCCGGTGGTGGTGCTCGACGAAGCCCACCACGCAGTCCGCGCCGCGCTCGATCCTGCGGTGCGCCTCGGACAGCATGGCGTAGGTCTTGCCGACGCCGGGCGCCGAACCGAGGTAGATCCGAAGCTTGCCGCGTGCCATGTCATCCCTCGAAGCGGTAGCCCATGCCGGGCTCGGTGATCAGATAGCGGGGGCGGGAAGGGTCCGTCTCCAGTTTGCGGCGCAGCTGGGCCATGTAGACGCGCAGATAGTTGGTCTTGTTGCTCCGTGTGCCGCCCCAGACCTCCTGGAGGAGCCGCTTCTGTGTGATCAGTCGGCCCGGATTGGTCACCAGGATCTCCAGGAGGTGCCACTCGGTCGGGGTCAGCCGCACGTCCCGCCCGCCCCGGACGACCTTCTTGGCGAGCAGGTCGATGCTGAAGTCCACCGTGTCGACCAGAACGGTCTCGGGGACCAGCGGTGTGTCCTCGGTGCGGCGGACGGCGGCCCTCAGCCGGGCCAGTAGTTCGTCCATGCTGAATGGTTTGGTGATGTAGTCGTCGGCACCCGCGTCGAGCGCGGCGACCTTCTCGTCGGACCCCCGCCGGGCGGACAGGACGAGGATCGGCACTCGGGTCCGGCCTCGCAGAGCCTTGATGACGTCGACGCCATCCATGTCGGGCAGGCCCAGGTCGAGTATGACGACATCGGGCTGACGCGCGGCGGCCAGCCGGAGGGCCGTGGTGCCGTCGGGGGCGGCGTCCACTCCGTACTTGCGCGCCTGCAGGTTGATGACGAGGGCCCGTACGAGCTGCGGGTCGTCCTCCACCACCAGCACCCTGGTCATGGGTGTGTGCCTCTCCTGTGTTCATGGCGTCGGGAGGCGGCGGCCGGGCTTCCCCTGCCGCCGCCTCCCGCTGGTTCGCGTAAGTCCGTCACTTCGTGGCTACGAGGTCCTTGAGCGCGACGTTCAGTTCGAGGACGTTCACCCGGGGCTCGCCCATGAAGCCGAGTGTGCGGCCCTCGGTATGGTCCCTCACCAACTTCTCGACCTGGTCCACCGGCAGGCCGTTCTTCTCGGCGACCCGGTGTACCTGGAGGTCCGCGTACGCCGGGGAGATGGCCGGGTCGAGGCCGGAGCCGGAGGAGGTGACCGCGTCGGCGGGGACATCCGACAGCTTGACCACGTGGCCGGGCACGGAGTTGTCCTTGACGACCGCGGCCTTGGCGTCCTCGACCTGCTTGATCAGGTCCTTGTTGTCGGCGGACAGGTTGGTCGCGCCGGAGAGGATCAGCTTGTACTGGGTGTTGACGCTGTTGGCGCCGAGGCCATTGGCCGGCCGCCCCTGGAACCACTTCAGGTCGGGATCGGGGGTCTCCTGGCCCTTCTTCAGGGGCAGCGAGTACGACTGGCCGATCAGGGAGGAGCCGACGACGCGTCCACCCGACTTGATCTCGGAGCCGTTCGCGTTGCCGCTGAAGAGTGCCTGAGCGATGCCGGTGACGACCAGGGGGTAGATGACACCGGTCACCAGGGTCAGCACCAGGAGGGCACGCAGTCCCGCCCCGAGCAGCCGGGCCGTGCCCGCAACGGAGTTGTTCATGGTGATCAGCCGATTCCGGGGATGAGGGAGATGAGCAGGTCGATGATCTTGATGCCGATGAACGGGGCGACCAGGCCGCCCAGGCCGTAGACGGTCAGGTTGCGCCGTAGCAGCCGGTCCGCGCTCATCGGCCGGTACCGCACACCCTTGAGTGAGAGCGGCACCAGCGCGATGATGACCAGCGCGTTGAAGATCACGGCCGAGAGGATGGCCGAGTCGGGCGACGACAGATGCATGATGTTCAGCTTGTCGAGGCCCGGGTACACGGCGGCGAACAGTGCCGGGATGATCGCGAAGTACTTTGCCACGTCGTTGGCGATGGAGAACGTGGTCAGCGCGCCCCGGGTGATGAGGAGCTGCTTGCCGATCTCCACGATCTCGATGAGCTTGGTCGGGTTCGAGTCGAGGTCGACCATGTTGCCGGCCTCCTTGGCGGCCGACGTGCCGGTGTTCATGGCGACGCCGACGTCCGCCTGGGCCAGCGCGGGGGCGTCGTTGGTGCCGTCGCCGGTCATGGCGACGAGCTTGCCGCCCGCCTGCTCCCGCTTGATCAGGGCCATCTTGTCCTCGGGAGTGGCCTCCGCGAGGAAGTCGTCGACGCCCGCCTCCTCGGCGATGGCCTTGGCGGTCAACGGGTTGTCCCCGGTGATCATGACCGTCTTGATGCCCATCCGGCGCAGTTCCTCGAACCGCTCCCGCATGCCGTCCTTGACGACGTCCTTGAGGTGGATGACACCCAGCACCCGAGCGCCGCGGGCGTCTTCGACGGCGACGAGCAGCGGGGTTCCACCCGACTCGGAGATGCCGTTGGCGATCCGGTCCGCGTCGTCGGTGACGGTGCCACCCCGCTCCTTCACCCAGGTGATGACCGAGCCGGCCGCTCCCTTGCGCACCTTCTTGCCGTCGAAGTCGACGCCCGACATACGGGTCTGGGCGGTGAACTCGATCCACTCGGCGCCGGCCAGCTCGCCCTGACGGCGTTCACGCAGGCCGTACTTCTCCTTGGCGAGGACGACGACGGAACGGCCCTCGGGAGTCTCGTCGGCCAGCGAGGACATCTGCGCGGCGTCCGCGACCTCCTCGTCGGTGCTGCCGGCCACCGGCACGAACTCGGCGGCCTGCCGGTTGCCGAGGGTGATGGTGCCGGTCTTGTCCAGCAGCAGGGTCGACACGTCACCGGCCGCCTCGACGGCCCGGCCCGACATCGCCAGCACATTGCGCTGCACCAGCCGGTCCATACCCGCGATGCCGATGGCGGACAGCAGGGCGCCGATCGTGGTCGGGATCAGGCACACCAGCAGAGCGATCAGCACGATCATGGTCAGGTGGGTGCCGGCGTAGTCCGCGAACGGCGGCAGCGTGGCACAGGCCAGCAGGAACACGATCGTCAGCGACGCCAGCAGGATGTTCAGCGCGATCTCGTTCGGCGTCTTCTGCCGTGCGGCGCCTTCGACGAGGCTGATCATCCGGTCGATGAAGGTCTCGCCGGGCTTCGTCGTGATCTTGATGACGACCCGGTCGGAGAGCACCTTCGTGCCGCCGGTGACGGCGCTCCGGTCGCCCCCGGACTCCCGGATGACGGGCGCTGACTCACCGGTGATGGCCGACTCGTCGACGGAGGCGACTCCCTCGACCACGTCGCCGTCGCCGGGAATCACGTCGCCGGCCTCGCAGACGACCAGGTCGCCGACGCGCAGCTCGGTACCGGGAACCTGCTCCTCGGCGGTGCCGTTCAGGCGCCGGGCGACGGTATCGGTCTTGGCCTTGCGCAGGGTGTCGGCCTGGGCCTTGCCCCGGCCCTCGGCGACCGCCTCCGCGAGGTTGGCGAAGAGCACGGTCAGCCACAGCCAGACGCTGATCGTCCAGCCGAACCAGTCGGTCGGGTCGGTGAAGGAGAACGCCGTGGTCAGCACGGAGCCGATCCACACCACGAACATCACGGGCGACTTGACCATGACCCGCGGATCGAGCTTGCGGAAGGCGTCCGGGAGCGACTTCAGCAGCGCCTTGGGGTCGAAAAGACCCGCACCGACACGTCCTTCGGCCGGCTTGTGCCCTGAGGGTACGTCGCTGTGCGGCGCCCGGGTCGGGGTGACTGTGGACATCGAGTCCTCTGGCTTCTCTATCCGGGTGTTCATGACGCCAGCCCCTCGGCCAGCGGGCCCAGCGCGAGAGCCGGGAAGTAGGTCAGACCGGTGATGATCAGGATCGCGCCGACCAGCAGGCCGGTGAACAGCGGCTTCTCGGTGCGTAGGGTGCCCGCTGAGACCGGCACCGGGCTCTGGCCGGCGAGCGAGCCGGCCAGAGCCAGCACGAACACCATCGGCAGGAAGCGGCCCAGCAGCATGGCGAGCCCGGTCATGGTGTTGAACCAGTCGGTGTTGGCGTTCAGCCCGGCGAAGGCCGAGCCGTTGTTGTTCGCGGCCGAGGTGAAGGCGTACAGCACCTCGGAGAACCCGTGCGCACCGGAGTTCAGCATGGAGTTCGGCGGGGTCGGCAGCGCCATGGAGGCCGCGGTGAAGACGAGGACCAGCGCAGGGGTGATCAGGATGTAGGCGGCGGCCAGTTTCATCTCCCGCCCGCCGATCTTCTTGCCCAGGTACTCGGGGGTGCGGCCGACCATCAGACCGGCGAGGAACACCGCGATCACCGCCATGATCAGCATGCCGTACAGACCGGAACCGGTGCCGCCGGGCGCGATCTCGCCCAGCATCATCCCGAGCATCGTGATTCCGCCGCCGAGCCCGGTGAAGGACGAGTGGAAGGAGTCCACGGCGCCCGTCGACGTCAGTGTCGTGGACACCGCGAAGATCGACGAACCGCCGACCCCGAAGCGGACCTCCTTGCCCTCCATCGCGCCCCCGGCCGCCTGGAGCGCCGCGCCGTGGTGGGTGAACTCGGTCCACATCATCAGGGCGACGAAACCGAGCCAGATGGTGCCCATGGTCGCGAGGATCGCGTACCCCTGCTTGACCGAGCCGACCATGACGCCGAAGGTGCGGGTCAGCGAGAACGGGATGACGAGGATCAGGAAGATCTCGAACAGGTTGGTGAAGGGGGTCGGGTTCTCGAAGGGGTGGGCGCTGTTGGCGTTGAAGTACCCGCCGCCGTTGGTGCCCAGCTCCTTGATGACCTCCTGGGAGGCGACCGCGCCGCCGTTCCACTGCTGGGAACCGCCCATGAACTGGCCGACCTCGTGGATGCCGGAGAAGTTCTGGATCGCACCGCAGGCCACGAGGACGACGGCGGCGATGGCCGCACCCGGCACCAGGATGCGGATGGTTCCGCGCACCAGGTCGGCCCAGAAGTTGCCCAGTTCACCGGAGCGGGACCGGGCGAAGCCGCGCACCAGGGCGACCGCGACCGCGATGCCGACGGCCGCCGAGACGAAGTTCTGCACAGCCAGCCCGGCGGTCTGCACGACGTGACCCATGGTCTGCTCGCCGTAGTAGGACTGCCAGTTGGTGTTGGTCACGAAGGACACGGCCGTGTTGAACGACTGCGCCGGGCTGACCGAGTCGAAGCCGAGCGAGCCGGGCAGGATGCCCTGCAGCCGCTGGAGCAGGTAGAGGAAGAGAACGCTGACCGCGGAGAAGGCGAGGACGCCGCGCAGGTACGCGGGCCAGGTCATCTCGGCGTCGGGGTTGGCACCGATGCCCTTGTAGATCCACTTCTCCGGCCGCCAGTGCTTGTCGGAGGAGTAGACCCTGGCCATGTAGTTGCCGAGGGGAATGTAGGCGAGGGCCAGTGCTCCTATGAGAGCGAGCAGTTGGAGGACGCCTGCGAGTACGGGACCCATGTGGTGGCTCAGAACCTCTCCGGGAAGATCAAGGCGAGGACGAGATAGCCCAGCAGGGCGACGGCCACAACCAGGCCGACGATGTTCTCGGCGGTCACAGCTTCGTCACCCCCTTGGCGACGAGGGCCACCAGCGCGAAACCCGCGATCGTGGCGATGACGAAGGCCAGATCGGCCATCGCTTACTCCTGGGGTGAGGTTCGATGAACAGGGACGAGTAAGAGGAAAGCGCCTCTTTGGCCGGATCGGGTCATCATTGACGCCTCTCTTACGGCGCTGCCCTCCGCTTTGACGGGACTCTTACGGCTCTTGATCCGTATTGGAGGTCGGAGCCTCCGTACGGCAGGTGGCAGAGCGGGCTACGGCAGCCGGAAGCGGAGCCGGCAGATCACCGCGTCGGTCTCCCGGCGTACGGCGTGCGCGACGACCGCACCGCGCTGGTTCTGCAGCAGCCGCTGCCACAGCCGCTCGGGCTCGGTCTCCGGGATCAGCACGGTGACGCGCGTACCCGGCTCAGTGGCGGCCACCTCGCGCGCGTAGGCGGCGATGGGACGGCCCAGACCGCGCCGCTCGCAGGACAGCCGTACCAGGGGTACGCCCGGGTCCCATGCTGCCCAGGAACGCTCCAGGGCGTGCAGGACGGCCCGGTCCTCGGGGTCCGGGTAGCATACGGTCACCGCATGGACCTCGTCGCCGAGCGAGGAGGCGGCGGTCAGGGCCTCCGAGGTGAGCCGGGACAGGGTGGAGACGGGGACGATCACCAGAGAGCGCTCACGGTGCGGGGGCTCGGGGACGCGGCCGAGGCCGAGCCGCTCGCCGATCCGGCCGTAGGCGCGGTGCACCGTCTCGAAGGCAGCCACCAGCAGCGGCAGGGCGATCACCACCAGCCAGGCGCCCGCCGTGAACTTCTCCACGGTGACGACGACGGCCGCCACGCCGGTGAGCAGCGCGCCGAAGCCGTTGAGCAGCGCCTTGCCCCTCCAGCCCGTCCCCCGCTCCCGGCGCCAGTGCCTGACCATACCGACCTGCGCGATGGTGAAGCCGACGAAGACGCCGATGGCGAACATGGGCACGAGGGTGTTGGTGTCGCCGCCGGAGAAGACCAGCATGGCGGCCGAGACGACGGCCAGGGCGAGCACCCCGTGGCGGTGTACCTGGCGGTCGGCCTTCAGGGCGAAGACGTGGGGCGCGTAGTTGTCGCGGGCCAGCAGCTTCAGCAGCACCGGCAGGCCGCCGAACGAGGTGTTCGCGGACAGGGCGAGCAGAACCATCGTCGCGAACTGGACGACGTAGAAAGCCGCGTTGTGGCCGAGCGCGGCGTCCGCAAGCTGGGCGAGGACGGTGACGCCCTCGACCGGCTGGAGGTGGAAGCGGCCGATCAGTACCGACAGGCCGATGAGCATCAGACCGAGGACGGCACCGAGGGCCACCTCCGCGCGCTGCGCCCGCCTGGCTCGCGGCCGCCGGAAGGAGGGGACGGCGTTGGCGATGGCCTCCACGCCGGTCAGTGCGGCACAACCGGAAGCGAAAGCCTTCAGCAGGAGCAGGGCGCCGACGGTGGAGGCGTTGTCGGCGACCACCGAGGCGTGCCCGGCCGCGGTGGCCGCGCTCACGGGGTGGGAGCGGAACAGGCCGACGGCGATGAGGACGAAGATCGAGCCGACGAACACGACCGTCGGCACGATGAACGCCTTGGCGGACTCCACGATCCCGCGCAGGTTGACCCCGGTGATCAGGGCGAGCACCGCCAGGCACAGCCAAAGCCGGTCGTCGTAGAGGGCCGGGAAGGCCGAGGTGAGGGCGGCCACACCGGTCGTGACCGCGACCGCGACGTTGAGGACGTAGTCCAGCACCAGGGAGGCCGCGGCCACCAGGCTCGTGCGCGCCCCGAGGTGGGTCTTCGCGACCGCGTAGGAACCGCCACCGTCCGGGAACGCGGCGATGACCTGCCGGTAGGAGGCGACCAGCACCGCAAGGAGGGCGGCGATGGCGAGCGTGACCGGCAGGGTGAAACCGAGGCCGGGGGCACCCGCGGCCGCCAGCACGAGGACGATCGCCTCGGGCCCGTACGCCACGGACGCCATCGCGTCCAGTGACAATGCGGCCAGACCCGTGACGGAGGTCAGCCGGTGGCGCTCGCCGGTATCGGGCGGCTCCTCTCCCGTGGGGAGGGCGTCGGGCTCGTTGGTCAGGACGGACATGGATGCGGGCTCCTTCTCACCAGGGCCGGGCGCAAAGGCTGGGCTGCGCGGCAGCACCAAGGTTGTGTCCGATTCCGGTCGTCTCCGACGGTTCCTTGCGGCATCTTCGCGCCCAACCGATCAACTTTGACGCGACCTTGATGGGCGGAGTGCGCGTCAGCCCGCGCCGGCCTCTCCGGCCGTGTCCAGGGCGGAGCCCGTCTGGTCGGCCAGTGTCACCGCCACGAGCCGTGCTCGCAGTGGTGGAACCGGGCCCGAGCCCGGGGTGAGCATGAAGCGGCCGAGGTAGCGGCCGTTGCCGTAGGCACGTAGTTCGATCTCGCCCTCGGGCCAGCCGGCCGCGTCCACGTCCCACGGGCGTCGGCCCACCGTGACGCCGCCGTCGCTGCGCAGGCGGGGCGGCTGCCCCATGAGGGTGCCGTACTCGAAGCGGCAGGCGTCGAGCCCGAGCAGGTCGGTCAGTTCCCGCCGGACGTGGTCGACCAGGGTGACCGCGGAGCCGTGGTTCTGTGCCAGTTCCGCCGTCCGGTGGATACGGGCGAGATGGGCCGCGTCCGTGACCGTGATGACCTCCAAGTGACGTGCTCGGGCCGCCAGTTGGGAAACAATCACACCGACCGCCAGCAGAAGCAGTGCCGTCCCGATGTCGGCGGACGAGGTGATGTCGAACGTCTCATACGGCCGCGTCAGGAAGAAGTCGAACCAGGCCGCCGCGGACAGGGCGGACAGTACTCCCGCCGTACGGCTGCCCAGCGCGGCCACCGCGACGACCATCACGACGAGGACGAGCGTGGCGTTGGTCGACGACAGTCCCGCGCGGAACGGGACGATGACGAGGGCCACCAGGAAGGGGCAGACGAGGGCGGCCGTCAACGCGAGCCGGTCCCTCAGCGGCCACGTGCCGGGCTTTGCCGGGGGCCGGTCCAGGCGGGTCTTCCACGTGCTGGTCATCGTGCTCATCACGCACCTCCTACGCTCTGCTCCGTCGGTTCGCCGTCCACGATCTGTGCGGCGAGCGGCAGCGACACGACCATCGTGAGTCCGCCGCCGGGTGTGTCCTCGGGGGTGAGGACACCGTTCATGGCCTCGGTCAGCCCCCGGGCCAGCGCCAGTCCGAGGCCGAGTCCGGTGGTGTTGTCGTGGTCGCCGAGTCGCTGGAAGGGCTCGAAGAGCCGGTCGCGGCCGTCGACGGGCAGACCGGGCCCGCGGTCCACGACCCGCAGCTCGACCCGGCCGGCCAGGACACTCGCAGTGACCAGCACCCTCTTGCCAGGCGGTGTGTGGCGGTCGGCGTTGCCCGCGAGGTTGGCGATCACGCGCTCCAGCAGGGGCGGGTCGGCGAGCACCTCAGGGATGTCCTCCACGTCCGCCACGTCCACGCCATCGATGTCCGCCAAGGCCATGGGCAGGACCTCCTCCAGAAAAGTGGGGCGCAGGTCGAGCTTCAACGCACCCGCCTCCAGGCGGCTGAGATCGAGGAGGTTCTCCAGCAGCCGGTTGAGTTTGGCCATGGACTCGTCGGCGGTGGCGAGGAGTTCGTCCCGGTCCTCGGCCGGGAATTCGACATCACGGCTGCGAAGCGAGGTCACGGCGGCCCAGCCCGCGGCGAGCGGGGTGCGCAGATCGTGGCCGACGGCCCGTAGCAGCGCCGTGCGCATCCGGTCGGCGGCCTTGACGGGCTCGACCTCGGCGGCGGCCTCCGCGAGCCGGGTTCGCTCCACCGCGGAGCCCACATGCGCGGCGAACGCCGCCAGCACCCGCCGCTCGGAGGACGACAGGGTACGGCCGCGCAGCGCCAAGTAGGCCCCGGAGCCCGCCGGAACAGCCGTCACACCGGCCGCGTCGGGAGGCTGATCCACCAAATCCGCCGACTCCATGCCGAAGGTCTCCCGCGTGCGCTCCAGCAGGGCCGGAATCGTCGCCTCACCCCGCACGATGCTGCCGGCCAGGGACGACATGGTCTCCGCCTCGGCCGTCGCGCGGGCGGAACGGCGGGACAGCCGCAGGGAGCGGTCCACGACGGCGGCCACTACGGCCGCCACGACGGCGAAGACCGCCAGGGCCAGCAGGGCGTTCGGGTCGTCCAGCGCGAACTGTCCCAGGGGCGGGATGAACCAGTAGTTCAGCAGCAGGGACGCCGTGACCGACGCGATCACGGCCGACGCGACCCCTCCTATGCAGGCGACGCCCACCACCGCGAGCAGGAACAACAACGCCTCGCTGGTGAGGTTGAGCGTGCCCCGGAGCTGGGTGAGGACGACGGTGAGCAGCACCGGCAGCACCAGTCCCGCCACCGGACCGGCGATCAGCCGAGCCGTCGACAGTGTGCGCCGCCTCGACGGCAGGAGCGTGCCCCGCCCAGCCCGCTCGTGGGTGACCCGATGAACGTCGATGTCGCCGGACAACGCGGTCACGGTCTCCCCCGTGCCGGGTCCGGTCAGGAAACGCGCCAGTCGCCCGCGCCGACTTGTGCCCAGCACCAGTTGGGTGGCGTTCTCAGCGCGGGCGAACTCCACCAGGGTCATGGCGACGTCGTCGCCGACCACCGAGTGGTAGCTGCCGCCCAGGTCCTCGACCAGCCGTCGCTGCCGCGCGAGCGAAGCATGGGAGACCCCGGCTGCCAGCCCGTCGCTGCGGGCCACGTGCACGGCCAGCAGGTCGCCGCCGGCCGACCGGTCGGCGATACGCGCGGCCCGCCTGATCAGGGTGTCTCCCTCGGGGCCGCCGGTGAGTGCGACGGCCACCCGCTCGCGGGTCTCCCACACCCCGCCTATGCCGTGCTGTGAGCGGTACTCCTGGAGTGCCTCGTCGACCCGGTCGGCCACCCACAGCAGCGCCAGCTGACGCAGGGCGGCCAGGTTGCCGGGACGGAAGTAGTGGGCGAGGGCCGCGTCGATCTTCTCCGGGGCGTAGATGTTGCCGTGGGCCATGCGCCGCCGCAGTCCCTCCGGGTCCATGTCGATCAGCTCGATCTGCGCGGCACGCCGTACGACCTCGTCCGGGACAGTCTCGTGCTGGGGCACCCCGGTGATCTTGTCGACCACGTCGTTGAGGGACTCCAGGTGCTGGATGTTGAGCGCGGTGATCACGTCGATACCCGCGTCGAGCAGGATCTCGATGTCCTGCCAGCGCTTGGGGTTGCGGCCGTCACCGGGAACGTTGCTGTGGGCGAACTCATCGACGATCACGACCTGCGGCCGGCGCGCGAGGACCGCGGCCAGGTCCATCTCCTCGAAGCGTCCACCACGGTAGGAGCAGGACACCCGGGGTACGGCCTCCAGTCCGTCGAGCATCGCCTCCGTGTGCGGGCGCCCGTGGCACTCCGCGAACCCCACCGCCACATCCGCCCCGCGCGCTGCGCGGCGGCGCCCCTCGTCGAGCATCCGGTAGGTCTTACCGACCCCGGGTGCCGCCCCGAGAAACACCTTCAGTCGTCCGGCCCGTACGTCATTCATCGCCGCCGACGCGCTCCGTTCACTGGCTCGCCCCCTCTGCACGCGAGGGCTCCTCTTCCCAAAAAAGCCGCCTCCTGGGGCGGCCGGCACAGCTGTTAGCGCATCCTTGTCGGCGGACCCGGAGACCTTGACACCGCCTTTGCGGTCACCCTCGTCGCCCGGACACGGCGCCTCGACCGCCCTTAACGCAGCCTTGACGCGTTCAAGGCACACTTCCGTCGGCTCGGGGTCTCCGCTCTGCCTACGCTGGTGCCGCCGTCCGCGTGATGGCCCGACCGCCTCACCGAGCCGCGCACCAGGAGCACGCAGATGGCCACCACTGAACGCCCGCAGCAACGGATGCGCGCGTGGATGCTCGAGGGCCTGTCCGACATGGGCAGGACCCGTGTCACGCAGGAGCCCGCCACCAAGTCCACGCCGGAGCACAAGGGCCAGCCCTGGTACCGGGTCATGTGCCTCACGGGTGTCGACTACTTCTCCACCCTCGGCTACCAGCCCGGCATCGCGGCACTCGCGGCCGGGCTGCTCTCGCCGATCGCGACCATCGTGTTGGTGGTCGTCACCCTGGCCGGCGCTCTCCCTGTCTATCGCCGGGTGGCCGAGGAGAGCCCGCGCGGCGAGGGCTCGATCGCGATGCTGGAGCGGCTGCTCTCCTTCTGGCAGGGCAAGCTCTTCGTCCTCACGCTGCTGGGGTTCGCCGCCACCGACTTCCTGATCACCATCACCCTGTCGGCGGCCGACGCCTCGACCCACCTGGTCGAGAACCCCCACCTGAACAGCACCCTGCACGACAAGCAGATGCTCATCACCCTCCTACTGGTGGCCCTGCTGGGCGCCGTGTTCCTCAAGGGCTTCCTGGAGGCGATCGGTGTCGCGGTCGCCCTCGTGGGCGTCTACCTCGTGCTGAACGTCGTCGTCGTGGTCGTCGGCCTGGGCCACATCTTCACCGAGCGGCATGTCGTCACGGACTGGTCCAGCGCCCTGACCGCGGAACACGGCAACGTCTTCGCCATGGTCGGCGTAGCACTGATCGTCTTCCCCAAGCTCGCCCTCGGCCTGTCCGGCTTCGAGACGGGCGTGGCGGTGATGCCGCATGTCAAGGGCGACGACAGCGACACGGAGGAGCACCCCGAGGGCCGCATCCGGGGCGCCAAGAAGCTCCTCACCACAGCCGCCGTCATCATGAGCGTCTTCCTGATCCTGACCAGCTTCATCACCACTCTGCTGATCCCACAGCGGGAGTTCGAGTCCGGCGGCCAGGCCAACGGCCGTGCCCTCGCCTTCCTCGCGCACCAGTACCTGGGCGGCGCCTTCGGCACGGTCTACGACGTCTCGACCATCGCCATCCTGTGGTTCGCCGGCGCCTCCGCCATGGCCGGCCTGCTGAACCTGATGCCCCGATACCTCCCCCGCTACGGCATGGCCCCGCACTGGGCCCGCGCCGTACGCCCCATGGTGATCATCTTCACGCTGATCGGCTTCCTGGTCACCTGGATCTTCGACGCCGACGTCGACGCCCAGGGCGGCGCGTACGCCACCGGTGTCCTCGTCCTGATCAGCTCGGCCGCCATCGCGGTGACGATCGCGGCCCGCAAGGCCGGCCAGCGCGGCTGGGCCATCGCCTTCGCGGTCATCTCTGCGGTGTTCCTGTACACGACCGTTGTCAACTGCATCGAGCGCCCGGACGGGGTCAAGATCGGCGCCTGCTTCATCGCCGGCATCATCCTGGTCTCCCTGCTTTCCCGGCTGGCACGCGCCTTCGAACTGCGCGTCACGCACGTCGAGCTGGATGCCATGGCGGAACGGTTCATCCGGGACATGGCCAGCCGGAAGATACGCTTCATCGCCAACGAGCCCGATCGGCGCGACAAGGCCGAGTACCGCGACAAGATCGAGCAGATCCGCCAGGACAACGACCTCCCGGATCAGGAGGACTTCGTCTTCGTCGAGGTGACGGTCACCGACCCGTCCGAGTTCGAGTCGGTCCTGACCGTGCGGGGAGAAGTCCTCCACGACCGCTACCGGGTCCTGACCCTGGAGTCCTCCTCCATCCCGAACGGACTGGCCGCCCTCCTCCTCCACGTCCGCGACTCGACCGGCAGCATCCCGGGCATGTACTTCGAGTGGACCGAGGGCACCCCCTTCGCCAACTTCCTACGCTTCTTCCTCTTCGGCCAGGGCGAGGTCGCCCCGGTCACCCGAGAGGTACTGCGCGAGGCCGAACCGGACCGGGCCCGGCGCCCGCGCGTGCACACCGGCTGAGACAGACGCCGGCGAGCGGATCAGGATCGCGTCAGGATTGGCCCGTACGGCGCTAGGGGCTCGTCAGTGACGGCAGTCGACTCGCCCCCGACGGTTTAGCGTCGAGGCATGCGACGGAGTGAAACGCCACCCAAGGTCGGCGATCGCCACTGGCGGGGCAGCGCCCGGCTCGCGGTGAGCGGCGGCTTGGTGTTCTGCGTCATGACCCTCATGGTCGACTGGAACGCGGGAAGCCTGACTCCTGTACGCATCATGCTGTGGCTCCCCCTGTCGGCCGTCGTGTTCGTCATCCTCCTGCCACCACGGGTGAGCGCCGGCCCCGGCCGTCTGGTGGTCCGCACCCCGTGGCGCCGGACCACCGTGCACACGAACGCGCTGAGTGCCGTCCGGTATTACGACGCAGTCTCGTCCCATCTGATCCTGCAGGACACCCTTGGCAACCGGCTGCAGATCGACACCCGGACGCTCGCCGCGAATCCCTTGACCCTGGCTTCACCAAGCCCTGGGCTGACTTGAAGACTCAAGGCGTTGTGCAGCGCGACCTGAAGGAACATCAATGCCCGCAGGTTTCATGAATGCCCGTCAGGCGGCCGAGTACCTGAACATGTCGATCACGTGGGTCTACAGGGACGCCCCCAAACTCGGATTGAAGCCTTACAAGTTTGGGCATGGCCCCAGCGCGAAACTGCAGTTCAAGGT
Source organism: Streptomyces sp. NPDC001781 (assembly GCF_053596035.1). NCBI lineage: Bacteria > Bacillati > Actinomycetota > Actinomycetes > Kitasatosporales > Streptomycetaceae > Streptomyces > Streptomyces sp. NPDC001781. Next base: position 166,625 of record NZ_JBSFFI010000008.1, on the reverse strand, counting down.
CTCCGAAGTCGATGCCTGGGCTCAGCGGCAGAGGCTCGGCTGAGCACGTAGGGACCGGGGCCTGGACGCAGAAGCGTTCAGGCCCCGGCAGCTCAGGCCGCGAGGTCCATGTCCAGCACCTAAGCGAAGCTCGGCTCCCGGGGTGGTCGGCCGCGTGTATTTCCAGGAGGCCCGCTTGCAGGTCACCCAATCCGGTCCTCGGCTTCCCGTCGCAGCCAGGTCCGGGTGCGCGGGGTCGGGTCCTCGGCGGGGCCGTCGCTGCCGCCGGAGGTCCCGCCCCCGTTCGCGCCGTCTTTGCGAGCGCTTGTCCGGGCCTCGGCGGCCTCGCGCTTCTCGCTCGCCGCGTCCGGCGTGTCACCTCTGTCCCGGAGCCGGTCGAGGCGGCCGACGACAGGTCCCGCAGTGATCCCGTACAGCCCCACGGAGGCCAGCACGGTGAAGGTGACCACGGCCCATATCTCGCGCGGCGGGACGGGGAACTCCTGCTGGTTGAGCGCGTAGGCGAGGTAGTAGAGCGAGCCGATGCCGCGGATGCCGTACCCGGCGATCACCCAGCGCTCCCGCCCCCGGATGCGAGAGCCGGTCAGCCCGACCCAGCCGGCCATCGGGCGGATCACGAACAGCAGCACCAGAGCGGTGGCGGAGCCCCGCCAGGTCAGCGCGGCCAAGCCACCCTGGGCGATGAACGCACCAAGGAGGAAGAGGATCGCGGCCGTCAGCAGCCGCTCGATCTGCTCGACGAAGTCGTGCAGGACGTTCTGGAAGCCGTGCGCGCGCTCCGCGGCCCGGATCGCGCATGCGGTGGTGAACACCGCCAGGAAGCCGTAGCCGCCGAGGAGCTCGGTGAGCCCGTACGCGAGGAAGGTCGCGGCGAGTGCCACGAACCCCTCCCGGTGACGGGACAGCCGCAGAACGGGCGAACCGGTGCGGAAGAACAGCCAGCCGAGTCCGCGTCCGACCAGCAGTCCGGACAGGACGCCGGTCACCCCTCTGTACGCGACGTCCTCGGCCGCCCACCCGCCGACCCAGTCCGCGGACCATCCCGCACCAGCCGCGGCGGCCAACGCGACGGCCGCGTACGTGAGCGGGAACGCGAGCCCGTCGTTGAGTCCTGCCTCGCTGGTGAGGGCGAACCGCACCTCGTCCTCGTCGTGCTCCTCCTCCGTCGGCTCGCCCACGCGGACCTCCGCGGCGAGCACCGGGTCGGTCGGGGCGAGGACCGCGGCGAGCAGCAGCGCGGCCGCCGGCGGCCAGTTGAGCCAGTACCAGGCGACGGCGGCGGTCGCCAGCACGGTCAGCGGCATCGTGATCCCCAGCAGCCGCCAGGTAGTCCCCCAACGGTGCAGTCCCACCGGCCTGTCGAGCGCCAGACCGGCACCCATCAGAGCGATGATCACGCATGTCTCGGTGAGGTGCTCGGTGATCCCATGGTCCGCCATCAGGTCGATGCGGGGCAGCGGGAGCGGCAGCAGGTACACGGCGATCCCGCACAGCAGGAACACCAGAGGCATCGACAGCGGGCGGCCGGCGACCAGCCGGGGCAGGGCCGCAGCAAGCAGCGCGCCGGCCCCCAGCGCCATGAACACCCCGTCGGACATCGTCACCGCGTCATCCCCTGCCGTGTGGTCGCCCAGTGGTCGGAACGTCGCGGTCCATTCCGTACGAGAGGATCGTGCGCCGCCGGTACCGCCTGGAGCATGTGCCCCCGATCTTCTGGGGTACGACGGTTCGCCCGGCGCCCGCGGGACTACTCGATGCTGAGACGCCATCAGCCGTTATGCGATAAAGCCCTACGACAGCGATCCCACCCGTCAACCTCTCATCTCATGACGGCGGGCCAGCCACCTGCAAACACCCGCTGACCAGCCGCGCGACACCACCCCCTGGGGCCGGCTGGACCGACTCTCACCACCACCGACACCCACCCGAGGGATCGCACCAGGGCTGCGGCACGGAAGTGATCAGTTAATGCCCATGCCCCGTGCATTTAGCGGTGGTTGGGGTAGGCGGAGCACCAAGGTCGCACACCTGGTGACGACAGGAGAGTGGAGACGCACATGGCAACGCAGAAGAACACGAAGCCCAAGGCCGCCTCGGCCGCCGCCAAGGCCACGAAGAAGGGCAAGTCCGGATCGTCCAAGGCTGCCGCGGCCAGTGCCCTGTCACAGGCACCCGGCAAGAAGAGCACATCGGGCAAGACCAAGAGCAAGGCCGCCACCGGAGCCGGGAAGACCGTCGCGGCGCGGAGCGCGAGCAAGACGGAGAAGAAGGCCGCGGCCAGCGCGCTCTCCCAGACGCCCGCGAAGAAGCCGAGCAAGAAGACCCTCACGCAGGCGGCCAAAACCCTGAGCGACTCCAAGGCGAAGAAGACCGACCGGTCCAAGGCCGCGCGCACGCTCGCCTTGGCCGCTGTCGCGGAACTCAAGTAGCCGGTCCCCGGCGTTGCAGCCACACGACGGTCAGCTGGTCCACCGCCTGCTCACCGGAGGTGGCTGCACGCGGGGAACCGACGACCGCGCTCGACACCTCGGCAGTTTTGTGTGGATCAGTTGGTCGTTGGTGCGGGTGTGCCGTTGAGTGGTGTGCAGTGGGCGCGAATCGCGTCGTTGCTCCCGAACCGGACGCCGCATTGGGGTGGTCGCGTGTGTGATCACCGGGAAGTGATCAACGCGATCGCCTTCACGCTCCAGGCCGTGGGTGCGTCGGCCCGAGAGGTACGGCACTGGCAGGATGTCTGCCACAGGCTGAGGATGTGGGCGGTCGACGGCACCTGCGAGGGGGTTTTCACCCGCTGATGGCCCCAGCCGGCGCCGATGAGGACCTCAACTGGCCGGTCTCGGTGGATTCCACGACTCCCTCGTCAGCTGGACAGCGAATCCGGTCCAGGAGCAACGCGCCCGCCGAACCCCGACAAAGGGTGTAGCTCTCCGCTGTGCTGCCTATTGCGTGGCAGGCGGTGAAGTACGCCGAGGGCGTCGGGGGTGGTCCAGCCGCGGGCGGGCAGAGCGTGGGCGACGTAAGCGAGGTAGGACCGTGCCTGGCGGCCACGCAGGAGACGTTCTGGCCGGTGACGCCGACCGAGTCCCGACGGCGTCCTGGATGATGTTCCAGGGACCAGGTGCACAGGTGCGACCGCCTCCGCCTCTTGCTCGCCGCCCCCGGTCAGGGTCGAAGACCCGCGCGTCGCAACGTCAGCGTCGACAGGTCGGCGATGACGTCAGGGTCCCCGCGACGCCAGGCATCGGCCAGGCCGCCCGGCGGCGTGGCAAGCGCGACCAGCGGCCGCTGCGGCCCGGTGAGCGCACGCAGCGCGAGGAGGTCGGCGCCACCGGGAGCATCGAAAAGGCGACGAGTGGTGGCGCTCCGCCGGATCCACCGCAGCCGTGGAACGAGCCACAACAGCAGGATCACGGCGGTCGGAAGGACGATCAGGGCGATCGTCGTGAGCGTGGCGACATGACCCACGGTGTCCTGCAACGACTGTCCGGCGGCGGAGAGACTCGTGCCGGCCTCGGCCGCGGAGTTGAGCGGCTTCTGCAACGAGTCACCGACGAACGGGACCTTCGAGGCCGCGTTGCCCGCGTCGTCGAGACTGGAGGCAAGACTGTCGCCCGCGCTCTCGGCTTTCCGCCCCGGCTCGGCCAACGTCAGGATCGCGTCACGGACGACCAGGGCGAACTTCACCGTGCTCGCGATCAGGAGCAGAGCGATCAGATCCGCGATCAGCTGACGACCCCGACGCGCTGGGCTTTGGGCGTAGAGACGCATGAACGTGCTCCTGTTCCGATGGCGACATCGACAAAAGCCAACTCCGAACCGGTGGCACGCAGCTCGTGCCTGCGGGGATGACCGCGAGGATCGGCGGGTGGCTTGACGGTACACGGGACGCGCGGACGATATCCGGGTTACGCACGCTCAGGACCGGTCACGCCCTCCACCGGACCGGCCGACACGGGCATACGCCCGCCGACCGTCTTCCGTCGACATCGAAGGCATGCTTTGAGGTTCCCCCGAGATGCGGGGAAAGGTGACAGTCAGTCAGATGGGTCTCACGAGAGGAGCCCAGACGATGCCTGCCCCGAGGAAATACCCGCTGGAGTTGCGTGAGCGTGCGGTCCGGATGTACCGGACTGCCGAGCCGAAGCCTGTGATCCGCCGTATGGCCGAGGAGCTCGGCGTGCATCATGAGGCCCTGCGTAACTGGATCCGCCAGGCCGAGGCCGACGCCGGCGAGCGGGACGACCTGCTGACCACCGAGGAGAAAGAGGTCCGGCGGCGGTCCGGCGGCCCGTTTCCGATCTTGCTCGGGCAGAGGACCGTTTACGAGAGGCCCCGCCGATCAAGGACTCGCCGATCCTCGATCATCCCTCGGGGGTCACCCCTTACGGTGAGCCGGAGGTCAGGACTTGAGTGACGAAGTTCGCGAACTGTGCCTGCATTTCTTCCCGCGGAATGCGCTCTTCTCCGGCCAGGTGCTCGACGAGGTCGGCTCGCGTCGCGGCGAGCAGGGCGTGGGCGGTGAAGCTGCTGTTGGCCACGCTGGGGATCTGCTCCAGTACGGCTTGGAGCAGGTTGTGCCACCGCTGGTAGTGCTCCGCCCGGTACGGGCTGCTGCTCCCGCCTCCCTCCAGGGCCAGCGCGAGGCGCCGGTTGTCGAGTTTGAAGCACAGGACGGCATCGAGCAGGGCGGGTACGCGATCCCGCGGTGGGGTCGCGGGCCCCAGGGGTGGTGGGCCGGTCTCGACGGCCTGCCTGATCGGTTCGAGCCGCGCCTCGTACAGCGCGCGGAGCAGCCCGGCGCGATCGCCGAAGGCCCGGAAGAGGGTGCCCTTGCCGACGCCGGCCGCGGCCGCTACGTCGGCCATGGTGACGTCCTCGGGACTCTCGCGGCGGGTGAAGAGGGCGTCGGCGGCGGCGAGCACGGCCTCCCGGTTGCGGACGGCGTCCTTGCGAGACGACTGACGTTCGGGCATGGCGCTCTCCTTCCATTTGCAAAACGGACCCGTGGTCCATATCGTTGAAGTGGACCCGAGGTCCGTATTCTATGACTTGGAGGATACCCATGGCCGCACCGACCTCCCCGGCGGATCTGTACCGCCACAGCCTGCGACTGCTGCTCGACAAGGACATACCCGCGTGGGTCGCCCTGTGGGCCGAGGACGGCCTCATGGAGTTCCCCTTCGCCCCCGACGGCTGGCCCCGGCGCCTGGAGGGCAAGGAGGCCATCGCCGCCTACATGCGCCACTATCCCGACCACATCGACCTGCACGACTTCCCCGACCTGCGGATCCACCAGACCACCGATCCCCAGACCATCGTGATCGAGATGCGCGGCGTCGGCCGCCTGGTGGAGAGCGACGCGGCCTTCGACATGACCTACATCGCCGTCGTGACCGTCCAGGACGGGCACATCACTTCCTACCGCGACTACTGGAACCCCCTCGCCGTCCAAGAGCCCGCCGCCGACTTCACCGGGAGCAACCGATGACCACCACCGGCACCACACTGGTCATCGGCGCTACCGGCACCACCGGAAGCCGCACCGCAGCGCAGTTGTCGGCCGCGGGCCACCGCGTCAGAGCCGCCAGCCGCCGGGCGGCGCCGGTCGCCGCCGCGGAACCGGTCTCCTTCGACTGGTACGACCCCGCCACCCACGCGGCAGCACTCGACGGCGTCGACCGCCTCTACCTCATCCCGCCCCTGGGCGACTCCGACCCCGCGGCGACCATGCTGCCGTTCCTCCACCAGGCTCGCACCGCCGGTGTGCGCCGCGCCGTGCTGCTGAGCTCCTCGGCCATCACCGAGGACAGTCCGGCGCTGGGAACGGTGCACCGGACCCTGCCCGATCTGTTCGCACAGTGGGCGGTCCTACGGCCTTCGTGGTTCATGCAGAACTTCACCGGCACGCACGCGCACGCGCGCAGCATCCGCGACGAGGGCATCATCTGGACCGCGGCCGAAAGCGGCCGGGTCGGTTTCGTCGACGCCGAGGACATCGCGGCCGTCGCCGTCCGCGCGCTGACCGACGAGCAAGCTCCCGACACCGATCTCCTCCTCACCGGACCCGAGGCACTCAGCTACGACGACATCGCCGCGATCATCGCCGAGGTCACCGGCCGGCCCGTGGTCCACCACCGTCTGTCGTACGAGCAGATGCGCGATCGCCTCACAGCGGAGGTGCCGGTCGAGTTCGCCGCAATGCTGACCGACATGGACCGTGCCATCGCCGGAGGGGCGGAGGACCGCGTCACCGACACCGTCCAGCGCCTCACCGGTCGGCCCCCGCGCACCTTCCGAGCCCTCCTTGAGAGGGAGATGCGATCCAGCGGCTGATGTTCCAGGGCGATCAGCAGTTCGGGTCTGACCCCCTGCGTAATCTTGGCCTGGCCGTCTACGGCGGCTCGGACATTGGAGAAGTCGTAGAAAACCGCCTCCTGGGTCACCTCCGGCTACTACGACGCCTGGCTGTTGGAGGTGAGTCGAAGTGGCCGTAGGGCTCGTGTACACACGAGCGGGGAGACGGCTCTGCGCTATGCATAGGTGAGGCACTCGGCCCACTGACGCCGCCCGCAGCCGCAGTGCCTCCTGCGGCGACGGCGACAGATGCCGCGCGTCCCCCGCCAGATCGCTCACACCCCACCGACGACACAGAACCCAAACCGTTTCGGATCAATGGACGACTCCCTGTCGTAGCCAGACTCAGAGGCTGGGAGCGTTGTCAGTGCGAAGTGCTTGGATCTGGCGCAAGCACCGGCAATCCTCCGGGCTGCCACCTACGGGGTGGGCCCGGTGGACAGCACCGGGAAGTCGAAGGTCGACCTGCCCGGGCGGCGACCGGTCGCCGCCCGGCCCAGGCGTGCGACCGTGGAAGGCAGGCGATACGGCCGTCGTCCTGATCACGCCCCTGCCGCGTCCCCCTCACCAGAATGGCCTGGCGTCCGGGCTTCCGGGCGCCGCAAATCGAGCCGTGCGCGTCGCGCGTACGCGGTGAGCCGCTCCCGCCCGCCGTCGGTGCCGGGATCACCGGACCGGCCGGTCGGAACGGGGGACCGGCCGCCACCTCGGTCCGGGAGGAACCTCCGGCCGCCGGAACGGGTGGACGCACGCTCCCGGAGGGTGCGGTGCGGACGGTGCCCGGGCTCGTGGGGGCTCACCAGCGGACGACCGCGCGCCGGTCGGGCCGGATCAAGTACAGCCGGTGTAGAGAAAAGGCATGCCGCAAAGTTCCGACGGAGACGATCGGCCGGTGCGGACGAGCCGGGCGCTTATCACCATCCCGATCGCGTGGATCCTCGCCGTGTCCGTGACCGACGTCCTGGTGCCGCCCCACATCCACCTGGGGCCGCTGCTCGTCGCCGCTCCGGCGATCACCCCCTTGTTCGGCGGACCCTGGACGGTCGGACTGGTGGCCACGCTGGCGGTGATCGCGCAGACGGTCATCGGGGTGCTGCGCGATCCCGGCGGGCTGCTGTCCGCCAACCACCAGGCACAGGTGATCGCCCTGGTGGTGGTGGGGGTGAGCCTGGTCGTCTTCTGCGTGGTGCGGGAGCGTCGCGCCAAGGAGCTGACGCAGGTGCGGTACGTGTCGGAGACCGCCCAGCGTGTGGTGCTGCCACCGCTGCCCGGCCGGCTCGGTCCGCTGCGCGCGGCCTCCCTCTATCTCGCCGCGGAGGCCGAGGCGAGGATCGGCGGTGACCTGTACGCGGTCGCGCGCACCACTTCCAGCACCCGCCTGATCGTCGGCGACGTACGGGGCAAGGGGATGACCGCGGTCAGTGACGCGGCACTGCTGCTCGGGGCGTTCCGCGTCGCGGCCCACCGCGACGCGGGTCTGAGCCAGTTGGTGGCCTACCTCGACCGGAGCGTGTGCTGGGACCTGATGGAGCCGGGGGAAGCGGGCAGCTACGGGGAGGCGTTCATCACCGCGACCGTCCTGGACATCCCCGACCGGGAGGGCCCGGTGCAGATGATCTCCTGCGGGCACCCTCCGCCCATCGTCCTGCGCGAGGGCCGGCCGCGGACGATGACCGCCCCCCATCCCGCGCCTCCACTGGGACTGGGCGACCTGACCGGTCCGAGCTACCACGTGGAGAGCTTCTCGTTCCTGCCGGGAGACCTCCTGCTGCTCTACACCGACGGTGTCACCGAGGCCCGCGATCCCGCCGGCACCTTCTACCCGCTCGCCGAGCGCATCGCCGGCTGGACCGAGGACGATCCCGAGGCCTTCCTCCTCCGCTTCCGGAGCGATCTGCTGCACCACGTCGGCGGACACCTGGACGACGACGCCGCCATGGTCGTCGTCCAGCGTCCCGCCGACTAGGGTCTTTCGTTCGGATCGGGCCGGATCAGGGAGCGGGGGCCGGTGCCGTGCCTGGCGAGGCGGAGGGGGGGCGTCATGGCGGAGCCATGGCAACCGGCGACAACGCGGCGAGGGGCGGCACCGGCCGGTGGCTCTCGAACATGGTGAAGACCTCCGGTGTGGTCGGAGCTGTCTGGGAACTCACCGCATGGAGGTCGTCGTGTCCCACCGTCATGCGCCGCTGACTCCGGCCGGAAGGCTGCGTCTGGCCCGGTGCGTCGTGGACGACGACCGGCCGCTGCGGCGGGCTCCGCACCGACAGCCTGTAGCACGGTCCAGTTCGGCAAGTCCGCAGCGACGCGCCGAACAACGCAAGCGAGGAGGCGTCAGAACACCACCCGGAAAGCCTACTCGTATGCTAATCCGCCTTATGCGTAGACAATATGACGTTCCATCATTTTTTGACGCGAGCGAGAAATTACCCCGTTCGGAACTGAGCCTCGATCTTTGGACATGCCGGACATGTCGGCCATGGGTAAGTTCATCAACAAGCCGGTCCGACGGGCCGGCGCCTCTCTGTGCGACAGGAGATCGTGAGATGAAGCTTCGTTCCACCGTCATCGCCGTTGCTGTGTCGGCTGCCGCGGCTATGGCCGCGACCGGTATCACGTACGCCTCGGCCGCGCCTGCTTCGGTGCCCCAGGAGGCCCCGGCCGCTGTTGCCGCCGTGAACGGCGGCAACGGGCAGGGCGGGACCGCCAAGGGCAACGCGGGCGGCAACAGCAGCAACAACAACACCAACAGCAAGGGCAACGAGGGCAAGGGCAACGAGGGCAACGAGGGCAACGACTGGGACGACGACGACAACCAGGGCGGGGGCGACTACAAGGGCCGCATCCAGATCAACGAGCGGTCCTACTCCACGCACCCCGGTGACTGCATCACGGTCGTCAGCGGCCTGGGCGCGAAGTCGCTGAACATCCGCAACGAAAGCCGTAAGGCCGTCGAGGTCTTCCGCGGGGCCGTCTGCGACAACGGCGCTCCCGTCGCCACCGTCGGCCCGCACAGCTCCAGCTACGGCGTGCACCCGGGCTGCGTCGAGGGCATCGACATCGACAAGGGTGTCGTGGCGAGCTTCCGTGTCGTCAAGCGCCACCACGACGACTACTAGGCCGTAACCGAGCACCTACTGTGAGCCCCGGCCCGCCGGAATTGGGCCGGGGTCCCAGTTTGACCTGTGTGCGTGGCGGCCGTCTCCGCCACGGCCCTGCCGGTACGGACGCGCGGCGCGCGGCATCCAGTGTCCGCGCGCCCGCCCGCCGCCTGCACACGCAGCCCCCTTGCGGTGTTGCGCCCTTCGGTGTGTGTTCTCACCTGATACGAGCGGGCAGGGGCACATCGCGGTACTCCCCCACCTTCCGGTCCTGAGCGGTCCACAGCTCATGGTCGACATGATGACCTGTTCGCTGACTCGGTGGACATCGTCGGCCACGAGGTTGTCGAGGTTCACCGCGGCCGCCTCCCCGCTGCGCAGGCCGCAGCCGCTCATCAGGTCGACCACCAGCAGGAAGGCGCCGTCCCCGGCCGTGCGTATCGCACCGCGTTGCTCGGTGGACGGGACGACCGCGCGAGCCGGGCCGTACTGCGGCGGCTTCACTCCGAGCAGCGGGTTGTCCGTGTAGATGCCCAACCGGTGAGCGTCGAGGACGATTGCGCGAAGCTCGTCGAAGGCGTTGGCCTGGGTCGCCATCCCGGTCTTCAAGCGCTCCATCGTGCGGATGAAGTGATCCACCACCTTGTGGTCGAACGAGTTCGTACGCCGGCTGCCGAGCGCCGGGTTGAGGTGGTGTTCCAGGAGCGAGTTCAGGTGCCGCACCGAAGCATCGGCCAGGTACCGCCGGCCGGCCTTCCACTCCTCGGCGCACTTCGCGAAGCGCATCGTCCCGGGCGGCTCACAACACCGCCCAGGCCACATCAACCACGAACGCCGGGGGCCATGCCGATGGCCTGCGCGCCGTTGGACGCGGTGCAGAAGGAGCCGAGCGCCCGGCCCAGATGGCCGGCGGGGACCCGCTGCTGGACCATCCCGAGCACCCCGGCGTAGTAGACGCCACCGGGCAGGCCCACCACGGCGAACAGCCCGATGTACACGCCGAGGGTGGTCGTGACCGTCGGCGCGTTCCTGGTTGCGTCAGTACATCGCCGTCGCGGCTCTGTGCAGGCCATCGGCCTTCGACCGCGAGACCTGCCGGCAGCGCAACACCGTCGAGGGCCGGCGACGGGGTGACCGGGCTGCCGGACGCCGGGGCAGCGGCGGAGGGATGGCACCTGGACCGTGGTCCTGTGGTGCCACCCCTCACCGGCGTGGGAGCAGGTCGGCTCAGTGCACGTCGACCCCGGTCCAGGCGGCCTCGACCGCCTTGTACTCGGCACTGTCGGCGCCATAGAGGTCCGTCGCAGCCGACAGGGTGCCCTTGCGGGCGTCGGCGTAGTCGGTGGTGGAGGTGAAGTAGCTGGTCAGCGCCTTGTACCAGATCTGGAGGGCCTTGTCCCTGCCGATGCCGGTCACCGTGGAGCCGTCCTTGGTCGGCGAGTCGTAGTCGACGCCGCCGACGGTCTTCGCACCACTGCCCTCGGACAGGAGGTAGAAGAAGTGGTTGGCGACACCGGACGAGTAGTGGACGTCCTCGCCGCCGACGGACGAGGTCCAGTAGTCGGCGGACCCGCCGTCCTTGCTGGGCTTGTCCATGTAGCGCAGCGGGGTGCCGTCGCCGTTGATGTCGATCTTCTCGCCGATGAGGTAGTCACCGGGGTCCGCGCTGTTGTTCGCGGCGAACTCGACGCCGGTGCCCATGATGTCGCTGGTGGCCTCGTTGAGGCCGCCCGACTCACCGGAGTACTCCAGCCCGGCGGTGTTGGAGGTGACGCCGTGGCTCATCTCGTGGCCGGCGACATCCAGGGAGGTCAGCGGGTCGCTGTCGTTGGTGCCGTCGCCGTAGGTCATGCAGAAGCAGCTGTCGTCCCAGAACGCGTTCACGTAGGCGTTGCCGTAGTGCACGCGGGAGTAGGCGCCCTTGCCGTCGTTCTTGATGCCGCTGCGGCCGAAGGTGTCCTTGTAGAAGTCCCATGTCGCCTGCGCGCCGTAGGCGGCGTCCGCGCCGGCGGTCGCGGCGTTCGTGGTCTGGCCGTCGCCCCAGGTGTCGTTGTCCTGGGAGAACAGGGTGCCGGTGCCGTCCTGCTTGTGGTCGAGGTCGTACGTCTTGTGGCCGCCGCGGGAGTCGTCGGTGAGGGTGTACGACGAGCCCGACTGCGCCGTGGTCAGGTCGACCTTGCCGCTGTAGTGGGTGTTTCCGACTCCGGTCTCGATGCCCTGGTACTGGAAGAGCTTCTTTCCCGTGGCCGCGTCGGTGACGACGTGCAGCTGGTTCGGTGTGCCGTCGTCCTGGAAGCCGCCTATCACGGTCTCGTAGGCGAGCACCGGCTTGCCGGCCGCCGCCCAGACGACCTTGCGCGGGGCGCGGTCGGTGGTGGCCTTCGCCGCTCCCTTGTCCTTCGCGACGCCCAGCGCCTGCTTCTGTGCCGTTGCCGCCGCGATCCGCGGTGTGAGGGTCGCGAGCTTCAGCGTCGCCTTCGACGCTCTGGTCACGCCCTGGGTCCTGCCGGACTCGGAGGTGTGCACGATCAGGTCGCCGCCGAGCACCGGGAGACCTTCGTAGGTGCGCTCGTAGCGGGTGTGCACGGTGCCGTCGGCGTCCTTGACGACGTCCTTGACGACCAGCTTCTCCTTCGCGCCGAGGCCTGTTTCCTCGGCGGTACGGGCGAGTCCGGCCTGTGCGGTCCGGAGGAGGGCGGTGCGGGCGGCGGCCGACAGCGCGACGGGCGCGGCGGCGGGTCGCCCGGAGCCGGCGGTGGGCCGGGGGGCGGCCGAGGCCGTGAGCGCGGTGCCCATCAGGGCGGCCGCGGTGGCGGTGGCGATGGCCGCCGCGAGGACGGTGTGGTGACGTGTGTTGCGGGAGGTCATGCGAGCTCCGCTTCCGTGGGGGGATTTGACCGGCCGTGCAGAGACGGTCCGGTGCGAGCTACATGGAGGTCACACCCTGAAAGGCAGGGACATGACAATCCACGACCGGGGGTCCACGGCTCATCAATTCTCCTGACGGGGCGTTCAGTTGGTGGTGCTGACCCGAGACAACCCCAGGTGGCCGCGCTCGCGCCATACGCCCGGGTAACTAATGACAACAACCCCACGCGGCCTCCATGCGCGGCTCACAGCCCTTTACACCTGTGGACGCTGTGCGAACTCGTTGAAAAGACATTGATCACAACGAGGGGAAAAGGCTGCCGCGCGTCCGGAGCCCCTGGCGGCCCCGGACGCGCGCCCCGGGAGTCACATCGCGCGTCACAGCCTCCTGTCGCGCTCCCAGGCGGTTTCGAACTCCGGCTCAGGGCCCGGGGGCCGTGCCCTCGTCGGCCGGCAGGGCGACCGGTCCGCGAACCGGGAGCCACCCCGTCCTTCGGGGTTCCGGCTCGATGCCGTCGGCCCCGCCCGCCGCGCGCTGCGCCCGCCGTGTCCGGTGCGCGCGGCGCAGCGCCATGTGCAGGACCAGGACCACCACGCACGTGACGGCGGCGGACTGCCACAGCAGCGTGTCGAGCCGGTCCGCCGCCAGATAGGCGCCCGCGGCCACCGCGGCCAGGGCACACACTCCGCGGTCCACGATGCTCTCCACCGACAGCAGGGTGGCACGCGGGGCGTGTTCGGGGATCGCGTCGTTGATGAGCTTGCGCTGAACCGGGTAGCAGAAGCCGGTGATCGCGGCGAACACGCACAGCAGCCCGGCCACGGCCCACGGACCGCCGACGACGGTGCCCGCCAGAGCGGCCGCGAGCGCCACGCTCAGCAGCGAGACCCAGGCCGTGGGAGAGAGCCGGGATGCCAGCCACTGGGGGCGCGCTGAGGCGATCGCCTCGGCGACCGTCATCGCCGCGAGTACCGTGCCGTGGCCGCTCTCGGCGATGCCGTGGTGCAGCAGCACCGGCTGGAAGAGATTGACCTGGCAGATCCGCGACAGTGTGAAGACACCGACGCCCTGGGCCATGAGCAGGGCCAGCCAGGGCGACGACCTGAGCGTCCGCAGCGCGGCCCCGGTGTCGCGCAGCAGCGCCGGGCCGCGCTGCCCGGAACCATCCGTCGTCTTCCCCGTGTCGCGCCGGGCGGTTCGTGGCAGCGCGAGGGCGCACCCCAGCGAGCCCGCCGCGCTCACCGCGCTCAGCACGTACGGGGACGGAGTCGCCAGCGCCATCAGCAGTCCGACGAACGGCCAGCAGACCACCTTGGCGGCCAGCCCCAGAGCACGCGCGGTGCCCTCCGCACGGAGGTAGTGGGAGCCCGCCCCTTCCGCTCGCAGCCCGTCGTACAGGCAGGCGCTGGCGGCCCCCGAGGCCAGGGAGCGGCCGGCGGCGATGGCCAGGAAGTGGAGGAGGAAGCCGGTGTAGGAGGGCGAGAAGACCGGCATCAGGTTCGCCGCGGTCATGACCGCGGCGCCCGCCCACAGGCAGTTGCGGGCGCCGATGCGGTCCGCGACGAGTCCGGTGGGGATCTCGAAGAGGCAGAAGGCGATGTAGTAGATGCTCTGGATGCCGAAGATCTGGCCGTCGGACAGGCCCGCGTCCCGCTGGTACGCGTAGAAGACGGGCATCCACCACAGGAGGTTGAACAGCAGCTGGAACCCGTTGTTGAGGCGGATGATCCGCCGGGCCGCCGGGGTCAGGTCCTCCTGGGGCGCTCGGCGCCACGGGGTGGACGTCCGGCGCCTCATCGGGCGTACGGGCGGACCTGGACCAGCTGGAACGCCCCCTCGTCGGTCATGAGCCACTCGATGTCCAGGGGGTCGTCCGGGTCGCCCTGGCTGAAGTGGGACTGCAACAGCCGCCCTGTCAGAGCGAGTCGGGCCAGCACCGCCCGTGTCTCCGCCGTCAGGTCGGTGCCCGAGGATCCGACGGCGACCGTACGTCCGCCGCCTTCGACCGTGTTGTACAGGTACTGGTGCGGCAGCATCGTGCCGTCCACCACCCGCTCGGGCGAACCGGCGGTGCAGTTGAGGTACACGTTGCGGAAGTCCTCACGGCGGGTGGGGTTGCAGGTGACCAGGACGCCGCCGAGCTCGGCCGGCGCGTACTCCTGGATGATCACCCCCATGTAGGTGTCGTCGAGCGGGATGCCGACCTGGTGACGCATCCGCACGCTGCGCGGCGAGAGCAGTGAGGCCCAGACGTGGACGACGGCGGACATCAGCTGCTGTTCGCCGCGCACGGTCGTCACCGAGTCGTAGATGCCCGCTGCCGAGAACCCCGGCAGGTCCTCGGCGTTGGAGGAGGAGCGCACCACGAGACGGCGGCCGTCGGCCAGCAGTCGCGGGACCGACCCGGTGATGGCTCGCACCACCTCGTCGGGCACCGGGGTGCTCCGCATCAGGTGCTGGAGGTCCAGTGCGAGCGAGTCGATCATGTCGGTGGCGTCGAGTTCGAGCGCCATCTTCAGTTTGCCGATGCCCTGCTGGAGAGCGGGCGACGAGGTCAGATAGAGATGGTGCAGATGGAACGGCAGCGCGACACCCCGCGGGGCCCGGACCGTCCCGGCCACGCGTTCGAGGGCCGCGGAACGGAGCTGTTCCAGGGGCGCTCCCGGCTCGCCGAGCCGTGCCCCCAGATGGGCGAGCAGGTCCGGCCGTGGCGGGCGCGGGCGGGCGTAGAAGGCGGTCAGGTCCGCGGACCGGCTGTCCAGGACGTGGTGCAGCTCGCCGAGGTTGGCGGCCTTGGTGCCGTAGCTGTCGCGGTCGTCGGCGCGCAGCCGGTGCAGTTCCATGATCGGCGCGTCCCCGATGAGCGGGGGCTCGATGTGGATGCGCTGGGCGTCCCAGACCGGCCGCTCCAGCTCCGGAGCGCGGTCCAGCCGTTCCAGGGTGATGATGTCTTCCCGCACGCGGTAGTCCACCCACGTGCCGTCCAGGTCCTGCCGCTCCACGAGAGCGTCCAGGTCGCGCATGATCGCGTTCGGGATGCCCCAGCCGGAGGCCAGCACGTTGGTGTGCGAAAGCGGTGTCGTGGCGGCCGTGTTGATGAAGCCCGCCACCCGGGGCACGTCGTCGGGCAGGCCCGCCATGGCGACGATGTCCGACCAGCCGAGGTCCGCGGCGCCCGCCCGGTACTCCCGCTGGCTGCGGAAGTACCGCAGACGTCCCCGCGCCGCCCCCGGGTTGAGGCAGGTCCGGGTGCGGTTGCCGAAGAGTTCCTGGCTCAGGATGCGCGGGAGGCGGGCGTCGCTGACCTCGGCGAGCTCGTGTTCCTGGCCGTGGTTCGCGGGCTTGAGGAGCAGCGGGAGGCGTCCGTCCACGCGGTGCCGCACGTAGTCGTAGAAGTCCTGGAGCAGGGCGCCGTGCATGGTGTCCGCCTCTGTCGTCTCCAGCACGAGGAAGGGGCGTTCGGTGCCGTCGGCGTCCTCGTCGCTGTGCAGGGAGAGGACTCCCAGCAGGAAGCGGCGGTCGGGCGCCATGTACACCGAGGCGTTGAAGGCGTCCAGCTCCGCGTCGAGCTGCTGCGGTGTCATGCCGATTACGTGCGCGGCGATGTAGTCGACGTGGAAGGGGTGCACCCGGGTGTCCAGCACATGCCAGGTGTCCTCGACCCGGTCCACCACCACCTTCAGGTACGGGTGTCCGGCGAGCACGCCGGACAGCGTGCGGAAGAGCGGCAGCGACAGGTTGGCCCCGACGACGGTGCCGTCGGCCGCCGCCTCGGGGACGGGCGCCGTGTCCTGTGCGAGCGTCATGCGCGGACCTCCTCCGCGGCGTCCGCCGACAGGATGGCCGGCAGCGCGTCCACCAGGGCGGTGAAGTCGCGTACGACGGTCTGCGGCCGGTCGGCCGACAGCAGGCACAGTCCGGCCATGGTGTTGGCGCCGCCCGCGGGATCGTAGACCGGGACCGGCGAGCCGTCCGGCAGGGAGCTCTCCCGGACGACGGACAGCGTGCTACCGGCGGCGATCGGGGCCTCGCGGACCACCGTCGAGGAGTCCCACAGCCCCCGCCGCGCCCACGGGGTGCCGTCACCGTTGACCGCGAGCACCACCAGCGACCCCGCCGCGCGCCCGGCGTCCGCGGGGGTCAGCGCACGGGTGGGCCAGGCGGGTGGACGGCCGAGCATCTGGTCGGTGAACATCCCGATGAGATCGAGGCCGAAGACCTCTTCGATCTGCGGCACGGTCATCGCGCCACCGAACCGGGCCGCGGTCTCGATGACCCACATCCGGCCGTCCGAGCCGAGTTTGATCTCCGTGTGGGTGCCGCAGTTCTCCAGCCCCAGCGCGTCCACGGCCTGCCGCGCGAGCCGCACGATCCGCTCCTGCGCCGCGCTGTCGACGGCGGCCGGCGTGATGCCGGCGCGTTCGGTGAACGGTGGCACCGTCGGCATTCGCCCGGTGAGGCACACCGGCCTGAACTCGCCGTCGACGACGGCGCCTTCGACGCTCACGTAGTCACCCCAGCCGGGGCCGTCGAACCACTCCTCGGCCCGTCCGGTGACGATCTCCTCGACGATGAAGTCCTCGGAGGCCCCTCGCACATGCAGTTCGGCGAACCCGAGCAGCGCGGACTCCGCCATCACCTGTCCCGACCGGCTCCAGGCCTGACGCGCCCGCTCGGGGCTGTCGATGATCTGGTGTGCGGTCGATCCCGCGCTCCAGGCCGACTTGAGTAGCAAGGGACATGACAAATCATGAGTCGCGGCCTCGAGTTCGGCGAGGCTCGTGACGGCGCGGAACCTGGGCTGCGGCACGCCGTGCCGATCCCAGGCCGCGCGCATCAGCCGCTTGTCGCGGGCGAGACCGACGGCGTCCCCGGCACCCCGCAGACCGAGCCGTCGGCACGCCTCGGCCACCGCGACCACCGCGTACTCGGAGAAGGTGAGGATCGCGTCCGCCCCCACTTCGCGGGCCCGGGCGGTGATCAGCTCGACCAGATCCCGCTCCTCCGCCCCGGACGGCACGGTCACGGAGGCGCACAGCCGCGCCGCGTCCTCCTCCGTCCCCTCCGGCAGCCCGCTCAGCAGCAGGAGGTTCACCGTGGACCTCGCCGCCACCCGTTCCAGCGCATGGCCCACCGGGGGGCCGCCCTTGGCGTGCACGTACAGCACCTGGCTCATGCGGTTCCGTCTCCTTCGAAGTCGCGGCAGTCGACGCCCACAGCACTCATGCCTGCCGTCCGCCTCCTTTCAAGCGAACCACTCCGGACCCGCCGGTTACCCGGGGCCGCGGGTTCGCCGCTCAGGCAAACGCCCTATTCGGAAAGGCGGTTTGCGCATCGTGAAGGTTCGGTGATGCGCTAGCGGACAAGCGGTGCAGGCAGTGAGGACGGCCGCCGTCCCCGTCACCTCCGGGTGCTACGGCTTACACACGAGGCATCACCGCAGGTCACAAAGTGCAGCGTTGAAGGAGTTGGGCCGTGAGCGAGACGGAGTCCAGGACGTGGCCGGTTCACCCGGGGGGTCCGCCCGATCACAACCCGTTCGGCGCCCTGGCCGAACTCGCCCCGGCCGCCGCGTTCATGCGCGACGGCACGGGCCGCTATGTATGGGCCAACCACGCGTACGCCCATCTGTACGGGACGACCCGTGACGCGGTGATAGGCCGCCATCTGTCCGACCTGGACGAACCGGCCGACGTGGACCGCTTCCTCGCCATGGACCAGGAGGTGCTGGCCGACGGCAGGTCCGTGCGGCACACCCTCACCTACCGGCGCCCCGACGGGTCTCTCGCCCACGCGGCGGGCTACCGCTTCCCTGCCACCTGGAGCACCGGACGCTGCGTCGCCGGCATCTACGTGGACGTGACCGACTACGTCCGGGCGACGGACCAACGGCACCACGCCGAGGCGGACTTACGCGCGCTGCGCGACCACAGCGGACTGGCCTGCGTCAGACTGACACGGGACGGACGGGTGAGCGAGGCCGGCGTAGCGGCGGCGGAGGTCCTCGGTGTCCGGCTCTCCGATCTGGCCGGCATGCGCGCCGACTCGCTTCTCGCCGACACACGCGAACACGCCGATCTGTTCCGGGCGTGGAAGGACCTGATCAGCGGACGGCGCAAGAGCGCCCGCGCGCTGGCGGTGCTGGTCGACGGGGAGGGCGGGCAGCGCCGGGCCCGTATCCATCTGACCACCGTCAGCACACCGGCGCCGGGCGTCACCGGCGTGTGGGCCGTCGCCACCCGTCTGAGCCGGCGTCAGCGGACCCAGCCCACTCTGACGCCCGCCCAGCTCCGTATCGTCACCCTGCTCGCCGCCGGGCGCACCAACACCGGTATCGCCGCAGAGCTGCGCCTCTCGCGTCAGACCCTGGACTACCACCTGAGCCGGCTGCGCCAGCTCCTCGAAGCACCGACCCGCCCCGCGCTCGTCGCCCGTGCCTACGTCCTGGGCCTCCTCTCCCCCCAGATGTGGCCGCCCCAGGCCCCCGCAGGGGCGCGCGTCCCCGGCCCGCCGTGACCGGCACCGGCCGTAACACGCCGTGTCCGGGCCCCGGCTTCCGGCGGGAGGAGGCCCGCCGTGGGCGTGGACGCTACGGGGCGGCCGGCGTGCGCCGCGTGCGGTGACGCCCGGCCGCCCCCGGTGGGGCCCCGCGCCACGCTGGTCCTCCATCCCGTCGCGGTACCCCTGGTGTACGGTCCCGAGCCTGCCATGACACACGTCCCTCGCCGGCTTGTGGCGGGACTCCTGCACCGTGAGCTGCCGGTCCGTCTGCCACCGGCAGGTGTCGTCCACCGGGTCCACCACGCGCAGCAGGTACTCGGTCTTCGCGATCCGCCCGTACTCGGCGAACGCCGCCTCCGGCGGAGCCGGGCGTGCTTCGATCGGGATCCCGGCGTGGACGGCGATGGCGCCGGTCCGCGGGTACTCCTGGTCGACGTGCACGAGGGGTGTTCTTGGCGGCGGTCCATCCCTTCAGTACGGCGACGTCGAGCTGCATCAGAAGGTGCTCGAGCCTCCGGACGGTCAGAACCTCGTCGGTCTGTCGCGCGCTGTCCTCGACTCCGCGCCTTCCTCTCGAACGTCCGTCACCGCTGGACGACGTGGGCGTGGCTGCTCGTCTCTCGAGGAGGGCGGGCGGGTGCCGGGAAGGGGAACGTCCCCGTTCCCTCGGTGCGGTCGAGTGCACCGAGGGAACGGGGACGTGTCGTCCGTCCGAGCGATACTCAGACGATCCAGTGGTCACCGGAACCGCAGTCGGCGATTTCCAGCGGGGCGTCGTTGCGCGCGGCCGCACCACCGGTCGGGCGCAGGCACAGGTCGTTGCTGACGGCGTTGCGGATCCAGTTCGTCCCGTCCCCGCGGGGGTCGAGCCACCAGAGCTGGTTGTCAGCGGTCGCGGTGCAGTGGAATTCGCCGACCTTCGTACCCGCCGACCTCGCCTTGTAGTAGCCCAGGTCCAGGCAGAATCCGTCCTTGCTGTTGCGGATCAGGAAGAGCGGGGCGTTCTGGGGCCCGCCGTTCCTGCTGACGATGTCCAGACTCCACAGCTGGTTGTCGGCAGCCGTGTTGTTGCACGGGAACTGGTTGACGGGATCATTGATCTTACCCGGACCGTAGCCCGCAATGTCCACGCACTGGCCGGTCGCCGCGTTCTTGATGACGGTGTTCTGCACTCCGGAGCGGCTGTTGGCCCACCGGCGGAGCTTTTCGGCCGGGGTCAGCTCCACGGCCGCGGCCTTCTTCTTGGTCGAGGAGGCGCTCGGTGACGGTGCGGGCGTCTCCTTGCGGACCACGGGAACGGGCGGCGGCTGGTTTTTCTCCTTCCTCTGCTTCTTCTCCTTCTTCTTGCTCGGCTTGACGGAGGGCGTCGGTGACTTGCTCGTGTAGGTCTCCGGAGCAGCGGAGCGTTCGGTGACCAGGATCGTCCCGGCGGCGTTCTCCGTCCGGGACCGCTCGGGCTTGCGTTCGTCCTGCCCGGCCACGAGGAACGGGACCGCGATCAGTACCGCGCCGACGATCGCCGCCGCCGCAAGCATCGGCTTCTTGGGACGGCTGCCGGGTGGTTCGTCGCCCGGGTGGCCACTCGCCCCCGCGCCACCGCTGCCGGCCACTGACACGGCCGTCGCGGCGTCCGGGGACGTGCCCGCGGTGCTGACGGTCGCCGGCCCCGCGGCCGGGACGGAGGAATCGGCGGACGGTGTCGACGCGGAGGCCGCCGAAGCAGCCGTACCCGTCGAGGAGGCCGAAGAAGACCGGGTGGCGCCGGAGTCGGGCGTGGACACACCTGGTTCAGGCATGTCCCCGGCTGACGGCTCCGGAGCACCGATGCCTATCGCTGTAGCGGTAGCGGTGGCCGCGGCGGCACCCGGCCGCTCCGTCGCCCGCTTCCGGGCTCCATCGTTCCCCGGCTCGCTGGTGCCGGGGTCCTGGTTCGCCGGGTCGTTGCCCGCCCGGCTTTCCGCGCGGGCTGTCGCGTCCGGTCCGGCCGCGGTGGACGGCGTGCTCGTGCGGCCACGCGGTCCACCGCCCGGAGCGAGAGCGCCACCGGGGTCGCCGGTCGCCCCGCGCATCGTCACCGCCCGGCGGACCGACACCGGTGCGCTCCCGGCTCTCCCGGGGTCTCCCGCGCCGGCGGATGTACCCGACGGGGGCGGTACACGGTGGGAAGGATCATGCTCACGCGCCATGCAATTTCCTTACTCATGTCTGGGTTCGGTGTTGTGTCACGGCCCGGCACCCACGGGACCCGCGCAGCGCTCCGGCCAATGGCCGGTGGCCGCAGGTGTCGCCGAGCGCCCGCGCACGACATCGTCGAGCCGGGCGAGTACGGATCGATCCACATCGGGATCGGGCCTGGCCGCCGCGGCAGGACCGGTCAGTTCACGCAGATAGAGCTGTACGGCCTGGCCGTCGCGACGGACGTCCAGTACCCGGAAAAGGGTCCCCGGGGCGAAGACCACCTCATCCGGCCCCCGACCGTGGTCGGCCAACTGCCGTACACGACGGCCCGCCACCGACCAGATGACGTAACCACCGCCCGGCATGGCCGGCGTGCCGGGGTCGAACGGGGTGGTACTCAGGAGGGCCGCGTCGCGCAGCAGTGTCCCGGGGCGGGGAAGAGCGGAGGCGCCTTGGCCCTCGGCGGACGGATCACTGCCCGTGCCGCGCAGGACCGCACCTCGGTAGGACGGGAGCCGGTTCAGAGCCGAGGCCACACAGGCACCGTAAGGCAGCATGTCCGGTTCATACTCGCGCAGGGCCCGAGTCAACGCCCCGTGACTGAGGGGGCCTTCGGAAACATGCAGGTACATCCGCAGCGCGATCAGATCGGCGCGCGCCGCCTCCTGCTCCTTGCCGCGCAGCGCGGGCATCCGGGCCAGGGATCGGGCGACGGCCGCACCGTGCCGGTCCCACATCCCCTCCGCGAGCGTACGGAAGGCGGTGCGTTCCGCTTCGGAGCTGCGGTGGCCGGGGTCGAACGGCACGGGCGAAAGCGGGGTCGGCGGGAGGTACACCTCATCGATCCCGGCAGCGTCGGCCTCGGCTTCCGCTTCCTCCGCGGCGCCCGGCGTGCCGGGTATGTCCGTCACCTGCGGGCGAACAGGAGCTGTTGCGGCACCGGAATCCCCCGCTCGGCGGGATTCGTCCGGTTCGCGGTCAGCGCCCTTCGTCGTTCGTGTTCCGCCCTGTTCTGCTGGGGCGTCCGGCTTCGCGGGCGTCACGTCTCGGGAGACCGTGGCCCCCGGCGAGGCGGGGGGCGTGGCGGGTTCCGGGTCAGCCGGTGTCCCGGATTGCGCACGCATCGGTGTGGGCGGGAGTACGACATCGGGCCGGTCAGAGGCCTCCAGTTCATCCCGGAGCGAGTCCCCTGCAAGTTCCGCGGGCGGTTCCTCCTCGGCTGCCCGTGCTCCCTCGACGGCCGGGCTCGCGCCGTCCTCCGGCACGGGGGTGTCCTCCGACGGGGTCCTTCCCGACGGGGTGCCCTCCGCCGATGTTCCTTCCGCAGGGCTGTGGCCGGCTCGAGTGTCTTCCGCAGGGCTGCCCACAGCCGGGCTGTCACCACCACCGAGGCCACTGGCCGGGGAGTCGCCGGGCGCGTCGGGCCTGTCGTTCCGCACCGGACCGTCAGGCTGCGCCGGACCACCGGTCACCGCCAGGCCGTCGTCCGTCCCGACGGCCTCGTCCGTTCCCATGCCGGCGGACGGGCCTCTGCCGCCCGCCCGCACAGGCCCGTCCACCGCGGCGGGACCGGCGGCCTCGACGGGCGCACCCCTCCGCCCGGTTGCGCCGGCCCGGCCCGGCGCGTCACCGGATCGGCCCGGCTCCGCGGTGGGGTCCCAGAGCGCCCGAGGGCCGCCGGATCCCCCAGCCGTGACCGCGCCGGGGCCAGGGCCGGGCGCCCCGGCGCCCGGCGGCTCGGTCGCGCCCGCGATCGCTTCCCGGAGCTGGCGAGCGCGTTCGGCCCGTGCGGCCCGTCCAGCGCCTTCCGCCGGCAGGCCAGGTCCGATTCCGGCAGTGTGCCCCTGCTGCGAGGCCGGCAACGGCCGCGACGGCAAGCTCGGTCGCCCCGACTGCGCGGGCTGCCCGGTCCGGTCCGATCGCAGCGGTCCCGCCTGCGCAGGCCGGCTCGGCAGACTCGGTTGCGCGGACTGTGTCCGGGTGCCCTGGCCCGGCTCCGGTCGGCCCGCCGACGCGGCAGCACCGGCCGGGCCGGTCCCCGTCGCAGCGGGCCGCATCGGCACCGGCGGGGGCGGTGCCGCCGTCCGGGCGGGCAGCGCCTGGGCCTGGGCCTGGGCCTGGGCCGTGAGCCTCGACCGGGCCCGGGCCGGGGCGGGAGCGGCGTAGCGCAGGGTGCGCAGCCGGTGCTGTGCCGCCAGCTGGCGCAAGCTGCGCCCGCCGTCGTGGGGCACGCCGTGCACATGGAGCGTCGCGCGCTCGCGCAGGGCCGGTGTCAGTGCGCCCAGCAGGCGCAACAGCGCAGGCGACAGTGATGCGTCCAGGGGCTCGCCCGGCATGCCCAGCTCGATCACGGGGCCGCTCGCGTCCACCTGACGTGCCGTGGGGGACATGGCGGGTCCGCCACGCCGGCCGACCCAGAGGCCCGCCCTGGTGACAGTGACCTGCCAATGGTCCGTCAGGCCGGTCACGCCCGCCTCAGGGCGCGCGGGCCCCTGCAACGGGGGGCTCCAGCGCAGCAACAGGGGCGGCCGGGCCCGGCCTTCGCCGTCCGGCGGCCGGCACACCACGGCGTCCACGAACGGCAGCCACGTCGGCGTACCGTCCGGCGCGGCCAGGACCGACCGTACGGAGTACGAACCCAGCGGACCTGCCGCCGCGACGAGCGGCAGCCCGGTCATCACCTCCACGTCCGTCTCCAGCCGGTCGCACACCGACTGCGCCAGCCGCAGCACGTCACGCCGCCCGCCGGGCGCGAGCCGCACGCCGGATCTGGCCTCCTCCGGCAGGGCCGCCAGTACCTCGGCGACCTCCTCGGCCGACACGTCCTCGCCGTAGGCCACACCGACCACCACGGCCGGGCGCCGGGGATCGACCGGAACCGCGTGGTACAGGTCGCCGGGCTGGGTCGCCAGGGCCCCGGCGGGGCGTACCAGCAGGCCGGCGGGGATGTGCTCCACCACGCTGCCGCCCGCCGTGCCCGACGGCACGTCGCGCAGCGCGGGCTGCCAGGAGGGCTCCGGGCTGCGCGGGCCCAGTGGTTCGGGCTCCGCGCCCGGGGCGAACCGCCACCAGCCGCCCTCCGCCGGTCTCCCGGCTGCGGAGGGGGCGGGAGGGACGAAGAGCGAGCCGCCTGGTACGACGAGCGGCGCTCCGTCCGGGGCCTTGACCTCAACCCCCCAGGCGTCGGCGATCCGGCGCGCGGTGCCGGGCCGGTCCTTGGCGTCCCGCCCGGCACCGGCCATCACGAGCCGTACGGTGTCGGCGCCGGACTCGCTCAGCGAGTCCAGCACCTCGCTCAGTCTCGGCCAGAAGGCGGCGGAGTCCATGCCTTCGGCGCCCGCGATGACGGTCACGGTCCCGTCGTCCGTGCGCGTGGCGCGTGCCAGGTCGGCGACATCGGCGGGGGTGAGCGTGTCGTCCGACGGCGTCCGGAGCAGCAGGAGGCCGTCGTGGTCCTCGACCAGAAGGCCTTCCGCCGCCGTGGCGTCCGGCCCGTCGTCGGCGGGCCGGACGTCGGCAGTCCGGCGCCCGGCCGGGGAGGACCGGTCGCCGCGGCGCCGCGCGAAGGGGCTGCGTCGGCTTATCACTCCCGGGGCCCCTTTCCGGCCGCGGGCTCCGCCGCCTCAGGGGCGTCGGGCACCTCGGACACGTCGACGCGGCCGGAGCCGTTTTCCGCCGCGTGGGTGTCCGCACCCGGGGCCGCGGCAGAAGCGGCGGTGGCCGCCTCCTCGTCCGCCGCCCGGGCCGCCGGGTCTCCCACCCGCACCACGTGGATGCGCGGGGTCCCCGCCGCACCCGGCGCGTCCGCGCTGACCGTACGGTTCTCGCCGCGCTCTTGGGCCGCGATCTCCTCGGCCAGCGCCTCGGTCTCCATGACCATCCCGGCCGGTCCGGTCGGGTTCACGTAGAGGGAGTGCCCCTCGGGCAGTTTTTCCACCACGTCCGCCACCGGGACCAGCCGCGCGGCTAACGTCCCGACGGCACGGTGGTAGGCGGGGCTGGTGAAGACGGGAACGACGGGTTCGCCCTGGGCCGACCGCAGGACGGCCGGCTCGCCGTCGGGTCCGACGAGCACCGCGACCTGAGCGGCAGCCAGCGTACGGAGGACCTCTTCGGCAGGACCGTAGCCGGTGACGGCGCGCTGGATCGCGGATTCGACGGGATCGGTGGCCCTGGGCCAGCCGAGCGCCTCCGGGGAGGGGCGGTACCGCTCGTTGTCCTCCCAGGCCACGATCGTGCCGGTGGCGTCCGTACGCCACCGGCCGGGGACCGCCCAGTCCGGTGGTGTGCCCTCCCCCTTCCAGGCCGCGTCGGGAACGCTCAGCAAGCGGCCCGGCAGGCCGCGGGCCGCCTCGACCACTTCGGGAGGCGGTTCGGGCAGCGTCCCGGTCGTGGGGGGGGGGGGGGGGGGCGGCCCGGGGGGGGGGCGGGGGCGCCCGCACCGGGCCGTCGGCCGCCCCCACGCCGCCGACCGCCGCCCGGTCCCGGAGCCCCGGAGGCCGTCGTACGGGCGGCACCCCCGCGGCCCGTCAGCTGCCCGCCGGGCGCCAGTTCCGAGCCCGGCCGCGCGGGATGACCACGGCGCCCGCCGCCACCAGGAGCACCAGCCCTGCGCCCACGCCCGCCACCACCAGAGCCCGGGTGCGCGGCTGTGTCGCGGGCGGGGCCGGGACCACCGCCCGTTCCGGCCGGGGCGCCGTGCCCCTGGCGTCCGTCAGGACGGCCGTCAGCGCGCCGTACGGGTCGAGCCGCGGCGGCGCCGCCGGATACGCCGCCTCGGTCAGGCGGCGCGAGACCTCCGCGGCCTTCAGCTCCGGATAGCGCGCCCGCACCAGTGCCGCCGCCCCCGCGACGTGCGCGGCGGCGAACGAGGCGCCCGAGCCGATGAAGTGGCCCGGCCCCTTCGGGCCGATGCTCACCACCGCGTCACCGGGCGCTGCCAGGTCCGCGCCGCTCACCAGAGGGGCGTCGGACGGCCGGCCGCCGTCGGGGCCGTAGTCCGTCACGGCCAGCACGCCCGGCGCCGCCGCCGGCCAGTACCAGGGCGCCGGCTCCGCGTTCCGCTCCAGCGCGTCCGGCGCCAGCGGAGCCACCACCAGCGCGTCCTTGGCCCTCGCGTACGCGACCGCCTCCGTCAGCTGCGCCTTGCCGCTGTCCAGGGCCGCGGCGACGTAGATGACGCCGGCGCCCTCGTCCGCCGCCAGGCGGATCGCGTCGGCGACCTGGCCCACCGTGCTCCCGCCGCGCTCACCCGTGCCCCGTACGGCCAGGATCCGGGCCCGCGGCGCCAGCCCCGAGGGACCCCCGTCGTCGCCGGGCGTCGCCGCGATCAGGCCGGCCGCGAACGTGCCGTGCCCGACGCAGTCCTCGCCGGCCGGTCCGATCGCAGTCACCCGCCCCGACAGCGCGGGCGCCGCCTCGGCCACCCCCGTGTCCACGACCGCGACCGTCGTCCCCTCCCCCTGGGAGAGCGGCCGGGCGCGGGCCGCGCCCAGAGCGCCCAGCGCCCAGGGCTCGGCCGTGGCCTTCTCGCTGGACACCGAGGCGCAGGTTTCGCCCTCCGCCAGGACGGAGCGCACGACCGGCAGCCCCACGGGGTCGGCGGCGGCGGGCGCGGCCCCGACGACGCCCAGCGAAGTCGCGATCGCGGTCACCAGCAGGGGAATGGTCACAGCCGGGGCCCAGGGGCGGCGGCTGTGGTGAGCAACTAGGGCAGGGGGCATGGCGCGCATGATAGGCGTCGTCTCCGACGGTGTGCCGAGCGGGCCGTGACCTCGGCCGACGTAACGGGACGTTCGCGCGCTACCGGCCCAACTCATCGGTCCCTCCTGGAACATCGCCGCACCGGTCCCGTAGCCTTCGTCGCGTGCGCACAGCCGTACGTACCCCGGACGCGGAACAGTCCCCTGTCGGTCCCCTCGGTGGGAGAGGCGCGCGACGGCGGCACCACAAGGAGAAGGAGCGAGCGTGTCACGGCAGTTGCTCAGAGTCGGATCTGGACAATCGGACAGTTTCCGAACGATCGGTGATGCCCTGGACATGGCACGCACGGGTGCGGTGATCCGGGTCCAACCCGGTCGCTACCCGGAGAACCTCACGGTCAGGACCCGGGTCACCATCGTCGCCGACGGCGAGCCCGGCAGTGTCGACATCTGCCCCCGCCGGGGCACCGCCGTCGTCCTCGTAGCCGACGCCGTCATGCTCACCGACCTGACCCTGCGGGGCGGGAGCGAGGACCTGCCCGTGGTCGACGCGCCGCGCGGCCAGGTCGCGATGGACGGCTGCACGGTCATCGGCTCCGGCTGGACCGCCGTCCTGGCCCGCGAGTCGGGTTCGGTGGCCATGCGCGACTGCCGGGTCAGCAACCCCAAGGGCGCCGGTGTCGTGGACTCCGCGCCCACCGGCAGCATCATCGCGGGCTGTCTCATCGAGAACCTCGGCACCTCCGGCGTCGTCATCGGCGCGGAGGCCCGGGCGACCGTACGGGACTGCCGGATCCGCGACGCCCGCGCCAACGGCGTGCTGACCTCCGACGAGGCGCAGGGCCTGGTCGAGGACTGCGACATCTCCGGCACGGACAAGCCGTCCATCGCCCTGGAGGGCCGCAGCGGCACCCGGGTCGTGCGCACCTCCGTGCACGACACGTCGGTCGGTGTCTACATCACCAGCTCCGGCCGCCCGGTGCTGGAGCGCGTCACGGTCAGCGACACCAAGGGCCCCGGCATCATGCTGGCCGCGAGCGCCGACCCCGAGTTCCTGCACTGCCGTACCTCACGCACCAAGGGCAGTGGCCTCACCGTCACCGAGCGGTCCAGGGGCACCTTCCAGGACTGCGAGTTCGACACCTCCGCGGCGCCCGCCATCCGCGTGGTCAGCTCCAGCGCGCCCTTCCTGACCGGCTGCGCGGTACGCGACTGCGCGGACGCGAGCGGCGCCGTGCTGCTGGAGGAGGAGTCGGCGGCGGAATTCGACGACCTGCTGGTCAAGGACGCGGCCGGCACCGGCATACGGATACACGCCGGCGCCGATCCACTGCTGCGCCGCGCGCGGATCACCTCGCCGGGCGGCCACGGCGTCGAGGTCGCCGAGGACGGGCGCGGCAGGCTGGAGCACTGCGAGATCGACCGGGCGGGCGGCTCCGCGGTACGCGTCGTCTCGGGCGGCAACCCCGACATCCGCGACACGGTCATGCGGGCGGCGGCCGATGCCACCGTCTCCGTCGGCCCTGAGGGCCGCGCCACCCTCCGGGACTGCCGTATCGAGTCGCCCACGGCCGGCGGAGTCATGGTGGACGACGGCGGCGAGCTCTTCGCGCTGCGGGTCCACATCACCGACTGCGGTGCCCACGGGGTGCTCCTCGCCAACGGCGCCCGCGCCACCCTCACCTCCTCCCAGGTCATCGGCAGCGTCGGCGACGGCGTACGGATCGACACCGCCGAGCCCGTCACCGTCACGGACTGTGCCGTCCGCGACAACCGCGGCGCGGGCCTCAGACAGACGAGGGTGAACGAACGGCTCACGGTCGAGAACCTCAACAGCACCGGCAACGTGGCCCCGGACGCGTGGGGCGACACCCTCCCGCCGGACGTGGCGACCGGCGGGTCCGGCGACGCGGCCAAGGAGCCCGAGGGGCCGCTGGAGGAGCTGGAGTCGCTGGTCGGCCTGACCGAGGTGAAGAGCCAGGTCCGGACCCTCGTCAACCTCAACCAGCTGAACCAGCGCCGCGCCCAGCTGGGCATGCCCGTCCCCCAGATGAGCCGCCACCTGGTCTTCTCGGGTCCGCCCGGCACCGGTAAGACCACGGTGGCCCGGCTGTACGGAGGGATCCTGGCGGATCTGGGCGTCCTGCGCTCCGGGCACCTGGTGGAGGTCTCCCGGGCCGACCTGGTCGCGCAGGTCATCGGCGGCACGGCCATCAAGACGACCGAGGCGTTCAACAAGGCCCTCGGCGGGGTGCTGTTCATCGACGAGGCGTACACACTGCTCTCCGACAGCAAGGGCTCCGGCGCCGACTTCGGCCGGGAGGCGGTCGACACGCTGCTGAAGCTGATGGAGGACCACCGCGAGGACGTGGCCGTCATCGCCGCCGGCTACACGGACGAGATGAACTCGTTCCTCTCCTCCAACCCCGGCCTGGCCTCCCGCTTCACCCGCACCATCGAGTTCGCCAACTACTCGGTCGACGAACTGGTGACGATCACCGAGAACATGTGCGCGGGGCACCGCTACGCACTCGACCCCCGGACCCTGGACGCGCTCGCCCTGCACTACGCACGCATGCCGCGCGACGCCACGTTCGGCAACGGCCGTGCCGCACGGCGGGTGTTCGAGGAGATGGTGGACCGGCAGGCCTCCCGCCTCGCCTCCATGACGAACCCGGCGGAGAGCGACCTCACTCTCCTGCTGCCCGAGGACGTGGCGACGGAGAGCACCCCGGCCGACAACGGTCCCGGCTCCGAGGAACTGCTCGCCGAGCTGCACGCCATGATCGGCCTCACGGCAGTCAAGAACGAGGTGTCCGCTCTGGTGAACATGCTCAGGGCGGCGAAACAGCGCAAGGCCGCCGGGCTGCCCACCCCGAGGATCAGCAACCACCTCATTTTCTCGGGGCCACCCGGTACGGGTAAGACCACCATCGCGCGCCTGTACGCGGATCTGCTGCGCTCCCTCGGCGTCCTGCCCAAGGGCCAGCTGGTCGAGGTCGCCCGCGCCGACCTGGTCGGCCGCTACGTGGGCCACACGGCCCAGCTCACCAAGGAGGCGTTCGAGCGGGCCCTGGGGGGCGTGCTGTTCGTCGACGAGGCGTACACGCTCACCCCGGAGGGCGCGACATCGGACTTCGGCCGGGAGGCCGTCGACACCCTGCTGAAACTGATGGAGGACCACCGCGACGAGGTCGTCGTCATCGCCGCCGGCTACACCCGGGAGATGCGCCGCTTCCTCGACTCCAACCCGGGCCTGGCCTCGCGGTTCTCGCGGACGGTGGAGTTCGAGAACTACTCGACGGACGACCTGCTGGAGATCCTGTCCAAGCAGGCCACCGATTACGGCTACGACTGCTCCCCGGAGGCGATGGCCGCACTGCGCGGCTATCTGGACGCCCTGCCGCGCGACCATTCCTTCGGCAACGCGCGTACGGCTCGCCAGATCCTGGAGGGGATGATGACCCGCCAGGCGGGACGGATCAGCGCGATGTCCGCGCCAGGCCTGGACGACCTGCGGCTGCTGGTTGCGGAGGACCTGCCCCCGGAGGTGGCGGCGCTACCCCGCTGACGGGCCGGGCTGTGCCTGCCGGTGCGGGAGCGGTCCGATCCCACACCGGCACGGTTCGCCGCCGGGGCCGGCGGGTGCGGGCGCCACCTCTCGCCCCGAAGCACGGGGTAGGGCCGCGGCCGGAGACCCGACCGTGCGCGGCGGCGTGAGCGGGCTCAGGTGTTCGGGCGATGCCGAATCGCGGGACGCAAGCCGGCCCGCCGAGGGGGCCCGAGGAGCAGGAGAAGAGCGTGGCAAGGGAACGCGCCAGAGGATCTTGCACGCCGCAGCTGAGGTGATCGCCCAGGACATGGCGGCGAAGCTGAGTGTTCGAGCGGTCGCGGCACATGTGGGAGTGAGCGTCGGTCTGGGTGGTGCGGCTGGTTCCGCAGTGCGGGGATGACGCCCGGCCGGCCTCGGCCGGAGCACGCCGGTCGTCGGCCGTCCCGAGGGGTGCCGGGGCGCAGCGGGCGCGTGCTCTGCGGAGAACCGCGTGCAGGGGTGAGCAGACAGGGGTGCGACTCAAGCATGGGCCGGGAGTGATGAACGGCCGGACAACGGCCCGGGGCGCGCCCGTGAATCCTGGCCGAGGGTCGGCCCGCACACCGCCCGGGAAGCCGCCGGAGGGGGGCTTGTCTGCTTACGATCCGTTTCACCTGCACCTCGGTCGGCGATGTCTGTCCGGGCGCACACGGCTCCGGGAGGAGAGGGCCCATGACCGTCAGACAGCTGGCCGGACCACACCGCCTGACCGTCCGTGCGTGCACACGGACGGTCGATCTCACGATGCCGTGCCTGCCCACCCACGGCCGGTCGGGCACCGGTCGCGCAGCAGGTTGTCCGGGTGGCCTCCATGATGGTGGGCGGCCCGGGGCGCCGGTGTCCCGGAGGGGGCGCCGGGCGTGAGCGCGGTGTACGAGGCGGATCCGAGCGGTCTGCGGCGCAGTATCGAGGAGATGAAGAGCCTGCCCGCTCTGGCGAGGCGAATGGTCCAGGACTTCCGGCACCACGAGAGCGCCTACACGCCGTGGCCCGGCTGGACGGACGACTTCGCTCGCCAGGTGCGTCCGCAGTACCAGCGGAACAACACGTACTGCGCGGACATCGTCCAGGAACTGTACGAGGCACTGGACGCGCTGGTCTCGGCGACGCTCACCAATCTGGAGAACATCGAGAGCACCCGCTCCGACGCCACCGACCGGATCGAGGCCCACGGGAGAAGAGTCCACGAGCGCCCCGAGGCCACTGGTGGGCAGGGGAAGCACTGAGTGCGGGAGATCGATTTTCCTGATGACGTCAGGAAGATGCTCTGGGTCCTGCTCGGTGAGATGCCGGTACAGGCCAGGGAGAACCTGGCCTGGGACAGCCGAGAGCTCTACCTCGACCTGGCGAAACGCGTGCTGGAACTGCGTGACGCCGTGAACCAGTCGGTCCGCAACGCCGGCCGGGCGCTTCCGCAGGACGTCGCACGCGGCTACACCCAGGGTCTGTCCCTGCTGACGAACGACGGAGGCACCGACCGGCTGCAGGGATTCGTCGACCAGCTGGATGACATGGCGCGCGGTCAGATCGACTACTCGATGAAGATCCAGGAGTCGAAGTGGGAGATCATCGCCGAGGTCGTCATGCTCCTGATCGAGCTCACCGTGCTGGCCGCCTTGGCTTTCTTCACCGGCGGTACGTCGGTCTCCCAGATGGCGCTGGCGCGGGCCCGCAGCCGGCTGGCCCTGTTGATGATCATCGACCGGCTGCTGCGGATGACCCATCTCGCGCCCGCGCTCAGCGAGGCCTTCGCTGAGGCGATCCGGACGCTGACGGTCAAGCTCGCCCAGATCGCGATCAACCCGCCGGGTCGCAAACCGCCGGGCGTCGACTGGCGCGATGTCGGTGAGGCTGCGGCGTTCGGTGCTCTCGGGGATGTATTCGAGAGCGTCCTGGGACGCGCCTCGAACACGTTCAGGAACTGGTTCAGGAACGGTGGCGGCCCCTCCGTCGGCCATCCGAACACAGACGTCACGAAGTGGCATCCCGCCGTCTCCGGGGGACTCAACGACGTCTACGACGTCCCCGCGGCCTTCGTCGTCTCGGGTCTCGGTGAAAGCCTTGCGGAGGTACTGGTCACCGGAGCCTTCGACGGGACGTGGGAGTTCACCTGGGAGGCTTTCGTGGGGTCCGGCACCAGTGGGGTGTTCGGCATGTACGCCGAGTCGGCGATCGGCGGAGCGGCACTCCGGCTGAACAACAAGTTCCTCGCCCCGGCGGTGGCTCCCGGCGAGCTCAACGATCCGCCGCGAACGGGCGCTGCCGACGGTGGCGGTGCGCCGGGCACGCGTACGGTGCCGCCGTCCGCCGGGCCCGGAGTGGGTCCCGGCACCGTCAGAGGGAACGGTCTGCCCCTGCCCACGGTGTCCGCGGCCACCGTGCCCGTGGCTGCCCCGATGTCTTCACCGATGGCGCCGCCTGCCTTCCAGTCCCTGGCGGGCACCCCACCGCCGGCCCCGGCCGGGCCTGCCACGGCAGCCACCACACCCACGGTCGCCACGGCGTCCACGCCACCCGCGGCGATGTCCTCGCCCCCGTCGGCGTATCCGCAGACGGCCCGCGGGCCGGGCCCGACGCCCGTCACAGCCCCGGCCCCGGCCCCGGTGCAGTCGGGCGGCGCCCGAAGCGCAATGTGGGACACGGCTCCGCAGGGGGGTCGAGTGCCGGGTTCAGGTCCGGCCGCGCAGCGGACCGAGCTGCCGCCGCTTGTCCCGGCCACCTCGGGTCAGGCGACAGGGACGGCGGGGGACTCCGAGGCAGATGCGCCCGCTTCGTGGCCGGTGGACGCCGGCATACCGTCGGCCCCGGAGGCGGCACGGCCACCTGCTGCCGGGCGAGGCGCGGCAGTCGCGGGCCCGGAGTGGTCGGCCGAGGCGAGAGAGCTGAACGGTGAGGGCGCAGACGTCGTGTTCGGCGGCGAGCCGTCGGGACAGGTGACCACCGTGCCGCGCACGGCGGCGCCGTCCTCTCCCGTCGTCTCACCGGCCCCATCTGCCCCGGCCTTGTCATCCCCGGCAGGTTCGCTCCCGCCCGCTTCCGCTTCGCCCGTGGGCAGAGCCCCCGACGCAAACCGGACGGGTCCGGCCGATGGCCCCGGTCAGGAGCTCCCGGCCCGCTTCGAGGCCATGGGTTCCGAGGCAGCCCGTTCCGGGACCACCGGCAGCGGGGCCCCCGCCTCCCACACCGCCCGCGCCGGAACCGACGCTCCGGGGACCGCCGGTGTCCCGACGGCGGCGTACGGACCTGACCGCGCTCCGGCACACGCACCGCCCGAGTTCCCGGAAGCCGCCGCGGTCGTGGCACCGCCGCCGCCGGATCCACCCGCATCGGCCGCGGGCGCGCCGGGCCCGCCCTCCCCCGTTCCCACGTCGTCCACGGCTCCGCAGGCCGCCGCACCCGTATCCGGCCCGGGCGCATCCGCTCCTTCGTCGGCCCCTACCGCACCGTCGTCGCCGGGCATCCGGTCCGCCGAGCAGCAGGAGCCAACGGGGGCCGGGGCACCGGACGGTCCGGAGGTCGTCGGCATGGCCCGCGTGGCCGGGTCCGACGGGCCCGGAGTCCCAGGGTCACCCGCCTGGGAGGCGGCGCGTGCCGGCGCGGTACCGGACACACGCTCGTCCACCTGGGTCGATCCGCTGTCGACGCCTCCCGACCCGCGACGGCCCGGCCACACGACCCAGTTCGTGGTGCAGTCGAAGTTCGACGTGCGACGTTTCGAGGCAGGCGGCGAACTTTTCGCCGACCTGACGGTTCAGGTCGGCGTCGGCGGTTCCGGCGGGCTGCCGCAGGGCGTGTGGGACAAGGTCCTCGACGGGGTCGAGGCGCTGTTCAACGCTCCCGGTCACCGGCTGCCGAACGGCGACCTGCTGCATGTGAGCGTGGAGCAGGTCGAGCACGATCCGCACCCGTACGGTCTCAACGTCCGCCTCGTCGGCCGCGACCGGCAGATGACGCGGTCCCAGTGGTGGGCGGACGGGGATGCCGTCGACTACGCGCACGAGATCGCGCACATGCTCGGTCTGCGCGACGAGTCCCGGCACGCCGTCGCACCTCACCGCCCGGACGTCCGGGGAAGCCTTATGGGGGACTACCGGCGTCCCGCACCCGAAGGGCTCGCCCAGGACGGCCTGCGTGGGCGTCACCTGGATTTGATCGCGGCACACATCGGGGACCCGCCGGCTGTCCGGCCCACCACCACCGGCTCCACACCCTCGGCACCGGCCGCGGCCCCGGCCCCGGGCCCAGCCCCCGCCGCCTCCACCGCGGCCCTCACCCCGGCCGTCGCCGGCGCCCCGGCCGTCGCCGGCGCCCCGTCCGCCGTGCGGCCAGCCGCGGCCGGTGCGGAACCCTACGCCCCCGTCCTGCCCGGCACCAGGCCACCCGTCCTGGACCGGGACATGCCCCGGCCGCTCGGCGGGCGGCGGGAGCCGGTCGACTTCGGCAACGGCACCCGGATGCCCGCCTACATCGACGACGTCGTGGAACTCCTCACGGACGCGCCGTCCGACGTTCCGCTCCCCCTGGTTCTGGGCGGCATGACCTTCGGGCACAGCGACGTCGTCCTGCGCGGCGAGCAGCAGGCACTGGCAGAGATCGGCCGCGTGTTGTCGCAGGACGGCGACACCGTTCGTCCGGCACCGTCGAAGAAGGGCCGCCCAGCCGGATCCGCACTGATGGACGACGTCGCGTACGCGTTGACGCACGAGCCCAAGACGCTGGCCGGGGACGGACGTGTCTTTCCCTATACGGCCGAGGACGGCAGTGTGCGCATGCTGGCGCTCACCGTACGCCACTACGGGGAGTGGGAGCAGTACACCGATACGTACGGCAGCCCTGTGAAGGTGGACGGGATGCACCGGTCGGTCGGGGCGGCGGGGCAGAGCAAGACCATGCAGTCGGTGACCCAGCTGGCCCTGGGCGGGCCCGTCGGACCGGTGGGGGCGGTGGCGTTCAGCGGCTTCGGACGGATAGGTCTACGGCTGGGCTGGACCGACCGGGTGGCGTACGGGCAGACCGAGCAGGGCACGACCCAGACGGAGACCCGCTCGCTGGACGGCTCCCGGGTCTACCTCGACCACGTGTACTACGAGCTGCGGGTGACCGACGCACAGGGCCGGACCGTGACCGACACCTCGCCCGCCGTCTACGGATTCGCGATGCGGGACGGGCTGTCCGTACGGCTGCCGGACAGCGTGACGAAGACGAAGGCCGCCCCCGGGCGGATCCCCCGCTCCCTGGAGCTCGACCGGCAATCGTCCTACCGGCTGGTGCGGACGGAGGGGTTCGGGCCCGTCTCACGGATGCGGGACTGGGCCGCTGCCGAGATCGGAGTGACGCCGGGCAGCACCGCCTACGGTGAACTCAACTCTTTCTTCTCCTCGTTGAGTTTTCAACGGCAGAGTCAGGTCCTGTCCAGAGGCCGCGTCACCACCGTCCCGCTGTTCGCCGACGACAAGGCCCGTACGCCTCTCGGTGTGTTCGTCGTCGACGTCGTACCGGGGCGGGCGACACTGATCACCGAGACCGCCGACGCCGAGATACGCGACATCAACACCCTGTCGGTGCGCAACGAGCGCAGTCTTCAGAAGACGGCGGCGATCGGCATCGACGGGGCCGCGGGCCCGGCCTTCAACCTCTTCGACCTGGCGGACGGTGTCCTGAACCTCCGGCTCCAGTTCGGCGGGGCGTTCCGCTATCTCTTCTCCGTGTCGCGCACCGCGGGACTCGGCGGCTCGGGCGCGGTCAAGTCGGCCGGCCAGGTCAAGGGCGATCCCACCGGTCTGTACCTGGTGCGCAAGACGGTCCACGTCCAGCTCAGCGGCAGCACCGGACGGGCAGGGCGGTTCCACACATGGAGCGTCGACAGGATGACCCGCACGGAGGCGCGGCGGCTGGCCGGGTGGGACGACGGACTGCGGCGGGCGCTGCGGGCAGGGGTGCCCGAGCCGTTCGCCCCCGCGTACCTGACCCGGGACCGGCCGCCCACCCTGGGCATGCACCGGGTCGAGGAGTTCACCTTCGCCGACGGTAGGAGGACGGGCGAGCCGGGCCCGGCGGGACAGCCCCGCACCCTTCTGGACACGTTCGCCGACGAGGTGCTGACGGCGCTCGCGGCGGCCTGTCCCGGACTCGTCGCACGGCTCGACCAGTTGGCGCCCCCGGAGCGCAGGACCTGGCGGGAGCGGACGGCGGCCCTGCTGGGCCCGTCGGGGGCGGACGCCGGCGCTCCTCCGGTGTCCTCACTGTGGCGCAGCGACGACGCGTATCGCACGGCACTGGCCAACACCCTCGAGGTGCTCGCCGCGCTGTCGCACCGGAGCATGGCCGGGAACCTGGAGGCGCTGACCACCACCGGGATCCGGGTCCGTTTCGAGGAACCCGGCCGGATAGGGCAGGGCCACCGGTACATATGGCTGCGGGGGGAGCTGACCAACCGTCGTTTCGTCGGCATACAGGACGACTTCAGGCTGCGCTACAGCTCGGTCGGTGTGGAGCGGGTGGACGGGCAGAAGGGCGCCAAGCGCCTCGGGGAGTTGGGGGTCGAGGGGCTGATCGCGTTTCGTGACCCGTTGGCTGACGACATCGGTGCCCCGCACAACGCCGGCGGGCCGAGTGCGGGTGTGCGCGCGGGATGGCAGGCCGACGAGGAGACCGGTTTCGGTGCGACGGTCGCATACGAGCCGATGGCGGTGACTGCCGGACCTTCGCACCTGTACCGCTACGACCTTTCGCTCACCGTGGACCGCGGCGGGTACTGGCGCTTCCGCGGCCTGCTGCGCGGGACCGCGACGCTGGGACTTCTGGGGACCCAGCCGTTCGTCTTCCGGCAGCCGAGGGACGTGCTCATCGGCACCACGTCCGGTGGGCGCGCGGTCGGTGGCGGACCACGGAGGGGGCAGGTGCTCATCAGCATCCCCGGTTCGCACGCCCCCGCCGTGAACCCGCACGGCGGAGGGACGGCCGACCCGTACGCGGCCGTTGCCACGCAGCCGGTGCGTGTCCTGCGGCCCGAGCGGGCACGAGCGCTGGCCCTGGGCGACCTGTCCCGGCCCGGCAGCCTGGTGCGCGCCGCCGACCTGGTGGGCGAAGCGGGCCCGGTCACACCGGACGGCCGGGGCTCGCGGATGTTCCGGGAGCTGCAGAACCATCCGTTTCTGACCGTCGGTGTGGTTGCCTCCCCCGCACTCCTTGCGGCGCTCGGTCAGGTCATGACCTCCGGGTCGGGCGGGGCATGGCAGCTCACCGAGGAGGGGGCGCCCACCCGGGAAGCCGTGCTCCGGGCTTTCCAGGCCCAGTACCTGACGGCCAACTTCGACCAGAGTTCCGGGCCGCTGGGCTGGAGTGCGTCGGGGCTGATGGGCAAGGGCCCCTACGCCACCCTCTGGGCGACCTTCCGGCACCTCATGGCGGTGGACGGCATCCGGGCGCTGACCGGAGCGGTGCCGATGGACACGGAGATGGTGCTCGGCGGCAGCGGCCAGTCGGCGGGGAAGCTCACCAGGGCCCGTACCTTCTTCACCGGCGGACAGCTGGTCTACGCCCGCTCCCACGCGGCCGGGCCCGGGCTGCTGGGCACGTACGGGCTGGTCGCCAGCCCCTGGTCGCGGTCCGAGCAGAGGAGCAGGACGGTGAGCCGCTCTTTCGTCCATGACATGAACCGCAAGGGCTTCGGCCACCAGGTGCTGGTGTCGGGCACCGCCGAGCACTGGCTGGCGCTGGCGTCCAGCCTGCTGGGCTCCGCCGCCGTGGGCCGGCCCCTCGTTCCCGGCTGGCTGGCCTCGGCGGCCGGGCGGATGGCGAGTGTGCCCGACGGCTGGCTGGCCCACGTGCCGGAGAAGAGCGCGCACCTGGTGGGGCTGATCGACGACGGCATGGGGGAGGTGCCGCGTTACACCCGTGAGCGCTGGGCCCCGCAACCATGGCTCGGGGACAACGGTTTCGGTACGTACGCCGTCAACGCGCTGGACCCGTCCGCAGTACTGGCCGCGTTCGAGCGGCGGGTGGCCAAGCTCGGTCTCGACGACGCGGGCCTGGAACGCGTACGCACCCTGGTCTCGTCCCGGGTCATGCGCGCCCTGGACAAGGAGATGACGGGCGGCGGGACGTCGGTCCCGGCCCGCACCGGGGCGTGGGGCTGGCACAGCGTCCGCCTGGGGAGGCGGCTCGTCCGGATCAGGGTTCAACTCGTGCCGGGAAAAGCCGAGTTCACGATGCTGGACCACAGTGTGGAGATGGAGGAGAACCGGCGGGCGATCGAGACCGTCACCGAGGTCGCGGAGTCCACGACGGGCGCCGAGTTCGGATACCTCGTCGGTGAGGCGGTCCACACGGAGAACGCCACGGCGGTGGCCGCGGGCCCCGCATTCGCGGAGACCGGCTCCGGGCGGAAGACCAGCGGCGAGAGCCGTACCGAATCGACTTCGACCGCGTTCCGGGTGGCCTCGACAGAACCGTACGCGGAGATCGCGACGCCCTACACCCTGCGGATCACGCTGGAGGCCGACGATCCGCCCTCCGGACAACGGGGCGCGGTGCGAGCCGGGTTCGACCGGTTCCGCGGGAAGCAGGTCCTCACCGAGGAGGGCCCCGCCGGGACGCTGCGCGAGCACGTCCCGATGAGTCTGATGGTGCCCGAGACCGGTCCGGACGACGGACTGCTGGAGGCGCCCGGACTGACCGGACTCGCCGCACCCCGGCAGGAACCCCCGACGTACGCGCCGGGGCCCGAAACACCGCACGGGGACGGTGCGCTGAAGCCCTTCCACTTCCCCGAGAACGGCTTCGACGTGCGCCGTATAGTCGGTCTCGCCGACATCCAGGTCGCGAACACCTACGCGCTCGCTCTCTCCTACGACGCGGGGTTCTCCGTGGACGGGCCCGACGCGCCGCGCCGGGCCGGGGACACCGGGCTGACCCGGCTGGGCACCGGATCGGCCCAGGCGCTGGAAGACGCGACCGGCAACGCCGCTCTGACGGCGTACTTCCACCGGGCGACCAGCCCGCAGGGTTACGGCGTCCCGGGGCTGAGCGAGAAGAACATCGCCGGCGACGAGCGGGCTCAGCTCGACCTGTACGCCAAGCCCGACTTCAGCCGTGCCCGGCTGCTGACCGTCGCCGACGGCAAGAAGATGGAGGTACTCCGGCGGACCGGGGCAGGTGCCGCGGCGTCCGTGGGCGGGGAGAACACCCAGGACTCGGCGCTCGGGGCGGGCGTGCTCATCAGCTCCGACAAGACGGGCCTCCACCAGCTGGGCGGTTCGGGCACGGGGCCGTACGCCGCCGAGGGTGAGGCTCTGCCCTCCTCGGCGGACCAGTTGACCTCCGTCAACACCAAGCCCAAGACGGGGCGGGTGTTCCTGTTCGCCGTCCCCACCTCGTGGCTGAGCGTCGCCGACGTACGACGGGGTATCAAGGACACCCGGGTGGGCCGCTTCGTCGGCGGGACCTTCGGCCACGTCCGGCCCGGGCCGAAGGCCGTGAGCTCCCAGGCGTACGCCCTGGCCTGGGTCAGGGACGACGTCGCCAGGGAACTCGGGCTGATCGACGACACGAACTTCCCCGCCCGGGTGTCCGCCGCGTGGGACGCCGTCGCCGCGGCGAGCAAGGTGTGGGTCGACGCGGACAAGGCGTACTGGAAGAAACGGCGCCCGGCGATCGGCCTGAAGGAGGAGCGGGACGCCACGCGGATCGCCTTCGCGGACGCGCAGGCATCCGCCGAGGGTGAGGGTCGGCGCCTGGAGGCAGCCCTCCGGGCCGCCCGGGCGCCCCGCGACGCCCTGGCCGCGGCGACAGCCCGCCGGGACGAGGTGCGCAACCAGGTCGAAGCGGCACGGGGCGACCTCGCGGCGGCTGTGGAGTCCGCCGGTGAGGCCGCTCACGACGGCTGGGCGGAGTTGCTGCGGGAGCAGATCGCCGAGGGCCGGCGGTCGCTTGCCGCGGCCGAGGAGGAACTGCGGTCCGTCGAGGCCCGGGCCGCCGTCCTGCGGGGACCCGCGGAGGAGGCCGGCCGTGAGGTGGTGAAGGCGGAGGAGGCGGTGGCCGCGGCGGCGCGCCGGGTCGCGGCGGCCACCGCCCGGCGCGATGCCGCCGTCAGCGCCTTCGACGACCGGCGCGCTCTTCTCGACGCGCTGAGGACGACGGCGGAGACCGCGGCAGCCGAGTACCACCGGGTGCGTGCGGCCACCGACCAGCTCACCCGCTGGCACCAGGAGGCGGCGACAGCCGAGGGTCTGGCCCGTCTCACGGGACGGCCCAGGCCGCCGGCCGTGAGCCACCGGAAGCCGACCGCCGCTCCTCGGCCGCCCCGGCCGCAGGCCGCGCCCCGGCCGGCGGTGTACACAAGGGCCGGCAGCGGTGACGGCGCCCGGCTGATCTCGCCCGATCACGTCACGTATGCGTTGCACGACGTGCCGAAGGACGGGGACGCCTTCCTGCACGCCCTCGTGGAGGGGCTGAGCAGGACCGCGCCGTACCTGCTCACCGATCTGGGGGTGGACATCGCGGACCGGCGAGCAGCGGTGGACACGACGCGGCGGGCGCTCGCAGCCCGGCTCACGGACCCGTCGGACGCGGACCTGCTCGACTCCGTCGCCCCGGACGAGACCGACACGTTCAGCGACGCCGAAGCAACCGGGGCGGGGCTGCGCGGGTCCGGACCGCTGGGCGAAGGGACCCCCGAAGGACGCGAGTTCGACGGACTGAGCGGTCTGATGCCGCACTCCGTGAGCTTGGGCCCCGAGGCCCGCGCCGCGCTGGCCGTCGCCCAGCTGATGCGCCCGGGGGACGCGCAGGGCGAGGCGGGCTGGGACCACGGGGCCGCGGACCTGCTGCCGGTGCTGGCCGCCCGGACGTTCGACGTGGACATCACGGTCGTCGACGGCGAGGGGCGCTTCCAGGACTTCGGGCCGGGCCCGTCCGACCCGACCGGACACCTGGCGGGCTCCCTGGGCGTACGGGCAGGAGGGCCGAGGCCGCGTGTCGTGCTGAGCCTGGTCGGCCGCCACTACCAGCTCGCGGTACCGAAGGCGGTGGTGGAGGTGACGGACGAGTCCGGTGGGGAGACCAAGGCGCCCTCCGCGAAGTCAGGTGGGCCGGCACAGCCCACGGGGGAAGGGGCCGATCCGGCGGACGGGACGGTCGGGTCCGTCTCCGGCGTGCCGAGGACCGGGGCCAGGTCAGACGGTCCGAGGCGCATGCCGGTGACCGGTGAGCCGGAGCCGGAACAGGACCCGCCGGCCCCTCCACGCACTTCCGGCGCGGCCACCACGTCCGGGGCCCCGGTTCCCCCGCCCGTGACACCGGTGGAGGGACTGGTCACGCTCACGGAACTCGGCATCATCGGAGTGACGCCCACTCTGTCCCAGGCCACCCACGCGGCCCTGCTCGGTGACAAGATCCCCGTTGGGGAGGTCGACCTGACCCCTGAGCAGCACCGGCTCCTCCGTGCGCACCGGGGCAAGTCCCCCACATTCACGGAGCAGTCTTGCACTTCAGCATCGCTTACGGCCTCGTCGGGCCGGATGTCCTCCTGTCCGAGCCGACCGTGATCGTCCACGAGTGCGGGCTGACGCGTTGCCGCCGGGGAGCCGATCGAGAAGCTTCGCGTCCGGCTCGCCTGAGCCCGGGCGGGTGGGCGTCCGGGCCCGGGGCGGACTGACGCCGAGCCTGCGCCACCCGGCTGACGGTCGGTCAGCTCTCGGCCGCGCGCCCCGCCGGCGCTTGTGCGGCTGACGCGCTCACGGCTGACCGTGCTCCGGAGCGGAGGTCAGCTGTGGGCGACGACCGCGACGGGCGCGGCGACGTGGTGCAGGGCGGAATGGACGACATGGCCGATCCGGGTACCGAACGACCCGGTGCGGATGTGTCGGCCGACCACCACGAGGGAGGCGTCACGGGAGTCGTTGACGAGGACCTGAGCGGCGCTTCCGCACCGGCTCGCCTCGATCACCTCGACGTCGGGGAACCTCTGCCGCCAAGGCCGCAGCACCTTGCTCAGGAGAGCGGCCTGCCCGCGTTCGAGGGAGTCGTTGAGTTCGGCGTCGCGGGCGAAGTGGTGGAAGGAGGCCGGGGGCTCGGGCCAGGCGTGGACGACCCGCAGGGTGGTTTCGCGCCGTGCCGCGGCGTCGAAGGCGAACTCCAGCAAGGTGTCGTCCATCCGGTCGGTGTCGAGCCCCAGCACGACGGGCCGGAAGGGTGCCGCAGCGGACCGCATGCCCGCCGGGTGCCTCTCGTGCTCGTCGGCGGCGTGCTCTCCCGCCCGTACCAGCACCACCGGCCGCTCGGCGCGGGCGACCACGCCCAGGCTCACCGAGCCCACCAAGAACCCCTCCAGCCCGCCGAGGCCCCGCGAGCCGAGGACCAGCAGCTCGGCGAAACCCGCCGCCTCGCACAGGATGTCGGCCGGGGTCCCGGTCAGCTGCTCGGTGATCACCTCGATGCCCGGGTGGCGAAGCCGGATGCCGTCGGCGGACTCGCTCGTCATCCGCTCCGCCCACTGGCGGTAGGCGTCGGGGTCCAGCAGCGGTGTCCTGGCCACGAACCTGGGAGTCGGCTCCGAGATGTACATGATCTTCAGGGGCAGACCGCGCAGCAGCGCCTCTCGCGCCGCCCACTCGGCCGCGGCCCGGCTCTCGGGCGAGTCGTCGACACCCACGGTGACGGTACGGGGCATGATCTCCACCTCCCGGGACGAGGGTTCCGACACCAGCGTGGTGCGGTGGTGCCGAGGCAGTCAGGGGCCACCCGGCCCCATCATGTCCCGACCGACCCCGCGTGGCCCGTTGACCGCACAGGACACCCGCCCCCGCGTGGCGTGGCCCCTGACGGCACCCTCACGGCCGCCGGCGGAACTCATAGGTGCGGCGACGGGTCCGGGCGGCCGTCCTCGCGAACTCAGTCGGCACTGAGCAGGTTCTTCACCTCTACGACGTCGGCGATCTCCTCGACCTCGGCCACCAGCCGGGCCATCGTCACCGACGGCAGTCTCCCGGTCAGCTCCACGACCCCGTCGTGCACGGTGACGGCCACACCCTCCCGGTCGGCCGGCGGACAGCAGGCTTCGAGCCGGGCCTGGGCTTCCGCCCGGATACCGGAATCATCCCGCATCAGCGCCTGCAACAACGCGTCACGCCGCACGACGCCCACGAGTCGGCCGTCGCGGTCGGTGACGGGCATGCGCTTCACCCGGGACAAGGCGGCGAGCCAGGCGGCCTCGGCCACCGTCGTGCCCGGCAGTACCGTGATCGCGGGACTCGTCATCAGGTCGGCGGCCGTCTCGCCGCGAGCCTTGTCGTGCATCCGCCGTTCCCGCAGTCTGCCGACGCGTCCGGGCCGGTGGCCGGAGGCCTCGAACGCGACTTTGGCCAGCAGATCGGACTCCGAGACGACGCCGACGACATGGTCCTCGGCGTCCACGACCGGGAGCGCGCCCACCTGCTCGCGGGCGAGCAGCCGGGCGATGTCGCGATACGCCTGGTCCTCGCGGAGGGTGGCGGCGGGCACGTCCATCACGTCCCGGACCAGTGGCGTGACGGGTTCCTGCGGGAGGTCCGGCCGGGGCGCGGGCGTGCCGGCCGAGGGTGCCCTCTCCTCGGTGTGCGTGCGCGCGGCCGTACCGCCGGAGTGCTCGGCCGCTGCCGAGGCGACCGCGGCCAGGTAGCGGAGCAGCATGTCCTGTCGAGCGGTCTCGCCCGGACTCCAGGCACGTGCGGTCACACCCTGCCGGGCGTCGGCGCCCGCGCGGAGGTTCTCGTGCGCGTTCACAGCGGCCTCCAGACTCTGTCGAGTCGCCCCTCTCCCAGTCTCGCGTTCCGGGCGCCCGGGCGAAGAGGCCGAACGGCCCTGGTGGCACGACGTAGGGTCCCTATCCGGTGCGGGGTGGGCCGGGAACGGTGAAACTGGAGGAGCACCGACAGACCGGCAGGAGGCTGCCGATGACGCTGAGGGACTTCCTGGAGCGGTTTCGTCCGGCGGGGACGCCGGGGGCGTCCGCGACCGGCGTGCCTGCCGACCGCTCGGCTGAGCGCGCCGCGGAACTGGAGCCCGCCCTTGCTCGGCTGACTGACGTTCAGCAGCAGGTGGCGCGGATCCGGGACGGCGCGGAGGAGGCGGCGCGGGCCCTTCGCCTGAACGCCGTACGCGAAGCGGAACAGATCGAGGCGGACGCGCGGGAGCAGGCTCCGGTGATCCGCCGGCAGGCCGCGGAGCCCCTCCTCCGGGCGGCCGGGCAGGAGGCCGCCGCGGTGCGGGCGGCCGGGGACCGCACGGC
The DNA here is from genome assembly GCF_053596035.1 of Streptomyces sp. NPDC001781. NCBI lineage: Bacteria > Bacillati > Actinomycetota > Actinomycetes > Kitasatosporales > Streptomycetaceae > Streptomyces > Streptomyces sp. NPDC001781. The sequence continues at coordinate 122,065 of NZ_JBSFFI010000008.1, read as the reverse complement.
CTCGGCGATCCGCGAGCGGGCAGGGGAACGCATGCCGCACCTGGTGGACCTCGCCGTGGCCGATGCCATGAGACCGGCGAGCGGGACGGTGAAGGAGCCGTGAGTGCCGGCTGGGTCGCCGGGGCGGTACGGGCGCGAGCCCTCGTCGCACGGTATCCGGGCACCGAGGGGGCACGTGAGATCGCGCGCGGTCCGACGCTCGAGGACGCCCTGCGGTGCCTCGCCACGACGCCGTACGCGCGCTGCACGCGGACGACCGCGGGCCTTTCCGCCGCTCAGCGGGCTGTGGCCGCCGGCCTCCTGTGGCATATGCGGGTGCTGGCCGGATGGCTGCCGCGCGGCGGCGCCCGCCTGATGGTTCCGCTCGCGTCGGGATTCGAGATCGCCAACGTGCTGTCCCGGCTGCCGGCACGGGAAGGCGGGCGCACCGAGGCACCGGAGCCGTACCGGCTGGGCGCCCTGGAGACGGCTTGGCGCGTCCTGGAGCGTGCCGGGACGCCCGCGGAACTTCGGGCGGCGCTCGCCGCCTCCCCCTGGGGCGACCCGGGCGGTGACACCCCGTGGGCCCTGGTCACCGGCATGCGCATGGCCGCGGCGCGGCGGACCGCCGTGTCCGTCCCGCCCGCGCGTCGCTGGGCTCAGGGACGTGCGGTCCTGCTGACCGCGCGGGAACTCTTCGTGCACCGCCGCTCCCTCACGGAGTCCGCGCGTCTCGGTGCGGCGCGACTGCTCGGGACTCGGGCGCCGGGCGCCTCGTCCTACCGGGAGTTCCGCGACAGCGTCCCCTCGGCCGCCCGGTGGGTCCTGGCGGACGTCGACGAGCCCGGTGAGCTGTGGCGGGCAGAGGCCCGCTGGTGGCGCACGGTGCAGGCCGAGGGCGCGGCGATGCTGCGGCAGGGCCGGTACGGGCCCGCGGTCGTCGTCGGCGCGGTCGGCGTGCTGTCCGCGGACGCCTGGCTGGTGCGGGCCGCGCTGGAGTCCGCGGCACGGGGTGGACGGCCCGGAGGGGCCTTCGATGCCCTGGCCTGAGGCGATGACACCGGTCCGGATGCGCCGCGTGGCGGTGGTCGTACCCCAGGCGGGCCTGCGGGACGCGCTGGTGCGGATCGCCGAGGAAGGCTGCGTGGAGCTGGACCGCGCCGAGGAGGCGCCTCCGGGGGCGGCGGCCGTGCGGTTGCAGCGGCTGCGTGGGCAGGGAACGGCGTCCGGGTCCGAGACCGCCGCCCCGGCTCTGCTGGCCGTCGGACCACCCGACCTCGACATGCCCGACCACGGGCGCCGGGTCGCCCTGCTCACCGGGGAGGCCCAGCTGGAGGAGCGGGCGCAGGGCGCCGTACGTCAGGGGGAGGTGGCCGCGCTGGCCGGATGGTGCCCCGTCGACGAGGTACCGCGGGTCGCGGACCGACTGGCCGCGGCGGGCGGCGCGCTGCTGCCGTTGCCCCTGCCGCGCGGCACGGATCCGCCGACGCTGCTGCGCCCGGGCCGGGCCGCCTCCTTCACCCCCCTGGTGTCGGCTTACGGCACACCGGCCTACGCGGATCTCGACCCCTCGTGGCCGGCGGGCCTGACCTATGTCGTGATGTTCGGGATCATGTTCGGTGACGTGGGGCACGGTGCGCTGCTGGTGCTCGGCGCGCTCGCGCTGCGCCTGGGGCGGCCCCGGCCCTTGGCGCGTCTGGCCCGGCTGTGGCCGTTCCTGGCGGGCGCGGGAGTCGCCGCCATGGTCGCGGGCGCCGTCTACGGCGAGTTCTTCGGGCCGACCGGGCTGCTGCCGGTGCTCTGGCTGAACCCGCTGGAGGAGCCCGCTCGGCTGCTGGCCGCCTCGGTCGTCCTCGGGGCGGGGCTGCTGGTGCTCGCCCATGCCGCGGGCGCGGTGAACCGCGTACGGGAGAACGGCTGGGCCGTGGGTCTGTACGAGGCATCCGGCTGTGCCGGCCTGCTGTTCTATCTGGGGCTGGCGCTGGCCGTGGCAGGCCTGTTCGCGCACCGGGGGGCCCTGGTGCCGGCCGGGGCCGCGTGCGCGGCGGCCGGGCTGGCGCTGGTGGCGTCCGGCCTGTTCCGGGCCACGGCGGGCGGTGGCGCCGGAGTGGCCGAGACGGTGGTACGGCTGTTCGACGTCGTCGTGCGCACCGGCACCAACACCCTGTCGTTCGCCCGGCTCGCGGCGTTCGGCCTCACCCACGCCGCGCTCGCCGACCTCGTGTGGCGCGGCACCACGGCTCTGTCGGGGGGCGGCGCCGCCGGTGTCGCGGGCGCCGCTGTGCTGTTCGGCGCGGGCACGGCCGTCTCCCTCGGTCTGGAGGCTGTGGTGGCGGGCGTGCAGGCCCTGCGGCTGGAGTTCTACGAACTCTTCTCCCGGCTCTTCGAGACCGAGGGCCGTCCGTTCCGTCCGTGGCATGTTCCCCCGGCCGAACCTGCCGACTCCGCTGCGAAGGTGATCCCATGCTCACCTGGCTGATCGTCCTGCCGCTCCTGGTCCTGGTGCTCGGTGCCGTCCGACTGCTGCGGCGGCGCCGGATCAGACACGCCTTCCGCTGGCTCCTGGCCACGGACCTCGCCCTGCTGGGGGGCGCCCTGGTCGTCCTCGGCACGGCGCTGACAGGGCCCGCGCAGGCTTCGGCTCGGGCCGCCTCGTCCGGTGGTGTCAACGGATCCGCCTTGATCGGTGCGGCCATCGCGGTGGCCGGCGCGTCGATAGGAGCAGCGATAGCGGTCGCCTACACGGGGGCCGCGGCGCTGGCCGCGCTGAGCGAGCGACCGGAGATGTTCGGCCGGGCGATGGTGATCGTCGGACTCGCGGAGGGCATCGCCGTCTACGGGCTCGTCGTCGCGATCCTGCTGATCGGAAAGGCCTGACGATGGGTACGGTGGCCGCCATCGGCGCGCGGACCGGCGTGTGCGGACTCGCGCTGGCCGGGGTCGGTGTTGTCGTGGCGGAGGACCCGGACGCCGTTCGCAGGGCCTGGCGGACGCTGCCCGGCACGGTCGGCCTGGTGATCCTCACCGCCGAGGCCGCCGATGCACTGGGGGACGCGGTGACGGCGCCGGCCCCGGCCCGTCCGCTGACGGTGGTGATGCCCGCGTGACCGGGCCGGTCGACGAGCTGGACCCCGTCCGCGCCCAGCTGCTGCGTGCGGCACGAGCCGCTGCCGACGCCACCCTGGACCATGCGCGCGCCGACGCGGCGGACACCCTGCTCGCGGCCCGCACCGCGGCGGAGACCGTGCTCGCGCGGGCCCGCCGGCTCGGCGAGGCGGACGGTGCCGAGGAGGCCGACCGGGAAAGGCTGCGGGCCGCACAGGACGCCTGGGAGACGGAACTCGCGATGCGCGCCGAGGTCTACTCGGCGCTCAGGAGCGGGATCCGCGCGGGCGTACGGCGGGCGCTGAACCGGCAGGGTGCACTCGCCCGGTCACACCTCGCGGACCTGGCACGGGCCACGCTGGGTGCGGAGGCTGACGTCAGGGCCGCCGAGCAGGGCGGGGTGACGGCAGAAGTGCCCGGCCGCCGGGTCGATCTGTCCGCGGACACCCTTGCCGACGGCGCCCTGGCCCGGTTGGGGCAGCGGGCCGAGACCCTCTGGTGGCCGCCGTGATCACTCCTGGCGGCCCAGGACCGGACCGGACCGGCGCGGCCGCACGTGCCCGCGCCGAAGCCGATGCCCCGGCCTCCGGCAGGGGTGACCGCCTCCGCGTCGTCCGGGTGGCCGCCTCCCTCGTGGAGATCGCCTGCCCGCCCACGGTCGCCATGCACGATCTCGTCCTGCTGGGCCGCGCCGGCCTGCTGGGCGAGGTGGTCGCCATCCACGGGGACACCGCCTCCGTCCAGGCTTACGAGTACACCGGCGGGTTGGCACCCGGACACCCGGCGGAGCCCCAGGGGCGGCCGCTGGCGGTGCGGCTGGGCCCGGATCTGCTCGGTGGCGTGTTCGACGGCCTTCTGCGCCCACTTGCGGGTGCGGGAGATCTTCTGACGACGAGCGGGCCGACGGCCACCGAGGCGGCCGTGTGGCCGTTCACACCCCGGGTGATGCGAGGGGAACCGGTAGGGCCGGGTGACGTCCTCGGCGACATCGGCGCCGGTGCCCCGTTGCGGCTTCTGGTGCCCCCGGACCTGTCGGGCGAGGTGACACGGATCGCGTCGGCGGGCGCGTACGCGTCGAACACCCCGCTCGCCGTCGTGGGCGGGGAGGAAGTGCGCATGGCTCAGTCGTGGCCGGTGCGCAAGCCGCGGCCGGTCGGGCGGCGCCTTCCGGCGGACGCGCCGCTGAACACCGGGCAGCGTGCCGTCGACCTGCTCTTCCCCGTGGCCCGCGGCAGCACGGCCGCCGTCCCCGGCGGTTTCGGCACCGGCAAGACCATGCTGCTCCAGCAGATCGCCAAGTGGTGCGACGCGGACGTGATCGTGTACGTCGGCTGCGGCGAGCGCGGCAACGAGATGGCGGACGTCATCGAGGAGTTGGCGGAGCTGGCCGACCCACGGACCGGTGGCCGGCTGGCGGAGCGGACCGTGACGATCGCGAACACCTCGAACATGCCGATGATGGCACGCGAGGCGAGTGTCCACACGGGCGCGACCGTGGCGGAGTACTTCCGCGACATGGGCCTCGACGTCGTCCTCATCGCCGACTCGACCTCCCGGTGGGCGGAGGCGCTGCGCGAGTTCGCGTCCCGCATGGGCGAACTGCCCGCCGAGGAGGGGTACCCGGCTTCGCTCGCCTCCCGACTGGCCGCGTTCTACGAGCGGGCGGCGGCCGTTCGTACGCTGGGCGGCACGACGGGGTCCGTCACGGTCATCGGGGCCGTGTCCCCACCGGGGGGCGACCGCACCGAGCCCGTCACCGCGCACACCGAACGGTTCGTGCGGTGCCTGTGGAGCCTGGACCGCGATCTCGCCTACGCACGGCACTATCCGGCCGTGTCCTGGTCGGAGTCGTTCTCCCGGGACGCGTCCGCGCTGTCGGTCGCACACGCCCGCGCCGGTGACCCCGGGTGGGCCGAGCGCCGCGCACGCGTCGCACGTCAGCTGGCGGAGGCGGACCGGCTGGCCGCCCTCGTCGAGCTGGTCGGGATCACCGCCCTGCCGCCCGGGGAACGGATCAGTGTGCTCGCCGGACGGCTGCTGCGCGAGGCCGTGATCCAGCAGAGCGCGCTGTCCCCGGCCGACACCTACAGCGCCCCGGCGAAGACGGCCGCTCTGGTGGATGCCGTGCTGGCCGTGATCGACCGTTGCCTGGAGGTGGTGGACGCAGGCACCCGGGCCGAGGTAGTCGAGGCGGTCGACTTCGGCCCGTTGCTGCGGGCACGCGAGGTGGCGGGCCCCGCGGAGACAGCCCCCGTGACCGCGGCTCGCGACACCGTGCTGGCCCGGCTCCGGGAGACGGCGTGAGCGGCCCGGTGGAGGTCGAGTACACGGGCGTGCGCGAACTGCGTGGTCCGCTCGTGGTGGTCGAAGGGGTGAGCGGGGTGGGCTGGGACGAGTCCGCCACGATCGTGCTGGCCTCCGGTGAACGGCGCCACGGACTGGTCCTGGAGGTGGACCGCGACCTCGCGGTCGTGCAGGTACTGGAGGACACGGCCGGCATGAACCGCGCCGGCACCCGTGTCGCGTTCTCGGGGTCGCCGATGCGGATGCAGGTCGGCTCCGGGTGGCTGGGGCGGGTGTGCAACGGGCGCGGCGAACCGGCCGACGGCGGACCACCGGTGCTCGGCGGGTCGTACGAGGCGGTCGGCGGCGTGCCGATCAATCCGGTCCGCCGGGAACCGCCGAGCGAGGCGGTGCTCACCGGGGTCGGCGCGGTGGATGTACTGACGACGCTGGTGCGGGGGCAGAAACTGCCGGTGTTCTCGGCCGCCGGGCTGCCGCACCTGGAACTGGCCGTGCAGATCGCGGCCCAGGCGACCTGTGGGGGTGAGCCGTTCGCCGTCGTGTTCGCCGGACTGGGGCTCACCCACGCCGACACGGCGTTCGTCCGCGACGGGCTGGCCGCGCGTTCCGCGGCACGAGAACTCGTCCTGTTCCTCAACACCGCCGACGACCCGGTGATCGAGCGGCTGCTCACTCCGCGACTCGCCCTGACCGTCGCCGAGCACCTGGCGTTCGCCCGGGGCCGCCACGTTCTGGTGGTGATGACGGACATGACGGCCTACTCGGAGGCGCTGCGCGAGGTGTCCGCCGCACGTGGCGAGATACCGGCACGGCGTGCCTACCCCGGCTACCTCTACAGCGATCTGGCCTCTCTCTACGAACGCTGCGGCAGAATCAGGGACCGCCCGGGGTCGGTGACCGTCCTGCCGGTCCTCACCATGCCGGCGGGCGACATCACGCACCCCGTCCCCGACCTCACCGGCTACATCACCGAAGGACAGATCGTACTGTCCGCCGACGTACAGGCGACCGGCACCTACCCGCCCGTCGATCCGCTGGCCTCGCTGTCGCGCCTGATGCGCAGGGGAACCGGGGCGGGACGCACCCGCGCCGATCATCCGGCCGTCGCCGCACAGCTGATCGCAGCGCTGGCCCGGTCCCGGCAGGTCGCGGAACTGGCCGACCTGATCGGCCGCGCCGCGCTCAGTCCGACCGATCTGCGCCACCTGGACCTCCAGGACGCCTTCCGGGACCGCTTTCTGGCACAGTCCGCCCACGAGAACCGCTCCTTGGGCGATTCCCTGGACCGGGCCTGGGAGGTGCTGCTGACCCTGCCGCGCAGCCAACTCGGCATGCTTCCGGCCGACCTGCTCGACGCCCACGCTCCATCCCGGCACGAGGAGCGGGGATGAGTCCGAGGAAACGCGGCGTCGCGACCGGGCGCGCCGGGCGCCTCCGGTTGCGCCGCGGTCTCGCCACGGCGCTTCGCGGAGCGGGCCTGCTCGAACGCAAGCTCCGGCTCCTGCTGGACCGCGAAGCGACGGCACGCCGGGCCGCCGAGGACGCGCGCCGGGTCTGGGAGGAGAAGCTGGCCGACGCGGAGACCTGGCTGTTGCGCGGGGTGCTGCTCTCAGGCGAAGGCGCTCTGGCCGAGGCGGCGCCCGCTGACAAAGCTCGCGTCGAGGTCCGGTGGGCCGCGCTGATGGGCGTACGCCACCCGGCGGCGGTGGAGTGCACGACGCCGGTACGCTCCCCGGCGGAACCGACCCCCTCCAACACCGCGCTCGCTCACGCCGAAACGGCCTACCGCGCCGCGGTCCGCGCGGCGGCGGAGCTCGCCGCTCGTCAGGCAGCCGCCGATCTGCTGGCCGCCGAGGCCGAACGGACACGGCGGCGCGTCCGTGCCCTGCGCAGACACTGGATCCCGCGTCTTCAGGCCGAACTGAGTGCTGTGGAACTGGCGTTGGAGGAGGTGGAGCACGAGGAAGCGGTCCGGCGCCGCTGGGCCGCCGATCGCGCGGACCGGTCCCACGGGCCCGGCTCGTCGACGTAGCTGCTGAACCATACCTGGCACCGGACGGCCGTGGCGTCCAGGGCGGCACGCTGCGCCCCGCGCCTCACCGGCTCGTCGAAGACGACGGCCGGACCGTGCCGGGGCGCAGGGGTCGGCAGGCCTCCGGTGGGGACCAATGGCCCCTGGCAGCCAGGCGCCGCCCGCGCCTTCCATGGAAGTGGCGGCGGCATTCTTCCGCGCCACCGCGCACAAGGAGGTAGGGCGATGTCCGCTCCGGCACCAGCGAGGAGGACGCAGGCCGTCACGTACGCAGGCCCAGGGGTCGCGGGCGCCTGGGTGCGCGCCCGAACGGGCGACGAGATCGTGGCGAGCGGGACCACGGCCGGGGCCGTCGCACGGCACGGCGGGATCGTCGGACTCCACCATCACCACGGGAGCCCGCCCTACGACGTGCGATGGGCCGAGGGCGGACGGGTGGCCCCGTACTCCCCGGGCTCCGATGCGTGTGTCCGGCACCTGGCGAGCGGAGGCGGGCATGTCCGGGCCCGGTGATGGACGGCCGATCGTGGTGGGTGTCGATCCGGATCCCGTCCACCGGATGGCTCTGGCCTGGGCGGCGGACGAGGCCGTGCGCAGACGGCTGCCGTTGCGCGCGGTCCACGTGGAGGGCGTGCCCACGCGGGGCTACCGGGGGCGGGAAGTCCCGCCGTCCTGGGAGGAGTGGAACGAGGCTCTGCACGAGACGGGCCGGCAGGTGCTGGGGCAGGCCGTGGACTTCGTCTCGGCCCGGCACCCGCGGCTCGAGGTCGACGCGCTGCTCGCGGAGGGCGACCCGGTGTGGGTGCTGCGCGAGCAGAGCCGCGACGCCACCGCCGTCGTACTGGGATCGCGGCACCTGAGCCGGAAGCAGGAGGTGTTCGGCTCCGCGTCGGTCGCCCTGCCGGTGATGGCCCGTACGCACTGTCCCCTGGTGGTCGTCCCCGAGCCGGAACATGTCACCGAGGAGCCGGCGTTCTTCGTCGTAGGCGTGGACGGCGGTGAGCACTCCGCCGCCGTGGTCGACGTGGCGTTCGAGGAGGCGGCCCTGCGCGGCGCCCGGCTGCGGGCTCTGCTCGTCCTGGAGCCCGGGCCGCTGAGGGTCTTCGAGGGGCACCAGCCGCAGCAGGAGTGCCGGCGGCTCCTCTCGGAGATCGTGGCGGGACGCAAGGACCGCTTTCCCGAGGTGGACCTGCACCACGAGGTGCTCGCCGGGCACCCCGTCCAGGTGCTCACCGACGCCTCGGCGCACGCGTTGGGCCTGGTGGTGGGGACCCGGGGCCGCGGCGGGTTCACCGGCATGCTGCTGGGCTCGGTCAGCCAGGGCGTGCTGAACCACGCCCGCTGCCCCGTCATCGCCGTACCGACCCGCGAGTGAACCCGGGGTACGAGGGGAACCCGCTCGCTCACGCAGGGCTGCCCCCGTCGGGCGCCACCTGGCTGGACGGCGGCGAGCCGGCCGACGTCACCGCCGTTCGGGCACGATCGCGACCGGACACCGGGCATGGTGCAGGAGTGCGTGGCTCACGCGGCCGAGCCGCAGACCCAAGGCGCCCGTCCGGCGCCGGGCCCCGACGATCACCAGGTCGGCGGCGGCCGACCGGTCCACGAGGACCCTGGCGGCCGGTCCCTCCGGCGTCGCCGGGCGCGTCCGGACATGTGGGCGCTCGGCGATCGCGGCCCTGAGCCGGGCGTCCACGACCGCTGGGGCACTCCCGTCGTACGGGTCCGCCGGCCCTTCGGCGCGTGTCCGGTTGCCGTGCCTGTCGAAGGCGGGCCTGCGCCAGGCATGGACCACGTCGAGGACACAGCCGCGCACCTCGGCCTCCCGGAACGCGAACCGCACGGCCTCGGTACTCGTGTCGTCGGCGTCGCCGACGCCCAGCAGGATCCGCGCACGCGTGCCGGCGAGCCCAGCCGGATCACCCCGGACGACGATCACCGGGCAGTGCGCCCGAGCCGACACGGCCAGACCGACCGACCCGAGAAGCAGTCCCTTCACCTCGCCCCGGCCACGCGAACCCGTCACCAGCGCGGACGCTTGGCCGCCCTCGTGAACGAGGGCGGTGACCGGCTCCTCCGGGAGGACGGCGGTGGTGACCTCGACATCCGGGTTGCGCCGTACGGCGCGATCGGCCGCCGAGGCGACGACGTGCTCGGCCGGCAGCCGCTCGGAGGAGCGCCCCGGGCCCACCGGAGGAGGGCCCGCCTCGTAGCGCTCCCACAGGGAGGCGTACACGAGCCTCATCTGAGCACCGTGGCGCACGGCCTCGTCCACGGCCCAGTCGACCGCCGCCAGAGACACCTCCGATCCGTCGACGCCCACCACCAGAGGGAGTGTCATCGTCCCCACCGCCTTTCCCGGGTGCCGGGGTACCTGAGGTCCCGCTACCGCCCGTCATCCGGCCCGTACGCCTGCCGCACGGAGGCGGCGACCCGGTCGGCCAGTTCCGGGAGCGCCGCCCGTACCGCCTCGCTCAGGCGCGCGCCGAGTTCGACGTCGGCCACCTCCATGGCGTGCACCACCAGGCTCGGCGGCAGCTGGTCGAGGGCCTCCGCCAGGGCGAGGCACTCCCCGAGGCCGAGCGCGTGCGTACTCGCCGCACCCGCTGTCCGGGCGGCCGCTTCCGCCGCGGTGAGGGTGTGCAGCTCTCCCGGCCGGCTCGGCCGTGCGCGGAGCGCTTCCACCACGACCACCGTGTCGGCACCGCGCCACAGGTCGACCATCCGGGCGGGTTCACCGTCGCTGACGGCCAGGACGGTTCCCTCGGGAACCCGCCCCCGCAAGGCCTCCACGGCTGCCGGGCCGATCCCGTCGTCGCCCCGGAAGGGGTTGCCCACGCCGATCACCACGACCCGCCCGCTCACGCGCGTTCCACGGTGACGTCGAGGAAGTGCGCGGCACAGGAGATGCAGGGGTCATGGTTGCGGATGGCCCGTTCGCACAGACGGGTCAGTTCGTCGTCGTCGGCGGCAGGACCGGGCCCGTCGAGGCGAGCCTGGACGGCTCTGCGCACGTCCTCCTCGATGGCCGTCTGGTTCTGCGCCGTGGGCGGGACGATGCGGGCCTCGGTGAGCGTGCCGTCCTCCGTGAGGGCGTAGCGGTGGTACAGCAGGCCCCTGGGCGCCTCGGTGGCCCCGACGCCCACGCCCCGGCGCGGCGGGACCTCGACGGCCGGCCGGGGAGGTCGTTCGTACCCGTCGATGATCCGCAGAGCCTCCTCCACGGCCTGCACCACCTCGACGGCCCGTACGACGATGCTGCGGAAGGGGTTGTCGCAGACGGCACCCGCCGAGGGATCGCCGAGACCGGCATCCCGCGACGCCTCGGCGGCCACGGGATGCAGCCACCGGCCACTGATCGCGTAGCGGGCCAGCGGACCGGTGAGATGGCGGCGGCCGTCGAGCGTGGCCGTCAGGGCGGTGGAGTGGGGCACCTGTCCTTCCCGGACGTGCCGCTCGAACTCCGGGAGGGGGACGGGGCGCGGCGCCCGGCCGCCGTCGCCGGCGGCCATGACGGCGGGTGTTCCGGTGTCGACGGCGTACCGGCCCGGGTCTCGCAGCGCGAACAGGTCGTGGTCGCACACCGCGTCGGGGAACTCGAAGGCCGCCACCCACCGAACGGTCTCCAGGGCGTCGTCCCGGGCCTGCCGCAGCCGTTCGGCCAGAGGGCGCAGCTCGTCCGGCGCAGGCGTCCGGTAGAAGCCGCCGAGCCGGACGTTGACCGGGTGGATGGGGCGGCCGCCGAGCTGCTGGACGATCGCGTTGCCGGCCTGCTTGAGCCTCAGCCCGCGCTCCACGGCGGCTCGTTGGTCGCGGGCGAGGTCCACGACGTCGGCACGCCCCAGGAAGTCCGGGGCGTGCAGGAGGTAGATGTGCAGGGTATGGCTCTCGATCCACTCGCCGCAGTACAGCAGGCGGCGCAGCGGCGCGAGGGGGCCGTCGACGGTGACGCCGCAGGCGTTCTCGATCGCCTGGCAGGCGGTCATCTGGTAGGCGACCGGGCAGATGCCGCAGATGCGGGCGGTGATGTCGGGAGGTTCGGTGTGGCCCCGGCCGGTCAGGAAGGCCTCGAAGAAGCGGGGGGGTTCGTAGATGCGCAGCCGCGTCTCGGCGACCGTGTCACCCTCGACGCGCAGGTGGAGGGCGGCCTCGCCTTCCACCCTGGCCAGCGCGTCCAGCCGCAGGACGCGGGTTCCGCGATGGTTCATGCGAGCCTTTCCGGGCGGGGGTCCGTCAGGCCGGAGGGCCTTGTCGCTCCTCGGCCGTGAGGTCGGGTACGGGGGCATATTCCGGCGACGCGGCGTGGAAGGTGCGGAAGACACGCTGGATGTCCCGGTCGCTCATCCCGTCGTGACGCAACTGGGCGATCATGGAGCGCAGATCGGGCTTGCTCGACGGTCCGAAGCAGCCGTAGCAGCCTCGTCCGTAGGCGGGGCAGAGGGCACCGCAGCCGGCGTGTGTGACCGGGCCGAGACAGGGGGTGCCGTGGGCCACGGTGACGCAGGTGGTGCCGCGCCTCTTGCACTCGAAGCAGACGCTCTGGTCGGAGATCTGGGGTTTGCGACGGGCCAGGTAGGCGTTGATGACTTCGAGGAGCTGGCGACTGTCGATCGGGCACCCGCGAAGTTCGAAGTCGACCGGCACGTGGGCCGAGACCGGCGTCGAGGTCTCCAGGGTGGCGATGTACTCCGGCCGGGCGTAGACGGCGGCGAGGAAGTCGTCGACTTCGGCGAAGTTGCGCAGTGCCTGGATGCCGCCCGCGGTGGCGCAGGCCCCGATGGTCACCAGGTACCGGGAGACGCGGCGGACGTGCTGGATCCGCTCGGCGTCCTCGGCGGTGGTGACCGACCCTTCGACCAGGGAGAGGTCGTACGGTCCCCTGCCCTCCGGCCGCGCGCGTTCCCCGTGGGCGCCCTCGGCCGGGGTCATCTCCAGGAAGTGGTCGATCCGTACGCGCTCGGTGAGGCCGAGGAGTTCGTCCTCGCAGTCCAGCAGAGTCAGCTGGCAACCGTCGCAGGAGGCGAACTTCCACACGGCGAGCCTGGGCCGCGTGCGGATGACCGGACCGAGGTCGGTGGCCATGTCACAACTCCCTCACGAGCAGCGGGCGTTCCGCACGGTCGTAGCCGACGACGGGCCCGTCGCGGCACAGCAGGAGCGGGCCGAGCTGGCAGTGGCCGCAGTGGCCGGTGGCGCACCGCATGTTGCGTTCCAGGGACACCTGGATGCGGTGCGGCGCGAGGTCCCGCGCCACGAGGTCGCGGGCGGTGTGACGCATCATCACCTCGGGCCCGCACATCAGTGCGCAGGTCCGTTCCGGCCGCAGTTCGAGGCGGTTCAGCAGCGTGGTGACCACGCCCACGGCGCCCTCCCAGCCAGGGGCGGGCCGGTCGACGGTCACCTCCGCCCGGGCCCGGGCGCGCCAGCTCTCGACCTCGTCGCGGTAGAGCAGATCGGCGGGGCTACGGGTGCCGACGAGGACCGTGAGCGGGCCGTACGCCTGCTGCCGGTCAAGGACGGCGTGGACGACGGGCCGCAACGGTGCCAGACCGATGCCGCCGGCGACGACCAGGACATCGCGGCCGACCGCCGCTTCGAGGTCCCAGCCGGTGCCGTACGGCCCGCTGAGTCCGACGCTCTCACCCGGGCGCAGCCGGCAGAGGGCGGCGGAAACAGCACCCACCGCTCGCACGGTGTGTACGAGCCCTCCGTGGCGGCCCTGCAGGGCGCTGGCGGAGATGGGCACCTCACCGACCCCGAACGCGTAGATCATCGCGAACTGCCCTGGTGCGAAAGGCGGGAGTTCCCGTCCGGCCGGCACGAGCTCGATCGACCGGGTGTCGCCGGTCTCGTCCCTGACGTCGGCGACCCGGTACGGGAGCGGGGGTGTGACGGTGCTCATGGCGGCTCCGGCGCCGATGCCGGCTCCGCCGACTGGGTCCAGTCGTGCAGGGCGGCCGCTTCCTCGGTGATGTCGATGCCGACCGGGCACCACACGATGCAGCGTCCGCAGCCCACGCAGCCGGACGAGCCGAACTGGTCGTACCAGGTGCCGAGTTTGTGGGTCAGCCACTGGCGGTAGCGGCTTCGTGCGGAGGCGCGGACGGGGCCGCCGTGCAGCTGGGAGAAGTCCAGGTCGAAGCAGGAGTCCCACAGCCGCCATCGCTCGGCGTGGTCGCCGGTGAGGTCGGTGACGTCCTCGGTGGTGGTGCAGAAGCAGGTGGGGCACACCATGGTGCAGTTGCCACAGGTCAGGCACCGCCCTGCGACGTCGTCCCAGCGGGGGGCGTCGAGTGTTCCGGCCATCAGCTCCCGCAGGTCGGCTTCGGGCATGGTCCGGCCCATGCGGTCCGCGGCGGCCGTGACGCCCGCGCGAGCCGTCCCCCGGGTGTCAGGGTCGGCCGGGCGGCCGGGCAGTTCGGCCAGGATCGCCGCGCCCTCCCCGCTGCCGCTGCGTACCCAGAAGCGGTGGCCGTCCTCGTCGACCACTTCGGTCATCACCAGGTCGTAGCCGGGGCCGGCAGCGGGTCCGGTGCCCATGGAGACGCAGAAGCAGGTGGCGCCGGGCTCCGTGCACTCGACCACGATCAGCAGTGCCCCGGAACGCCTCCCCTCGTAGCCGGGATCGCGGTACGCCCCACCGGTCAGCACACGGTCCTGGACGGCGACGGCCCGCAGATCGCAGGGGCGCACACCGAGGAACGCGTACCGGGGCGGCGTGGGCCGGTCGGCGGTGATGAGCAGATCGCCGTCCACCTGGTCGGCGCTCCACTCCCGCACCCGTGCCGGGTGCAGGAAGGACTTCCACGACTGGGGACCCGCCGCGTTCGCGAAGGCCGCGCCGTCCGGCCGCTCCCGCAGCCGGTACCGCCCGGCTTCCAGCTCCACACCCCATCCGTACGGCAACTCCTCGGCCGACCGCAGTTCCGCGAGCACGATGGCACCGTCCCGCGCGGTGGGTCCGACCACGGTGAAGCCGCGGCGGATCAGCGTGTCCACGAGCGCGGTCATGCCGTCCTTGCCCATGACGAGTTCGCCGGACGCGGGCGGCCGGGTGGCGTGCACATCGGCGTCGGTGCCCATGACCGACCTCCTTCGGCGCAGCGGACGGCGTGCGGAACCCCGCCCTTCCCCTCAGACCTACGATCCCAGCATTTCCGCTGTGCCGCCGCGTCGGCAGAGCCACCTGGACACGACGCGGGGCCCATTGGTCCCGCAGTCGGCGGTCGGCCCAGGAACAGGGACGAACGTCCCCTGGCGTGCACGGGTGGTGCGGCGGTGTCATGGAGACGGACCGACCCGAGAGTCATCGCACCCGGCACCCAGGTATCCCATGAACGACCGCCCCTCCGCCACGGCACGACCGCGTCGCACGATCACGGCCGGTGCGCCGCCGCGGCTCGAACCCGTCCTGCTGGCCGTGACCGCGGCGGCCCTGGTCGCCGGTGGCATCGCCTGGCTCATGGACGCCGGTGACCTGGCCGATCTCTTCTGGGGACTGGGCACCCTGTTCGCCCTCGTCCCCGCGGTGGGATGGGTGCTGGCCGCGCTGAGACGGCGCCGCGCAGGTGTGGACCTCATCGCCGTTCTCGCGCTCGGCGGCACCCTGGCCGTGCACCAGTACCTGGCCGGTGCCCTGATCGCGCTGATGCTGGCCACCGGCCGCACCCTGGAGGCCGCGGCCCGGCGACGCGCCTCGCACGACCTGCGCACGCTGCTGGAACACGCGCCGCGCTCCGCACGCCGCCGTACGCGCGGCGGGGTGGCCGTGGTGCCGCTGGCGGAGGTCGCCGCCGGTGACCTGCTCGTCGTCGGCCCCGGTGAGGTGGTTCCGGTCGACGGCCGTGTGGAGAGCGCCGCCGCGGTCCTCGACGAGTCGGTGCTGACCGGTGAGCCCCTGCAGGTCGAGCGGGCAGGCGGGGAACCCGTACGCAGCGGCGTGGTCAACGCCGGAAGCGCCTTCGAGATGCGGGCCACGGCCACGGAGCAGGACAGCACGTACGCCGGGATCGTGCGGCTGGCCCGGCAGGCCGGTGCCGGGTCAGCGCCGGTCCTGCGGCTGGCGGACCGGTACGCGGCCTGGTTCCTGCCGCTGTCCCTGGCGGTGGCGGGACTGGCGTGGCTGATCAGCGGGTCGGCCGTACGAGCGGTCGCCGTACTGGTGGTCGCCACGCCGTGCCCGCTGCTGCTGGCCGCGCCGGTCGCCATCGTCTCCGGCCTCTCCCGTGCTTCCCGCATCGGCGTGGTCATCAGCGACGGCGGCGCCCTGGAGAACCTGGGCCGCGCCCGTACCGTCCTGCTCGACAAGACCGGCACCCTCACCCGCGGCCGACCCCGTGTCGTCGACGTCACCGCCGCCCCCGGCGTCAGACCCGCGGAGGTCCTGCGTCTGGCGGCCTCCGTCGACCAGTACTCGCCCCATGTGCTGGCCCAGGCCGTCGTCGAAGCCGCCCGGGACCGCGGGCTCCACCTGTCGACCCCCGGCGACGTCACCGAGGAACCGGGCAGGGGGGCCACCGGCATCGCCGACGGGCACCGGCTCGCCATCGGCCGTATCCCCGACGGCGCGGACCGGCCGGCCTGGGCCCGGGCGGTCGACAGGCGCGCCCTCCTCGACGGCGCGGCCGTCGCCTGGCTCACCCTCGACGGACACCTGGCCGGTGCCGTCCTGCTGCGCGACCCGCTGCGCCCCGACGCACCGCGCACGCTGCGCCACCTGCGGGCGGCGGGCTTCACGCGGCTGCTGATGCTCACCGGGGACCGTGCCGCACCCGCCCGCGAAGTCGCCGCCGTCCTCGGTCTGGACGACGTGCGGGCCGAGATGTCCCCCGCCGACAAGGTCGCCGCCGTACGGGCCGAGAGCGAGCACGCGGTCACGGTGATGGTGGGCGACGGTGTCAACGACGCGCCCGCCCTCGCCGCCGCGGACATCGGCGTCGCCATGGGCGCACGTGGCTCGACCGCCTCCTCCGAAGCCGCGGACATCATCCTGACCACCGATCGTGTCGACCGCCTCGCCGACGCCGTCGCCATCGCCCAGCGCGCGCGGCGCATCGCCGTCCAGAGCGCCCTCGGCGGCATGCTGATGTCCCTGGGGGCGATGGCCGCGGCCGCGGCCGGCCTGCTCCCGCCGGCCGCCGGCGCGCTGCTCCAGGAGGGCATCGACGTGGCCGTCATCCTCAACGCCCTGCGCGCCCTGCGAGTCGGCCAGGCCACGCGGCCGGCCCTCGCTCCCGCCACGGAGGACCTCATCCACCGTTTCGCCGCCGAGCACGAAGGCCTTCAGGACGTCCTCGAATCCGTCCGCGTCACCGCCGACCAGCTCTCCGACTCCCCCGGCCCCCAGGCTCTGGAGGCCGTCGAGGACACCCACCGGCTGCTCGTCGAACGGCTCCTCCCGCACGAGTACGCCGAGGAGCACGAGCTGTACCCGGCCCTCGCCCGGACGCTCGGCGGACCGGAGGTCACCGCCACCATGAGCCGTGCCCACATCGAGATAGGACGTCTCTCCCGCCGCATCGCCACCCATCTGCAACTCGCCCGCGCAGGCGGCGGTCTCTCCCCCGAGCAACTCGACGACCTGCGCTCCTGTCTGTACGGCCTGAACACGGTGCTGCGCCTGCACTTCACCCAGGAGGAGGAGAACTACTTCTCCCTGGCTCCCTGAGCGAGGGCATCGTCAGCCTCCTCGCTCCGTCCCGGCAGGCGGGAAGGACGAGGCGGATCCGAGCCGTCCGGCCGGGGACGGGGGCCCTTCGACCCATGCGGACAGGACGAGCCGGGCGGATGGTTGGAAAGGACCCGGAGGAAGGAGGAGCCGCATGCCGTGGGAGACGATCCGGAAGGACACCCCGCTGCGCGTCGCCCCGCATCTGCGTGACTACGACGAGGAGTGCGCGGGCTTCTCGTGGCAGGAGGCCCGCCGCAGGATGCAGGGGCTGCCCGACGGACGGGGACTGAACATCGCGCACGAGGCGGTGGACCGGCACGCGGCATCGGACCGGGCCACGGCGGTCGCGCTGCGCTGTGTCGGGCGGGACGACTCCGTCACCACGGTGACCTACGGGGAGCTGGCCCGCTCGACGGCACGGTTCGCCAACGTGCTCCGCGGCCTCGGGATCGGTTACGGCGACCGGGTGGTGACGCTGCTGGGGCGCTGCCCGGAGCTCTGCACCGTGGTCCTCGGCACGCTGAAGAACACCAGTGTCCTGTGCCCTCTGTTCTCCGCCTTCGGACCCGACCCGGTGTTCCAGCGGATGACGCTGGGGGACGCACAGGTGCTGGTCACCACGGCGGACCTGTACCGGAAGAAGGTCGCCGGGCGGCGCGACGCACTCGCCGCCCTGCGCCACGTGCTGATCGTCGGCGAGGGTGCGGACGGCCTGCCCGGCACGCTGTCCCTCACCGCGCTGATGGCCGGCGCGGCCGACACCTTCACGATCCCCCCGACCTCACCCCACGACATGGCCCTGCTGCACTTCACGAGCGGCACGACCGGCGTCCCCAAGGGCGCGGTGCACGTCCACGAGGCGGCCGTCGCCCACTACACGACCGCGCGGTACGCCCTCGACCTCCACGAGGACGACGTGTTCTGGTGCACCGCGGACCCGGGCTGGGTCACCGGCATGTCCTACGGAATCCTCGCCCCCCTCATGCACGGCGTGACCGTCGTGGTGGACGAGGGCGACTACGACGCCCGCCGCTGGTACCGGATCCTCGCCGGACAGCGGGTGAGCGTCTGGTACACGGCGCCGACAGCTCTGCGCATGCTGATGCGGACGACGCCGAGGACGGGCCCGTACGACCTGCCGCGTTCCTTCGACCTGAGTGCGCTGCGGTTCATCGCCTCGGTCGGCGAGCCGCTCAATCCGGAGGCGGTGGTGTGGGGTCGGGACGTGCTCGGCCTGCCGGTGCACGACAACTGGTGGCAGACCGAGACCGGCGCCATCATGATCGCCAACTTCGCCGGCTGCGACATCCGGCCGGGCTCGATGGGGCGGCCGCTGCCCGGTGTGGAGGCGGCGGTGCTGAGGCGCGGAGAGGAGGGCCGGGCCGAGGTCGCCGACGGGCACGTCACCGTCCTGGAGGAGCCCGGCGTGGAGGGGGAACTGGCGCTCCGGCCCGGCTGGCCGTCCATGTTCCGCGGCTACCTGCACGACGAACCCCGCAGTGCGGCGGCCTTCGCGGACGGCTGGTACCTCACCGGCGACGTCGTGCGGCGCGACACCGACGGCTGGTACTGGTTCGTCGGGCGCGCCGACGACGTCATCAAGTCGGCAGGGCACCTCATCGGGCCGTTCGAGGTCGAGAGCGCGCTGATGGAGCATCCGGCGGTGGCCGAGTCCGGGGTCATCGGCCGGCCCGACCCCGTGGCGGGGAACATCGTCAAGGCGTTCGTCACGCTGCGGCCCGGCTTCGAAGCGAGCAGCGCGACCCGGCGGGATCTGCTGGCCTTCGCCAGGCGCCGGCTGGGCCCGGCCGTGGCGCCCCGCGAGATCGCCTTCGACCAGCACCTGCCGCACACCCGCAGCGGCAAGGTCATGCGCCGCCTGCTGCGGACACGGGAACTCGGGCTGCCCGAGGGTGACATCTCCACCCTGGAGGAGCCCGCTTCCCGGGCCGCCTCCGCGGTGAGGACGGAGCAGCCCGCATGACCACCACACGCAGCCCCCGCGCACCACGGCCCGCCGCCCGGCCGGACCGCCGGGCCGCACACCGCCTGGCCCTGCTGGAATCCATGCTGCGCGTCCGCCGGTTCGAGGAACGCTGTGTGGAGCTGTACAGCGCGGCACGCATCCGGGGCTTCATGCATCTCTACATCGGCGAGGAAGCCGTGGCCGTCGGCGTCGAGGAGGCTCTCACGGACGACGACGCGGTCGTGTCGACGTACCGCGATCACGGGCACGCGCTCGCCCGCGGCGTCCCGGCCGAGGCGATCATGGCGGAGATGTTCGGCAAGGTCACCGGCTGCAGCCGAGGCCGCGGCGGCTCGATGCACCTCTTCGACGCCGGCCGCCGTTTCTACGGCGGCAACGCGATCGTCGGCGGCGGGCTCCCCCTCGCGGCCGGCCTCGCCCTCGCCGACCGCATGACCGGACGCGACCGCGTCACCTGCTGCTTCTTCGGCGACGGCGCCTTCGCCGAGGGCGAGTTCCACGAGACCGCCAACCTCGCCGCGCTCTGGCGGCTGCCCCTGCTGCTGGTCTGCGAGAACAACCTGTACGCGATGGGCACGGCGCTGGCCCGCCATCAGGCCCAGAGCGACCTCGCGCTGCGCGCCGCCGCGTACGGCATGGTCTCCTGGGCCGTCGACGGCATGGACGTCCTCGCCGTCGAGGAGGCCGCCCGGCGGGCCGCCGAAGGGGTACGTGCCGGAACCGGGCCGCACTTCCTGGAGATGCGCACGTACCGGTTCCGCGCCCACTCCATGTACGACTCCGACCGCTACCGCGACAAGGCCGAGATCGAGCACTGGAAGGAGCGTGACCCGGTGGAGGGGCTCGCCCGGCGGCTGCGCGATGCGAAGGAGCTGTCCGACGCGGCCCGCACCGCCTTGGAGGACCGTCTGGCCGCCGAGATCGACGCGGCCGTGGAAGCGGCCGAGCAGGCTCCGGAGGAGTCCGTCGA
The DNA here is from genome assembly GCF_053596035.1 of Streptomyces sp. NPDC001781. Lineage (NCBI taxonomy): Bacteria > Bacillati > Actinomycetota > Actinomycetes > Kitasatosporales > Streptomycetaceae > Streptomyces > Streptomyces sp. NPDC001781. Next base: position 102,018 of record NZ_JBSFFI010000008.1, on the reverse strand, counting down.
GGATCTGCCGAAGTACGTCACCAGCCCGGTGGCGGTGACCCGGCCATGACCACGACGCACACGCGTACCGCCCGGGCCGCCGCGCCCTCCGACGGGAGGACGACCTACCGGGAGGCCATGCGTGAGGCCATCCGCGAGGCGCTGCGCGGCGACGAGCGGGTTTTCCTGATGGGCGAGGACGTCGGCCGGTACGGCGGCTGCTTCGGCGTCAGCCTCGGCCTGCTGGAGGAGTTCGGGCCCGAACGGATACGCGACGCCCCGCTGTCGGAGTCGGCGTTCGTCGGTGCGGGCATCGGTGCCGCCCTGGCGGGCATGCGGCCGATCGTCGAGATCATGACGGTCAATTTCAGCCTGCTGGCACTCGACCAGATCCTCAACAACGCGGCGACCCTGCTGCACATGTCGGGCGGCCAGCTGTCCGTGCCGATCGTGATCCGCATGACCACGGGTGCGGGCCGGCAGCTCGCGGCCCAGCACTCGCACAGCCTGGAGGGCTGGTACGCGCACATCCCCGGCCTGCGGGTCCTCGCCCCGGCGACTCTCACCGACGCCCGGTACATGCTGGCCCCCGCGCTCGCCGACCCCGACCCGGTGCTGATCTTCGAGCACGGCACCCTGTACAACGTCCCTGGCGACCTGCCCGCCGGCGCCGGACCGGTCGACATCGACCACGCGGCGGTCCGGCGGCCCGGCACGGACGTCTCGCTGATCACGTACGGCGGCTCCCTGCCCAAGGCACTGGCCGCCGCCGACGACCTCGCGAGCGGCGGTGTCAGCGCCGAGGTCGTCGATCTGCGCACGCTGCGTCTCCTGGACGACGCGACCGTGGGCGCCTCGGTGGCCCGCACCCACCGCGCCGTCGTCGTCGACGAGGGCTGGCGCTCCGGCAGCCTCGCCGCGGAGATCTCGGCGCGGCTCATGGAACAGCACTTCTACGACCTCGACGCCCCCGTCGAGCGGGTGTGCAGCGCCGAGGTGCCCGTACCCTACGCGAGCAGGCTGGAGCAGGCCGCGCTTCCCCGGGTCGACACGATCGTCGCGGCCGCGCACCGCGCCGTGGGCGAACCGGTGCCGGGCGGAACCGACGGGGAGGAACGGCTACCGGTGACGGGAAGGCCGGGCTGAGATGACCGCGTTCACCATGCCCTCGCTCGGTGCGGACATGGACGAAGGGCTGCTGCGGGAGTGGCTCGTGAGTCCCGGGGACCGGGTGCTCAAAGGCGATGTCGTGGCGGTCGTGGAGACCGACAAGGCGGCCATCGAGGTCGAGTGCTTCCAGTCCGGGACGGTGGGGCGGCTGCTCGTCGAGCCGGGGACCCGGGTACCGGTGGGAACACCCCTCGCGCTGATCGAGGACCGGGCCGTGCCGGACGTGCGGGCGGACGTCTCCGGCGGCCCGGTGACGGCCGGGGCGGACAGGGCGCGGGCCGGTTCCGACGAGGCGACCGGGGAGGCCGTCCCGGACAAGGCGCCCCCGGACGCGGCGGCCGGCCAGGAGCCGGCCGCACGGCACCGGCGTCCGGCGGCTCGGAGGAAGACGGCCCGCAGGCCCGGGCGGACTCCGCGGCCCGCACACACCGCGTCCCGGGAGGAGCCGGCCGGCGAGCACGTACACGCGCCCCCTGAGCCGTCCGCCGGCGCCGATCCGGTGATCGGCGCCGGTCCGCTCGTACGGCATCTGGCCGTGATGCGCGATGTCGACCTGACGACGCTGCGCGGCACCGGCCGGGGCGGCCGGATCACACGCGCCGACGTGGAGCACGCCCCGCCGTCTCTCGCCCCGAGGGTGCGGGCCACCCCCTACGCACGGCGGCTCGCCCGGGACCTCGGCCTCGACCTGGCGGCGGTGCGGGGCACGGGTGACGGCGGAGCCGTACGGGCCGTGGACGTGCGCGCGGCCGTGCACCCCCGGGCCGGAGTGAACAGCCGCGAGCGAACCGGTCGGGGCCCGCTGACGGGCGGGAAGCGTCCGGACGCAACCGGACGGGGAGACGGGCGTCCGGAGGACCGGACGGACGCCATGCGGCGTTCCATCGCCGACCTCATGAGCCGCTCCAAGCGGGAGATCCCGCACTACTACCTGTCCACCACCATCGACCTGGCGATCGCCGAGGACTGGCTCCGCGGGATCAACCGCGCTCGTACGCCCGCCGACCGTCTCCTGCCGACGGCCCTGCTGCTCAAAGCCGCCGCCGTGGCGGCACGTGAGGTGCCCGCGCTCAACGGCTACTGGCAGAACGGCGGATTCTCCCCCGCCCCCGAGATCGGCCTGGGCCTCGCGGTCTCACTCCGGCAGGGCGGACTGCTCGCCCCGGTGATCCACCATGCCGACACGCTGCCGCCCGACGCTCTCATGGCCCGTCTGAAGGAGCTGGTAGGACGGGCCCGCCGAGGGCGGCTGCGCGGAAGCGAGATGACCGGCGCCACCCTGACTGTCACCAGCCTGGGCGACCAGGGCGTGGAGGCCGTGTTCGGGGTGATCCACCCGCCCCAGGTCGCCCTGGTGGGCTTCGGCGCGGTGGTCGAGCGGCCCTGGGCCGAGGGCGGCATGCTCGGAGTGCGTCCGGTGGTGACCGCGACTCTGGCAGCGGACCACCGGGCCACGGACGGCGCCGTGGGGGCGCGCTATCTCAGGGCTGTCGACCGACTTCTGCAGAGACCGGAGGAGCTGTGAGCCGGATGAAACCGCTGAACGACACGGAGGCCCTGTCGCTGGTCGAGGAGTCGATCACGGAGATCGTCCCCGACGCCGACTTCACTCGGGTCGAGCCGGGCGACAGGTTCCGCGATGTGCTGGAGCTGGATTCGCTCGATTTCCTCAGCCTGGTCGAGCTGCTGTCCGAGCGTGCGGGCGTCCAGATCCACGAGGACGACTACCCGGAGCTGACCACGCTGTCCGGCACCACGCGCTTTCTGGTCGAAAGGACCGGCCAGGGGTCGTGACCACCTTGGACGCGTGGCCTTGTCCGCCGCGGGCAGATCCGCCGGTCGTGGCAGCTCGGCGGCGACCTGGGCGTCCGGGGCCGGCGCTCGGCCTCATCAACCGCGCGCTGCCGCGTCACCCACCCTGTCCCCTGGCCGTCGGACACCGGAGGCGACCGCCGCGGGACCGGTCTTGAGGGCCGGTCGCCGACAGCCCGGGACCTTCGGCCCTGTGACCGGGAACGGCCGCCGTCGAATCGTGGAGACACGGACAGCAAGGAGGCGACGATGTCGCACACGGAGGAGTGGAAGGTACGTCTCGACCTCTTCGAGGACGACGACGGGACGACGAAAGCCCATCTGGTGCTCGACACCGGCACCACGGCGCTCACCGGGCGCGGTACCGCGCACTGCCATCCGGCGGACACGAACGTGCCGGAGATCGGTGACGAGCTGGCGGCAGGCAGGGCCCTGGTCGATCTGGCTCATCAGCTGCTGGAGACCGCCGAACGCGACGTCCGGGCCAACGCCGCACGGCCCGGCACCCGTCAGACGACCGGACAACCGCTCTGAAGCCCGCGATCCTCCCCCCGCAGTCGGCATTCGACACCCACCACGCCCTCCAGCCCGTTCAGGAGGCGTTCGGCGACCCAGATGAGCGAGGTGTCGTGGACGGGCCCGCGGAGCCTGACGACGCCGTCCCGCACAGACACGTGAATGGCGTGGGCGTGCTGGGGAAACAGGTAGGACACCACCGTACGGCGCGCCTCCTCCTCGATCTCCTCGTCCGACCGGAGGAAGACCCGCAGCAGGTCACCGCGGCTGACGATGCCGCGCAGTCCGTCCCCGGCGCCGACGACGGGGAGCCGTTTGACGTGGTGCACGGCCATGAGGCGCGCTGCCCGGGCCAGGGTGTCGTCGGGGCGCACCGTGACAGCGGGCGCGCTCATCACGTCCTCCGCTCTCACGCCTTCCGCCTTGGCCAGCTCGGACCGCAGCCGGATCCGTTCGCGGCGGCCGGGCCGGCGGTCCCGGAACTCCTCCTTGGGCAGCAGGTCGGCCTCGGACACCATGCCGACGACCTGCCCTTGGCCGCTCACGACCGGCACGGCACTCACGTGCCGCTCGTGCATGATCCGCACGATCTCCTTGAACGGTGCGTGGCGCCCGACGGTGACCGGGGGCGTGGTCATCACATCGCTCACGATGTGCACAGCGGTGACGGGCATGTCTCGGTCCTCGATGCAGCGGCCGGGAACCCGGCTCGGCCGCTGCCTCAAGCATCAGCATGACCCGGCGGGGCCGCAAACCGGCCGGAGAGCCGCCCCGGCCCGGGATCCGGTGGCGTGTCGCGGGGCCGGGCAGGCAGTGCGACCGTGTTCACAGGAGGACCTCGGCAGCCGGGCGAGAAGGCGGTGAAGGCAATGGAACTCCCCCTGGTCGTGGGCGTCGACGGATCGGACTCCAGCCTGGCAGCGGTCGACTGGGCCGTGGACGAGGCTGCGCGGCACGGTCTGTCCCTCCGCCTCGTGCACGCCTCCCTCTGGGAGCTGTACGAGGGAGCCCAGCCGTCCTTCAGTACCGGCCGGCCGGCCGGGGAGGTCATGGCCGACCACATCGTCGCGTCGTGCGTGGAACGGGCCCGGCGACGCGATCCTGAGATCAAGGCCTCCGGCGAGGCGCTGCCGGAGGACGCCGTGTCCGCGCTGCTGCGGACGGCGCCCGAGGCGTTCGCCCTGGTCACGGGTTCACGTGGGCGTGGCGGGATCACCGGGATGCTGCTGGGATCCGTCAGCCTCGCGGTCGCGGCCCGGGCCGCCTGCCCGGTCGTCGTCGTCCGGGGCGCGAAAGCCGGTCTGCGGGGCGCCCACGGCAGCGTGGTGGTGGGGGTGGGTGACGCGCCCGGTGACGCGGAGGCCGTACGGTTCGCCGCCCGGGAAGCCGAAGTGCGCGGCTGCGCGCTGACAGCGGTACGGGCGTAGCGCATTCCTTCGCACGAACCTGTGGACCACATGCTGATCGCCGACGACGCCGCCAGGCTGCGTGAGGAGCGCGCCTTGACCAGCCTCGAAGATGCCCTGCGTGGGGCGGCACGGAAGCACCCCCGGGTCGACGTCCGCCGCAAGGCGGTCGAGGGCACCGCCCACAGGGTCCTCCTCGAGGAATCGGCCGAAGCGGACCTGATCGTCGTCGGAGCTCAGCGCCGTCGCGGCCACTTCGGTCTGCAGCTCGGCCGGGTCGGTCACACCCTGCTGCACCACTCGCACTGCCCGGTCGCCGTCGTCCCTCAGCCGGTCTGACCCTGCCGCCGGCCACCGTGTGCTTCCCCGCGCACACCGGGCGACTCGCGCACAGGTGAGACGCGCACGCTCCTCGGTCCGTTCTCCGGTGGCTACGGACCGGGGCTGCCGCGTCGTTCCGGGCAGCGCGGCGGGGAGCCCGGCCTACCGGTGCGGAGGGTGAGGGCCAGCCAGCACGCCCAGCCGACGGGTTGCAGGGCCCAGTAGCTGACGGCGCGGTACAGGAGCGTCGCGGCGATCGCCGGGCCGGGCCGGAGACCGTACAGCACGAGCAGTGCGGACAGGCTCGTCTCCACGATGCCGAGGCTGCCCGGGGTCAGGCGCAGGCTGCCGGAGATCTGGGTGAGCACGTAGGCGAGCAGCAGGCCGCGCCAGGGCACACCGATGCCGAGCGCCCGCAGGCAGGCAGCCAGACAAGCGACGTCGAAGACCCAGTTCAGCAGAGCGAGCGCGAACGGTCGAAGCCAGGGCCGCAGGCCGGGTTGCAGACCGCGGGCCCGTGCGACGAGCCGGGCGAGTGCCTTCTGGCCTCGCTGGACACGGCGTGAGCGCGCCCCGGCACCCGTCCAGGCTCGTCCCGCCACGCGACGGAAGCCCGACAGGCGGGACGCTCCGACCGCGGCCAGGGCGATCCCCAGGACGAGCAGCGCAGCGGCCGCGGGAAACAGAACGGCCCGCAGCCCCGCAGGTCCCGCCGCCACCACGCCCGCGACGAGCAGGACGGCCAGACCCAGCACCGCCAGCCCGCCGGCCACCACCAGCACGGCGGCCGCGACCACCTGGTCCACGCCCCTGCGGCGCAGCTGCCGGAAGAGCCAGGCGGCCGCGAACGCCGCCCCTCCGGGCAGGGCCCCCGCCACGGCGTTGGCGGCCACCACGAGCGCCGTCGTGCGCCGCAGGCTCCAGCGGGTCCCGCCCGCCGCGAGCAGCCAGCGGTACAGGGCGGCGAAACACATGACCGACAGGACCTGGCACGCCACGGCGCCCGCCATGGGCAGCGGCTGCACTCCCACGATGAGGTGGTAGGCCTGGGCCAGTTCACGCCGCCGCAGGATCGCGACGAGGACCACGGCGACCGCGAGGAGCACGGCCACCGACCACCACAGGGGGCCTGGCCGCGCGGGACGTCCCTCCGCCCACCGGGCACCGCCCGTCGCTTCGGGCTCCTGCCGCCCGGACATCGGCCATCACTCCCGCCAGGCAGCGTGAGGGTTCGGATGCCGAAGGTACGCGACGACCCGGGCCGCCACGGCGCGCCTCGCCGCGACCGCCCGGCACCCCCGCCCGGTCCCCCGGACTCCTCCCCGACGCACCCGGTGGATCACGGAGGCGTCCCGTTCGCTCCCGTACCGGCCGAACTGACGGCGCGTATGCCTCCCGCCCGGTGCCGGGAGGCCGGCGCCCGGCCGGCCCGACCCGCGTTCGGTCGACCGCGTGCAATCATCGAAGAAACGACGCCGCCGTCGGGCACGGGAGTCCCGGCGGCCGCGGCGGCCGCTCCACCTGCCTCGATCAGTGCCCGCGAGTGGAGAGGTTCCGCAGCGTCATCGGTACCCCGGCCGGGAGCGGCGACCTCCTGACGTCCTACGACGTCGACCGGCCGGCCGCGGCCGGCGCGGCTCGCCGCTGAGCACGGTGCCGGGGTGCGGGCCGAGGGAGAGGGCGGATATCCGTGGAGGAACAGACACCGGCCGAGCAGGCTCTGAGCCGTTCGTACGTCACCGCTGACGGACTGCGGTTCGAGGTCGTCAGAATGTCGGTCGAGCACGGTGCGGACCGCAGCGCGACGCTGAGGTACTGGCTGACGGTGCGCCGCCCGGACCACCCGGACGAACGTTGGGCCGTCAGCCTCCCCTGGGAGGACAGGTCCTGGGCGGATGTCCTTGCCTCACCCGCGCCCCCTCCCGACCGGCTGCGCCGGCTCGTGCACCTCGTCCACGCCCATCTGGAGGAGTGGTGGGACACGAAGGCACACAACCGGCGGTCAGCGAAGATGGGACAGCGACTTGCCTGACCCGTCCCGCCCACGCGGCGCCGCTCGCCTGCCTCCGCCGAGGCCGCGTGCCCGGCGCTCCGCGGCCCGGGGCCCCGCTGATCCGGCGGGGCCCCCGGAGCTACGCCGTCGTCGGTCTCGGTCGGACGGGTGCCGGGCGCGACCGGTCGCCCACGGGTTCGAGGCGGACCACGATGCCCTTCGACGTGGGCTGGTTGCTCACGTCGGCGACGCTGTCGAGCGGCACCAGGACGTTGGTCTCGGGGTAGTAGGCGGCGGCCGAGCCCTTGGCCGCCGGGTAGGACACGACCTCGAAGTTCTCGGCCCGGCGCTCCGTGCCGTCCTCCCACACGCTCACCAGGTCCACGCGATCGCCCTGCGCGAGGCCGAGTTCGGTGAGGTCGGCCGGGTTGACGAGGATCACGTGGCGGCTGCCGTGGATGCCCCGGTAGCGGTCGTTGTCGGTGTAGGGAACGGTGTTCCACTGGTCGTGCGAGCGCAGGGTCTGCAGCAGGAGGTGACCCTCGGGGGCCCGGGGGACCACCCGCTCGTTGCAGGTGAACCGGGCCTTGCCGGTCTCGGTCCGGAAGACGCCCTCGTTGACCGGGTTGGGTAGCCGGAAGCCTCCCGGACGGGTCACCCGGGCGTTGAAGTCGTGGAAGCCCGGCACGACCCGGGAGATGCTGTCGCGGATGGTGCCGTAGTCGCCCTCGAACTCGGCCCAGGGGATGTCCACCTTGTCGCCGAGGCTCAGCCGGGCGAGCCGGCACAGGATGGCGACCTCGCTCAGCAGCGCACGCGAGGCTGGTTCGAGTCGTCCCTGGGAGGTGTGCACCTCGCTCATGGAGTCCTCGACGGTGACGAACTGCTCACCGCCGGCCTGGACGTCCCGCTCGGTGCGCCCCAGCGTCGGCAGGATCAGGGCGGTGTCGCCGCAGACGGTGTGCGAGCGGTTGAGCTTGGTGGAGATGTGGGCGGTCAGCCGGCACGAGCGCATCGCCTTCTCGGTGACCTCGCTGTCGGGCGCCGCGCGCACGAAGTTCCCGGCCAGGGCGAGGAAGACCTTGACGCGGCCCTCCAGCATCGCCTTGATCGAGTTCACCGAGTCCAGGCCGTGCGGGCGAGGCGGATCGAAGCCGAACTCCTTCCGAAGTGCGTCCAGGAAGGTGTCCGGCATCTGCTCCCAGATGCCCATGGTGCGGTCGCCCTGGACGTTGCTGTGGCCGCGCACCGGGCAGGCGCCGGTGCCGGCGCGCCCCAGATTGCCGCGCAGCATAAGGAAGTTGACGATCTCCCGGATGGTGGGTACGCCGTGCTTGTGCTGGGTGATGCCCATCGCCCAGCACACGACGACGCGTTCGCTGCGCAGGACCTCGTCCCGGACTTTCTCGATCTCCTCTCGGGTGAGCCCCGTCGCGGCGCGCACGTCGTCCCAGTCGACGGTGCGGGCGTGCCGGGCGAACTCCTCGAAACCGGAGGTGTGGGCGTCGATGAAGGCGTGGTCCAGGACGGTGCCGGGACGCGCGTCCTCCGCCTCCAGCAACAACCGGTTCAGTGCCTGGAACAGGGCGAGGTCCCCGCCCGGCTTGATGTGCAGGAAACGGTCGGCGATCTGGGTGCCCCGCCCCACGACCCCACGCGGCTTCTGCGGGTTCTTGAAGCGTCGCAGCCCCGCCTCCGGCAGCGGGTTCACCGCGACGACGCGGCCGCCGTTGCGCTTGGCCTCCTCCAGGGCCGAGAGCTGCCGCGGGTGATTGCTGCCCGGGTTCTGCCCCACCAGGAAGATCAGGTCCGCGTGGTGGAGGTCGTCGAGACTCACGGTGCCCTTGCCGACGCCGAGGGTCTCGTTCAGGGCGAAGCCGCTGGACTCGTGGCACATGTTGCTGCAGTCGGGCAGGTTGTTGGTGCCGTAGGCGCGGGCGAAGAGCTGGAGGACGAAGGCGGCCTCGTTGCCGGCCCGGCCGGAGGTGTAGAAGACCGCCTCGTCGGGCGAGTCCAGCCCCCGGAGCTGCTGCGCCAGGACGCCGAGGGCGTCGTGCCAGCCAATCGGCTCGTAGTGGTCCGACCCGGGCCGTTTGATCATCGGCTCGGTGAGCCGGCCCTGCTGGTTGAGCCACATGTCGGAGCGGGTGGCCAGATCGGACACGCTGTGCTCGCGGAAGAAGCCGGCGGTGATCCGGCGCGTCGTGGCCTCGTCGTTGATGTGCTTGGCGCCGTTCTCGCAGTACTCGTTGCGATGGCGCCGGCCCGGAGCGGGGTCCGCCCACGCGCAGCCGGGGCAGTCGACGCCGCCCACCTGGTTCATGGTGAGCAGGTCGATCCCGGTCCTGCGCGGGGAGGTCTGCTCCAGGGAGTACTCCAGCGCGTGCACGACGGCGGGAACCCCGGCCGCCCACTTCTTCGGCGGTGTCACAAAGAGGGAGGTCTCCGGCTCCTCACCGGGCGGGTTCTGCATCGCTTGGCCTTTCTCTTGCCGGGTGCGGTACGCGGGTTCAGCCGACGGGCCACTGGGCGACACGGCTCCTGGGCGGTTCCGGGGAGTCGTGCTGGACACGGCCGTTGCGGATGGTGCCGCGCCATGCGCCGCCCGCCTGGCCGAGTGCTTCGATGAAGTGCCTGAAGCTCACCAGTTCTGCGCGCAGCAGTCGCGCGCTCAGCCCCACGACCCGGGACGAGCGGGTGAGGACCTTCGCGGCTCCCCGCGGCTGGAGGAGCATCCGGACCGTGATCGCGGTGCCACCGGACTCCGTCGGCCTGAACTCGACTTCGCCCTGGTGGGTGGGGTGCTGCTCCAGGCCACGCCAGGCCAGGTACGCGTCGGGGTCCTGTTCCACGATCTCGACCGCGAAACGGTGCCGCAGGGGGCCGTAGCCGAGGGTCCACGCGGTGACGGTGGGCCTGCTCTGCTCGACGTCGCGCACCACGGCCGAGAAGCGCGGGAACGTCTTGAACTGCGTCCACTGGTCGTAGGCCGTCCGGACCGGCACCGCGACCTCGATCGTCTCCTCGACGTGCGGCTCGCGCAGGGAGCGGTGGATTGCGGCACCGCCGGCGTCGGCACGCATGCCCGGGGTGTCCGGCACGGCCTGCCCACCGTCGTCCTCGTGCGCCATCATGATCCTTCTTCCGGTGCGGGAGCCGGGCGCCGGGAGACCCGGCCCTCCCCTTGTGGGGCAGGGCATCTCTCCTGGTTCCCCGATCCCGGTGTTCGAGTCATCCGGCCGCGCGGGCGTCCCGGACGGCCCCGAGCGTGAGAAGGAGACGGTCCCGGCCCGGTCGCGGACGGCGCGCGTCGGCTGCCGGGTCCTCCCGCGCCACCACGAGGCGCGCCCGTCGGCTCGAAGCGGCCGGGGTGCCTGCCCTAGAAGCGGGTACCCGCGCCACACGGCGTCGATTGCCGGCCTGGCTCGCGGTGACAGTAACGGAGACATGAATGAACGGCCCCCCGACAGACTTCCCGCCGACGCAGAGGATGTCCGCGGAGACCGTGGGCGACCGGTACCGGCTGGGCGCCGGTATCGGGCGAGGAGGCGCCGCCGACGTCTACGAGGGCGTCGACGCCCGCCTCGGACGGCGGGTCGCCGTCAAGATCTTCCGGGCGGGAGCGGAGCCGGAGATGGAACGGCGGTTCACCGAGGAGGCCGTCCTTCTGGCGCGGCTTCAGCATCCCGGTCTGGTGACCGTCTACGACGCCGGCAGGCACCAGGGTCGCGCCTACCTCGTCATGGAGCTGGTCACGGGGCGGACGCTGCGCGAGTGCCTCGCGAGCGGGCCGCTGTCCCCACGGCGCGTCACCGAGCTGGGCGCCGCCCTCGCGCGAGCGCTCGCCCATGTGCACGACGTCGGCATCGTGCACCGCGACATCAAGCCCTCGAACGTCCTGCTGGACGCCTCCGGTGCTCCGCACCTCGCGGACTTCGGCATCGCCCGGCTGGTGAACGCCACCCACCACACCGCCTCCGACGTCCTCATAGGAACCGCCGCCTATCTCGCGCCGGAGCAGGTCATGGGCAGGGAGGTCCGGCCGGCCGCCGACGTCTACGCCCTCGGCCTGCTCCTGCTCGAATGCCTGAAAGGGGAGCTGGAGTACGCGGGGACCCCGCTGGAAGCGGCTGTGGCACGCGTGCACAGGTCGCCCGTCGTGCCGGACGCGGTACCGCCCGGTCTGGCCCGTCTGCTGCGCGCCATGACGGCTCTGGACGAGGCGACGCGGCCCGACGCCCCGAGTTGCGCCCAGGAGCTGTCCGCCCTGTGCGCCGCGCCCTCGCACGCCGTACCGGCCGCCGCGCTGTCCTCGGTGGCCCCCGTCACCCACTCCGCGCGGGCGGACGACGAGACGCACGGCGGGGGCCGGGCACGGCACACCGGCGGTCCGGGACAGGCGCGCCGCCTCGCGGTCGGCGCCGCCCTGACCGCGCTGTCGGCGGCTCTGGGAGCCACCCTCGCCGTGACCCTGGGCACCGGCGCGCACGGCGACGAACGCGCCGGCTCAGGCTCCCCCACCTCCGAACTGGCCGAGCCGCCCTCCGGCTCCCCCAAGGCGTCGAGGAGCGCCGCCGCGGCCCCGGACACGCGGCGGCCCGAGTCGGGTTCGGCGTCCGAGCCGTCACGTTCCGCGACTACCGCCACCACCTCGGCCGCGGTCGGCGGGACAGCCGTGACCCGAGCCGAGGCCCCGGCAGCCGCCCGCCGGACGCCGCCCCGTGCGGCGAAGGGCGGCGACGCTCCCAAGCACCACGCCCCGGGTCACGGGAAGAAGGCCAAGGCTGCCCCTGCCCACGCCGGGCCCGGCGGCGCGCCGAAGCCGGCCGGACCCGGCGGCCCCCCGGACAAGGCAGCGCGGAAGCACCACGGCTGACCTGCCGCGCGGGGCGCGGCCACGTCACCGGTACTCGCCTGCGGCCATCCCTGGTAGCCCCGTCGGTGGGGGCGGGAGGTGCGGTCAGCGGGTGCGGTCAGGGGCGGAATGCGGGGCGTGCGGGAGGTGCTTTCGGTCCGCGCGGGACGCATACCCACGCGACGGCCGCCGCGGTCAGGTAGGCGAGGGCGCCGGCTGCCATGCTGGTGCGAAGTCCGGTGCCGTAGTCGGCGCCGGTGGCCAGCAGGCTTCCGCCGAGGGCCACGCCGGTCGCGCTGCCGATCTGGCGGGCGGTGTTGAACAGGGCGGAGGCGGCCCCCGCGTACTCCTGGGACGCGGCCCCCATCACCGTGGCGGTGGAGCCGGTGAGCGCGAAGGACGTACCGAACCCGACGGCCATCATCGGGGCCACCAGCAGGGGGTAGGCCGGGTCCGTGCCCGCCGCCGCCCAGCCGGCCAGCCCGAGCGAGCCGAGGATCATGCCGGAGACCACCAGTGGACGGTGACCGGTGCGGCGGGCGAGCCGTCCGGACAGGACGGAGGCGAACATCGTCATCGCCACGGCAGGGAACAGTGCCAGTCCGGTCCTGAGGGCGCCGAAGCCGCGCTGGTGCTGGAAGTCCAGGCTGGCGGTGAACACCATGCCGTAGAAGCCGAAGTTGAACAGCAGTCCGATGACGGCACCGCCGGCCATCCTGCGGGAGCCGAGCAGGCGCGGCGGGAGGCCGGGGGAACGGGCGACCCGCTCGCGCCACACGAACGCCGCGACGGCGGGCACGACCAGGCCCAGCCCGGCGAGCACGAGGGGATCCGACCAGCCTCGCCGGCCGGCTTCGTTCAGCGCGCCGGTCAGCAGGGCCACCGCCACCACCACGGCACACTGCGCCGGCCAGTCCAGGGACCGGACCGAGTGACGTGGCGAGGGCGCCACGTGCCGCCACGTCAGAAACAGGCAGGCGACGCCGACGGGCAGGTTGATCAGGAAGACCCAGCGCCAGCCCAGGGTGGACACCAGCAGCCCGCCCAGCAGCGGCCCGGCGGAGGCCGCGACACCCGCCATCGACCCCCACAGACCGAAAGCCCGTGAACGTGCGGCGGGCAGCGGGTACGCCTCCTGGAGCAGGGCGAGCGAGCCGGGGACGATCAGCGCCGCACCGAGCCCTTCCACCAGCCGGGCCGCGACGAGGAAGGCGGCGTTCGGCGCGAACGCGCAGGCGGCCGAGGCCACCGTGAACACCCGGACGCCCGCTGTGAAGACGCGGCGGTTGCCCAGGCGGTCGCCCAGCGCGCCACCGGTCATCAGGAATCCGGCGAAGACCAGGGTGTACCCGTCCGTGATCCACTGGATGCCGGTGAGCGAGGCCGGCAGCTCCCGGCCCACCACGGGCACGGCGACGTTGATGACCGTGACGTCCAGGATGACCATGAAGTATCCCGTGCACACGGCAAGCAGTGGCACCACGGACCGCCGCACGGCCGGCGGTACTCCGGGGGGCCCGGACGTGCCGCCACCGGTCGACTCCGCGAAGGGCACGTGACCGGCTCCGTTCTCTTCTCGGGAATCCGGTCGGCCATCATGCCAAGAGGATCACGGGCACCGTGCCAGGACGCGCCCGGGCCACCGCCGGTCGGTCCCGGCTCACCGTTCCTGCCTCCGCCGGCTGGTCCGGTTCCGGCCGGGGACCCGGACGCATCCGCACCGTCGCCCCGGCCACGACGGCGGAGGCGCGTGGCGGCCTCCCGGGGCCCGCCGCTGTGGCGTAGCTTCTTCGTCGGAACCACGGTGACGTCCCGGTGTTCGACCCTGGTCCTGAGTGACCTTCTGACTCGGCAGGCGGTGGAGCGGCATGGCCGGCAAGAAGGCGGGAGATCTCCCGCGCGCAACGTACGAGAAGGAACTACTGCGTCTGCAGACCGAGTTGGCGAAGATGCAGGAGTGGGTGCGAGCGGAGGGCGTCCGGCTGGTCGTCGTCTTCGAGGGACGGGACGCGGCGGGCAAGGGCGGCGCCGTCAAGCGGGTCTCGGAGCGTCTCAACCCGCGGGTGACGCGGATCGCGGCACTCCCGAAGCCGACCGAGCGCGAGCGTACACAGTGGTATTTCCAGCGGTACGTGGAGCATCTGCCGGCCGCCGGCGAGATCGTGCTCTTCGACCGGTCCTGGTACAACCGCGCCGGGGTCGAGCATGTGATGGGCTTCTGCACCAAGGAGGAGTACCAGCTCTTCATGCGGCAGTGCCCGATCTTCGAGCGGATGCTGGTGGAGGACGGAATCCTGCTGCGCAAGTACTGGTTCTCGGTGAGCGACACCGAGCAGCAGGAGCGGTTCCGGCGCCGGCTGAAGGATCCGCTACGCCGCTGGAAGCTGTCGCCGATGGACCTGGAGTCGATCACCCACTGGGAGGCGTACTCGCGGGCGAAGGACGAGATGATGGTCCACACCGACATCGCCGAGGCCCCCTGGTACGTCGTCGAGAGTGACGACAAGCACCGCGCGCGCCTCAACATGATCGCGCACCTGCTGGACTCCGTGCCGTACCACGAGGTGCCGCCACCGGTTCTCGAGTTGCCGCCCCGGCCGCCGTCGACCGGGTACGAGCGGCCGCCGCGCGATCTGCAGAACTACGTCCCCGACCACACCGCGAACCTCTGAGCCGCACACGGTCGCCGGACGACGGTGGTCGTCCGGCGTTCTCGGGAAGCCCGGCGCTTCGTGGAAGCTCGGCAGTTCAGCCGCACGAACCCGACGGTGTTCCGTCGTACAGCCCGGGGTCGGGCCGGCCGCTGGTGACGCTGCGCAGGTAGTAGCCGCAGGTGGGGCGTTGGGCGAAGTCGAACGTGGCGCCCGGCCTGAGGTGCCAGATCTTGAAGTTCCTGTACGTCAGCGACTGGCCCGGCACCGCCCGCTCGGGCTGGTGGTCGGCAAGGACGACGTAGGCGTCGGCACCGTAGAGCGTCGCCGTGCCCCGCGCGTCGAGATAGAGCGAGCCACCGCCTTCGTCCACGCCGACGCCCCAGGCCCTGCCCCCTGCCGTCAGACCGTCCTTGACCGCTCGCGCGGTGAAGGACATCAGGCGGCCCATCCGGTCGCGGGCGACGAAGTGGGAGTCGTTGATCGTGTCCGCGTAGTGGGGCCAGGAGAACATGCCGGTGGTGAAGGTGGCGTACGAGTCGTAGGGGTTGGCGAGCGCCTCGTCGCTGGTGATGCTTCCCCTGCACGCGTCGTACACGACGGAGCTGTTGATGTGGGTTCCGGCGCTGCCGCCCCCGGCTCCGCCGCCCTTGGCGACGACGGACTTGACCGACGCCTGGAGGCCGGTGCCCTTCCACGCGGTGTAACGGCACTGGTCGCCGCCGGCGAAGTAGACGAACTCCGCGTTGCGGACGTCCTGGTTCACCTGGGCGTTGTCGCCGTCCGAAGCGGCCGTGAGGGTCCAGGTCGTGCAGGAGTTGACGCCCGGGAGACCCATCACGGTGTCGCACTCGGGGGTGGCGCTGCCGGACGAGGGGGCCGAACCGGCCAGAACCACGACGTCGAGGCTGCCGCTCCCGCCGCGGATCGCGTCGATCGCACGGCCCATCGACGCGGCGACGACACCGCCGTCGCCGTTCATCGTGAAGGCGGGGCCGGACCAGGAGGCGCGGCTCGCGTCGCTCGCGCTGCCCAGGCGGACCCGAGCGGCCCGCGCCTCGGCGGGCGGCGCGAGCCCCGCGCAGGTCACGGCGAGCATCGAGGCCAGTAGCACGGCGCGCAGGGCACCACGGCCGACGGAGAGGGATGTCACGGAGTCTCCTTCCGCTCACGCCTCTTGGCGCGGCGTGAGTACGCCGACCACACCCGGAGGCGGACTCGGAACATACAACCTCGACCTTGCTGGCGCCATATGTAATCGCAGAAATCTCACGACACCACGCAGGGGACGTCACGCAATGCCTTTGTCTCGCCAGTCTTGGACGGCTTCACACAGGCGGAGGCGTCGCGTTACCTGAACGTAACAGCCGTTACATCTATGCAGAAGTTCGTACGCGATGTAATTTCCGTGCTCGTACAGCCCGCCGGCTCCGCCGCAAGCGAAGAGAGACCTCCGTGACTTTCAGATCCGCATCGCGCCGCCTCGTTCCGGCCGCAGCCGCCACAGTGCTCGCCTGCCTCCTCGGAGCGTGCGGCACCGATACCGACGCCGACGGCGCAGGCGGCGAAGCCCCCGCCTCGCTCAAGATCGCCGGGGTCACGGTCAAGAAGGACGCTCAGCTGCACGCCTCGCTGCCGGACGCCGTCAGGAAGACGGGCACCGTGCGCGTCGCCTCCGACGTGCCCTACGCGCCCTTCGAGATGTTCGTGAAGGAGGGAGGCAGCGAACTGACGGGTCTGGACTACGACTTGGGGCAGGCGCTGGGAGCCCGGCTCGGTGTGGCGATGAAGTTCACCCCGCAGAAGTTCGACGGCATCGTGCCGGCGATCCAGGCCGGCAAGTTCGACGCGGCGATGTCGGCGATCACCGACAACAGGGAACGCCAGCAGGTCGTCGACTTCGTCGACTACTCGCAGTCGGGCTCCGGGATCCTCGTCGCCGAGGGCAACCCGAAGAAGATCGCGACGCTGCACGACCTGTGCGGCCGCAAGGTCGCCGTACAGGCCGCGACGAACCAGCTGAAGCTGCTCAAGGCGCACCAGAAGGACTGCGGTGGCGGGCAGTTGGAGATCCAGACGTACCCCAAGGACTCCGACGCCCAACTGGCCCTGCGCTCCGGCAAGGTGGACGCCGAGGTCCTGACGAAGCCCGCCGCCGGCTGGATCGCGAGGACCGCCGACGCGGGCAGGGCCTTCGACCTGGTCGAGGATCCCGGGGCGCCCGGCGGCTACAACGCCTCTCCCAACGGCATCGCGATATCCAAGAAGCTGCCGCAGCTGACCGACGCAGTACAGAAGGCGCTGCAGTCGCTCATCGACGACGGCACCGTCAAGAAGATCTACGCCAAGTACGGTGTCGCGTCGATCGCCCTGAAGAGCGCCACGAAGAACGCGGCGGTGGACTGATCATGACCACCGCTTCCGTCACGGCGGGCACGTCCCGCACAGATGCCCCGCCCCCCGGCGAGCCGCGGATCGTGCCGGTCCGGCACTGGGGCCGCTGGATCGCGGCGCTCGCCGCCCTGCTGGCCGTCGGCGGCCTCTTCGGCTCGCTCGCGCGCAACGCCAACCTGCACTGGGACATCGTCGGGGACTACCTCTTCGAGGGGCTGATCTTCGACGGCCTGGCCACCACCCTGTGGCTGACCGCGGCCGCGATGGCGCTCGGCCTGGTTCTGGGCACCCTCCTCGCCGTGCTGCGCCTGTCACACAACCCGGTGCTGTACGGCCTGTCGACGCTGTTCGTCTGGGTCTTCCGGGGCACGCCGCTGCTCGTCCAGATCATCTTCTGGGGGTATGCCGCCGCCCTCTACAAGAAGGTGCTGATCGGTGTCCCGTTCACCCACATCACCTTCTTCAGCGGGGACACCAACGCCCTTCTGACCCCCTCGGTCGCCGCGCTGCTGGCACTCGGTCTCAACGAGGCCGCCTACGCGAGCGAGATCGTGCGCGCGGGCATCCAGTCCGTCGATCCGGGCCAGACCGAGGCCGCACACTCGCTCGGCATGCGGCCGGCCCTGACCATGCGCCGGATCGTCCTGCCGCAGGCGATGCGCGTGATCATCCCGCCGATGGGCAACGAGACCATCAACATGCTCAAGATGACCGCGCTGGTCTCGGTGATCGCCGCCCATGACCTGATGTCGAACATCCAGGACGTCTACGCGCAGAACTACCAGGTCATCCCGATGCTCATGGTCGCCAGCCTCTGGTACCTGGTCCTGGTCAGCCTGCTGAGCCTGCCGCAGGCCTGGCTGGAGCGCCGCTACGGCCGCGGGCAGTCCGCCGGCCGGGTGTCGCCGCTGGCCCGCCTGGTCTCCGGCGGTGTTCTCGCCCGCAAGCCCGCGACCGCCCCGGCCGACACGAACGAGACCGCGAAGGATCCGGCATGACCACCGCCTCACCGACCGCGCAGGAAGCCACCCCGGCCAGGGCCGAGCCGATGGTGCGCGCCGAGGGCGTGCGCAAGAGCTTCGGCCGCCTGGAGGTGCTCAAGGGCATCGACCTGACCGTGGAACCCGGGCAGGTGTGCTGCCTGCTCGGCCCCTCCGGGTCGGGCAAGTCGACCTTTCTGCGCTGCATCAACCACCTGGAGAAGATCGACGGCGGCCGTCTCACGGTGTCCGGAGTGCCCGTCGGCTACCGGGAAAGCGGCGGCAGCCTGTACGAACTGCGCGAACGCGAGGTGGCCGAGCACCGGCGCGCCATCGGCATGGTGTTCCAGCGCTTCAACCTCTTCCCGCATCTGACCGCGCTGGAGAACGTGACCGAGGCGCCCGTGCGGGTGGCACGTCGTCAGAGGGCGCAGGTCCGCGAGGAGGCGATGGAGCTCCTGGAGCGTGTCGGCCTCGCCGACCGGGCCCGGCATCACCCCGCCCAGCTGTCCGGCGGCCAGCAGCAGCGGGTCGCGATCGCCCGCGCGCTGGCCATGAAGCCGAGGCTCATGCTCTTCGACGAGCCGACCTCGGCACTCGATCCGGAGCTGGTGGGTGACGTTCTGGACGTCATGCGGTCCCTCGCCGAGGACGGCATGACGATGGTGGTGGTCACCCACGAGATCGGCTTCGCCCGCGAGGTGGCCGACACCGCCGTCTTCATGGACGACGGAGTCGTGGTGGAAGCGGGCGACCCGCGGGAGGTACTGACCCGGCCTCAGCAGGAGCGCACCCGTGCCTTCCTGTCGAAGGTACTGTGAGCGCCCCGGTCGCCGGCCGTCCCACCGCGGACAGCCTCCTGGCGCACACCCGCACCTCCCTTCCCCGCTATCTCGACGAACTCGCACAGCTGGTCGCGGTGGACTCCGGCTCGTACAGCGCCGACGGCGTCAACCGCGTCGCCGACTGGGTGGAGGGCCGCATGTACGGGCTCGGCTTCACCGTGGAGCGGCTGTCCGGTGGCACGCTGCCCACGGGGCAGGCCGCCGGAGACGTTCTCGTGGCGCGCCGGACGGGCGCCCTCGCGCACGTGGACGGTGCACGCCGTGTTCTCCTGGCCGGCCACATGGACACCGTGTTCGACGACGGGACCGCGGCGGCGCGTCCCTTCACCGTGCGGGGCGACCACGCGTACGGCCCCGGCGTCAGCGACGACAAGGGCGGGCTCCTCGCCGGGATCCATGCCGTCGACGCGCTCGACGCGCTCGGCTGGGACCAGTACGCCGAACTCGTCCTGCTGGCGACTCCCGACGAGGAGATCGGGTCACCGGTGAGCCGCCCGGTGACCGAGGCCGCCGCGGCCGAGGCCGACTGCGCGCTCGCCCTGGAGTGCGCACGGGAGAACGGTGACCTGGTCATCGCCCGCAAGGGCGTGGCCGATCTCCGCGTCACGGTCACCGGCCGCGCCGCGCACGCCGGTATCGAACCGGAGCGGGGCGCCCACGCCGCCCTGGCCGCGGCCCACCTCGTGGTCGCTCTCCAGGCCCTGAACGGCCGGTTCCCGGACGTGACCGTCAACGTCGGTGTGGTGCGGTCCGGTTCACGGCCCAACATCGTGCCCGCCGAGGCGGAGCTGCACGTCGAGATCCGGTCGTCGAGCACCCAGGGCCTCGGCGACTGCCGCAGGGCGGTCGAGGCCCTGGCGCGTACACCGTCGGTTCCCGGCACCCACGCGGTGGTGGAGGTCACGGACGTGTGCCCGCCGATGGAGGCCACGGCGCCGGTCCGCCGCCTCGCCGGGGCGGCCCTCCGGGTCGGAGCCGCGCTCGGGCTGCGGGTCGGTACGGCCGCGACCGGCGGCGTCGGGGACGCGAACATCATCGCCGGGACCGGTACCCCGGTCCTGGACGGACTCGGGCCCGTGGGCGGCGGGGACCACGGCCCGGACGAGTGGCTCGACGTGTCCTCGGTCCCCCGACGCGTCGCGCTCCTGGCCGCCCTGATCACCGAGGTAGGCGACCCGCACGGCGGCCCGTCCCTGTGATCCGCCCGGACGTCGGCCCGTGTCCGTGACTCACCCGCGTCCGGGCCGACGCGAGGCCGCCCGCCGAAGCACCATCGCCCCTGGGCGGCCCGCACTTACGACACGCGCCCCCTCTCTCCAAAGGAGCACACCTCGATGAGCAGCTCTTCCCACTCTCGTCCGTCGCGTGGCGTCCGCCGCGCAATCGGCGCGGCCGGTGTCGCCGTCTGCCTCGGCGTGATCGGCGCGAACCCGGCCCCCGCCGTCCCGTCCGGTCCGGCGCCCTCCCACCACGGTCCCGGCTCGCTCGTCCTGGTCGGCGGGGGCCTCAGAGACGACAACGCGCAGGTGTACGGGGAGATCGTCCGCCGCGCGGGCGGCCCCGGACGAGCCCGCATCGGCATCCTGACCGCGGCGTCCGTGCCCGCCTCCCAGGACCCGGACGCGGACGATCCCGAGAAGTGCAGCAACTCCGAGTGCAACGGCGCCTACTACGCCGGTCTCTTCCGGCGCCACGGCGCCCGGGACGCCCAGTGGATCCCGGTGGACCTGGACCACACGGCCAACGCCGACTCCGACGCGGTGGTCACGCAGATCAACTCGATGACCGGGTTCTTCTTCGGCGGCGGCGATCAGTACCGGTACGTCACCACGCTGCTGCACGGCGCTCGGCACACCGACTCCAAGGTGCTCGCCGCGATCCGCGCCAAGCTGACCGAAGGCGCCGTGGTCTCGGGCTCCAGCGCCGGCGCCCAGATCGCGTCCGGCCCCGACATGGTCACCGGGGGCGACTCCTACCCGGCACTGCGGGACGGCAGCAGACCCGGGTACTTCGACGACCCGACGGTCCTCGGCTATCTGCCCCGGGGTGGTTTCGGCTTCCTGCGCTCGGGTCTGCTCGACACCCACACCGGAACCTCGGGACGCGAGGGACGTGCGCTGCGCCTGGCCGCCGACACCGGCCACACGATCGTCTACGCCCTCGACGAGGACACGGCTCTGGTCGTCGACCGTCCGGGGAGCACGCATGAGCGGGCGCGTGTCATCGGCAGCCAGGGCGTCAGCGTCCTTGACCTGTCCGCCGCCCGCGAGGGAGAAGGGCCCGCGGGCTGGCACCTGCACAACGCCCGCTACAGCTATCTGACATCGGGCGACAGCTACGACGCCCGCACGGGAGTGGTGGCCGGTCCGGGCAAGAACCCGCTGGCCCCGGCCCCGTACGGACCGGTGCCGTCCAACACGGACGTCTTCCACTCCCCCCAGAACGCCGCGGGCACGCCGTACAGCCTGCGCACCACGGCCCGCGCGCTGGCTGCCTCCACGCGTCGCAGCGCCACCGCGAGCACCTACGAGAGCGGCCCACGGTTCACCGTCACCCTGACCGAACCCCGTGGTTTCCGGCCGCTCAGCGCGGACGGCACCACGCCGCAGACGCTGCTGGACCTGCGCCTGGACATCGACCCCGGCGCCCGCACCGACTGACCCGGCGCTGCAGGCGACGCTAGTCTCGACGCACCGCTCATCCCGCAAAGGAACGTCTCATGGCCAAGGGCACCCTCGCCGACCGGATCCGCCAGCAGCTGGGAGAGCTCAGCCCCGCGGAGCGCCGGGTCGGCAGGGTGCTCCTCGCCGACTACCCCGCCGCCGGTTTCGAGACGGTGGCCGTCGTGGCCGAACGGGCCCGCGTCAGCGCCCCGACGGTGCTGCGGTTCGTGGGCCGCTTCGGGTTCCGGGGCTTCCCCGACTTCCAGTCCGGCCTGCGCGCGGAGCTCGAGGAACGCAGCGCCTCTCCCCTGTCCCTGTACGAGTCGTCGGGCCGGGGCGCGACCGAGCAGGAAGGTGACGAGAGCCTGCTCGACCAGGGCCGTCGGGTCTTCACGGCGGCCCTCGCACAGACCTACGACGAACTGCCGCCGCACGACCTGGAGCGCGCCGTCGAGCTGCTGGGCGACCCCAAGCGGCGGATCACGCTCACCGGCGGCCGCTTCACCGCCCACCTGGCCCAGTACCTGGCACTTCACCTGATGCAGTTGCGCGATGGTGTCTCGGTGCTGTCCGAGCGCACCGTCGAGCGGACCGCGGCCATGACGAGCTGGGGGCGCCGCGACGTCCTGGTCGTCTTCGACTACCGGCGCTACGAGCCGGACAAGGCGGCGCTCGTCGAGCTGCTCCACGAACGGGGCGGCCGGGTCGTCCTCTTCACCGACCCCTGGCTGTCGCCCGCCGCCGCCCATTCCGAGGTGGTGCTGGCCGCCCGGGTGACCACCCCCTCCCCGTACGACAGCCTGGTGCCGACGATGGCTGTGATCGAGACGGTCGTGGCCGGCCTGGTGCACGCCCTGGGCGAGGAGGCCCACGCCCGCCTCAAGGAGGGCGAACGGCTGGCGCGGGCCACGGGTCTGCTCTCCTGAGCGCTGTCCCGTGGGGTCCTTCGTTCGGCTCATGCCGGGCTCGCCGGGACCGGCGGGGGTTACCGGCGGATCGCGGTGCGCCCCGCCCCGGAGGCGGTGATCGACGTGGCGGACGCCGCACGGCCCGCACCGCGCACCTGCGACGGCTCCCCGGCTCGAGGCTTCGCGACGGCCGCCGGGTGACCGCGGGCCGACCGGGCCGCACGCGGTGCCCCGGCACGGCGCGCCACGGTGTGCCGCCCCGCGGCGCCCGGCTTCGATTCGCGCTTCGTCCGGATGTCGCCCGCAGGGGGCTCGGACGGCGCGATGCCGGAGCATCCGGTCCGTTTCGGCCGCTCTCTTCGAGATGCACCCAACGCACCGAAATGCAACCGCCGTTTGATCCCCGGCGCCATGACGGGAGACACTACGCGGCGGATGCGTGTTCCTGACCGAGCGGAACTCGCTTCCGTCTCCCCCTGCCCAGGCCATCGGGGGTCGTATACCCAATAAACACTGGGCAGTTGACCTCGGAATCTCGTGATAGCGTCCTTTCCCTAAGGGACAGAGCGACCTGAAAGGGAAATTGTGAACACGGAGAAGATCACCGCTCGCCGCCTCTCATTGGAAGAGGTGACGAAGCTCGGCACGAAGGACAAGCTCTTCGTTTCCGCCGACACGGCAGAACTCAAGCTTCCCGGTTGCTTTGTTCCTGCTTTTCTGACGAAGTCCGGTGAGGATTTCGAGGGCGGCTCTATAACGGCGAGAACCGTATTCCAGGAAGAGGTCTCGTGCCTTCCCGGCGACGAGAATGAAGCCGGAATCCACGTGGCCGACGAGAACGGCCCGGCGACCATCGAGGTCCTCCAGTCCGCCGGTGTCGTCCTCGACCTCGCGCTTTTCGTCCCCGGCGGTGACAAGGGAGCCCTCTCGGCTCTCTACGCGGCGGCCCGGCAGGCGTTCGGCGCCGACGTCGTGCAGATCTGGCGCCAGGGTCTGAAGGAGGTTCCCGACGTCAAGGTCGACATCTTCGAGGAGCAGATTCCCCGCGGGCGCAAGGGGGGCGACAGCCCCAAGCGGGACCGTCGCGCCATCGACACCTACCCCACCCGTGCGGACTTCATCGAGTTCACCGCCGGATGGAAGCCCGTCGTGGAGATCCACAAGCCGGTCGTCGACGACACCCCGACCATCTGAGCCTGCGCCACCCGTGCGGGCGGGGGCGAAGCGGTGCCCCCGCCCGGTGGCCCGTGCGGGTCAGGACGGACCGACGCCGGGCTGATCGTCCTCGGCGGGCAGGATCAGGGTGAAGCAGGTACGACCGGCCTCGCTGCTCGCCTCGATCCGGCCGCCGTGTGCCCGCGCGACGGCGTCCACGATGGCGAGGCCGAGACCGGTCGAGCCCGTGGCACGCGCACGGGACGAGTCGCCGCGGGTGAAGCGGCCGAACACGCGCGTCAGCAGGTCGGGCGGAATGCCGGGGCCGTCGTCGGTGACCGAGAGCCGGGCCGGTCCCGGTCCGGCCGACAGGACGATGTCGACGCGGGTCCCCTCCGGCGTGTGGCGCCCGGCGTTGCCGAGCAGGTTGGTGACGGCCTGCTGCAGTCGTTCGGGGTCTCCGGTCACCTCGACGGGTTCCTCGGGCAGGTCGAGCTCCCAGCGGTGTCCGGGGTGGCGGGCCGCCGCGTCCGCGGTCGCGTCGAGGACGATCCGGGTCAGGTCGACCGGCTCTCGCCGGAGTTCACGTCCCGCGTCGAGCCGGGCCAGCAGAAGGAGCTCGTCGACCAGGAGGCTCATGCGCCGCGACTGCGCCTCGATGCGTTCCAGGGCGTGCCGCACCTCGCCGGGCAGTGGCTCTCCGTGCCGCATGGCGAGTTCGGCGTGGGCGCGGATGGTGGCGACGGGCGTCCGCAGTTCGTGTCCGGCGTCGGCGGCGAAGGTGCGCAGCCGTTCCTCCCCCCGGTGACGGCGGTCGAGGGCGTCGCCGACATGGCCGAGAAGTTGGTTGAACGAGTGGGTGAGGCGGCCCACTTCGGTGTCGGCGCGGTCGGCCGGCAGTGGCGGCGGCATGGCCACCTGTCCGGTCGCCAGGGGAAGAGCGGTCACCTGCTGCGCGGTGCGGTCCAGCCGTTCCAGTGGGCGCAGTGAACGGCGCACCCACAGCGCGCCGGTGACGCCGGCCGCGACGAGGACGGCCCCGAAGACGACGGACTCCACGGCTTCGAGCCGGTGCACGGTCTCCTCCACCGGGTGCAGTGGCAGACCGGTGATCAGGACGTCCGCGTCGTCGCCGCTCCAGGCCGCGACGCGATAGGCGCCGATGCCGGTGAGGTGGACCGTCCGGGGGCGGCCGTCGGCCTCTACAGTGAGGAGGGTGCGCCGGTCGGCCTCGCTGAGCGGGACCACCCGGTCGGCCGTCCCGCGCACCACGGCCGCCGCGGTGACGTGCCCCTCGAAGCTGCGGGCCCCGAGGGTGCCGTCGGACTGGCCGCGGGTGTCCGGGAGGTTGTCCGCGTCGCGACGCGCCTCGTGCTCCAGGCTCGCGGCGAACCGGCCTCCGGTGGCGGCGAGTTGCTGGTCCAGGCGGTTGACCAGGAACCCTTCCAGCGCCAGCACCGTGACGATGCCGACGCACGTGCAGGCCAGCGCGAGCAGCAGGACGAGTCCGGTGGTGAGGCGGGCGCGCAGGGACCGGGGCAGGCGCAGCGAGCGGCTCATCGCTGTTCCGGACGCAGTACGTAGCCCACGCCGCGGACGGTGTGGATGAGGGGCGGATGGCCGGCGTCGATCTTCTTGCGGAGATAGCTGATGTACAGCTCGACGACATGGGCGCGGCCCCCGAAGTCGTAGGCCCACACCCGGTCCAGGATCTGGGCCTTGGACAGCACGCGCCGCGGGTTGCGCATGAGGTAGCGCAGCAGCTCGAACTCCGTCTTGGACAGGTCCACGTGCCGGCCGCCGCGGGTCACCTCGCGGGCGCTCTCGTCCATCACGAGATCGCCGACGACGAGGTTGGCGTCGTCGGGCTGGTGCTGGGCGGTCAGCCCTGCCCGGCGCATCAGGCCCCTCAGGCGGGCCAGGAGCTCCTCGATGCTGAACGGTTTGGTGACGTAGTCGTCCGCACCGGCGGTGATGCCCGCGACGCGGTCCTCCACGGCGTCGCGCGCGGTGAGGAAGAGCACGCACAGCCCAGGTCGGTCCCGGCGAAGCCGGCGCAGTACGCCGGGACCGTCGCCGTCGGGCAGCATCCAGTCGAGGACCACGGCGTCGGGTTCGAACGAGGCGGTCACCGCGAGGGCCTCGGCGGCGGTGGCCGCGGTGCGCACGTCCCAGCCCTCGGAGCGCAGAGCGGCGCCGACGACGTCGGTCAGGTCGGCCTCGTCGTCGACGACCAGCGCCCGCGGCGCCCTTCCGTCGGGGGTGCGGGGTGCCGGAGCGGGGGAGTCATGGCTGTTCATCTCGGTTCCAGCATGCGGCATCCCCGCGGGGCGGGCGGCTCGGCGATGTTCTGAGTTTCCTCTGAACATCGTCCCGGATCCGCCGTTGAGAGGGTTTTCAAAGCCTGCTCGGTCACGGTGGTGTCCGAGCGCCGACCGGTGCGGTCTTCCGCGGCAAGGAGGGACAGAAGTGAGCACTCAGGTCATACGCCCCGTCCGGGCGCCGAACGGCCCCGGACGTGCGGGGCGGGGCATGTCGGAGAGCCTGGCCGTCGGGGCCGTGCGCTGCGCGGCCCTCGGCGGCGCGGCCGCCCTGCTGGGGCTGTGGTGGGCGGACACCTCTTCCGTGGTCGGCGCGTCGGGCTGGCTGACGGGGGCGGGCCGCCTGACGGGACTGCTGGCGGGTTACCTGTGCGCGCTGGTGGTGCTGCTGATGAGCCGGGTTCCCCTGCTCGACGCGACGGTGGGGCCCGACCGGCTCGCCCGCTGGCACGCCTGGCTCGGCCGATGGACGATCACGCTGATCACGGCGCACGTGGTGCTGATCATCGAGGGCTACGCGCTGACCGGACGGGTGTCGCCCGTGCGCGAGGCGGGCCAGGTGGTGCTGCACTACCCGGACATGCTGAAGGCACTCGCCGCCCTGGTGATCTTCCTGGTCACCGCCGTGGTCTCCGCGAGGGCCGCGCGCACCAGGCTGAGTCACGAGACCTGG
Source organism: Streptomyces sp. NPDC001781 (assembly GCF_053596035.1). Taxonomy (NCBI): domain Bacteria; kingdom Bacillati; phylum Actinomycetota; class Actinomycetes; order Kitasatosporales; family Streptomycetaceae; genus Streptomyces; species Streptomyces sp. NPDC001781. The sequence continues at coordinate 75,376 of NZ_JBSFFI010000008.1, read as the reverse complement.
TACCACCTGCACCTGGCGACCTATGCCGCGGTGTTCCTCGCTTTCGGCCACCAACTGGCCACCGGGGCCGACTTCGCGGGCAACACCGTGGCGCAGGCGTGCTGGTACGCGCTGTACGGCGGGGTCGCCGGGCTGGTCTGCTGGTTCCGGGTCCTGAAGCCCGTCCGGTTGTCCCGCCGGCACCGGCTGCGGGTCGCCGGGGTGCGGGCCGAGGGGCCGGGGGTGGTGTCGGTGCTGATCACCGGACGCCATCTGGAGGAACTCCGCATCCGTCCTGGACAGTTCATGCGGTGGCGGTTCATGGTCCCGGGCATGTGGTGGACCGCGTCGCCCTACTCGCTGTCGGCTCCGGCCGACGGGCGCGGGCTGAGGATCACGGTCAAGGCCGCCGGTGACCACAGTGCCCGGCTGACGCGGCTGCGTCCCGGTACCCGGGTCTGGGCCGAGGGGCCCTACGGCGCGCTGACCGGCGACCGCTCCCGCGGCACCCGGTCGCTGCTGCTGGCGGGCGGGGTGGGCATCACTCCGCTGCGGACCCTGTTCGAGACGCTCCCCGGTGACCCCGTGCTGGTGTACTGGGCGCGGCGGCCCGAGGACCTGGTCCTGCGCGGCGAGCTGGAGGAGCTGGCCGCGGCGCGCGGTACCCGGCTCCACCTCTCGGTGAGCGAACCGGCGGGCTACCGGATTCCCCTCGACGCGCGGACGCTCCAGGCTCTCGTACCGGACGTGGCCGACCGCGACTGCTACGTGTGCGGTCCTCCCGGAATGACCGAGGCTGCGCTCACGGCCCTGCGGACGGCCGGGGTTCCCGCCCGCCGCGTCCACAGCGAGTCCTTCTCCCTGTAGGGGCGTCCTCAGCACGCCGCCGGTCCACTCCCCCTTCCCGCCCGCGCTTTCGCCGGAGACACTCATGCGCCGCACTCTCCTCACGCTCGCCACGACGACGGCGGTCATCACGATGCTGCTCGCCCTCAAACCGCATCAGCCGCCCGCGCCCGCGACGGCCGGTCATCTCCCCACCGGCACCTCACCGGGTCAGACCCAGGGCACGAGGCGGTCGGGCACGTTCACGGGCGACACGATCGACACCCCTTACGGGCCGGTTCAGGTGCGCGTCACCATCAGCGGCGGCAGGCTGACCGCCGTCACCGCGGTGCAGGTTCCGGACGCCAACCCGCGCGACCGCGAGATCGCCGCGTACGCGGTGCCGCGGCTGACCGGGGAGGCGCTCGATGCCCAGAGCGCCCGTATAGACGCCGTGTCCGGAGCCACGTACACCAGCGGGGGTTACATTCGCTCCCTGCAGAGCGCCCTGGACGCAACCGGCGGCTGAGGCCGCCCGGTCCCGCCCCTCAGTCCCCCGCCTCCTGCGGCGGAACCAGGGGAACCCGCCAGCACAGGGTCGTACCGCCGCCCGAGGAGGTGACCTCCAGACGGCCGCCCAGGTTCCGCGCGCGCTCCGCGAGGTTGAGCAGGCCGCTTCGTCTGCCACCGGGAGGGATGCCCCTGCCGTTGTCCGTCACCTCGGCACACACCTCGTGACCGTCGGTCGTCAGCATCACCCGGGTGCGGTCGGCGTGGGCGTGGCGGGCGACGTTCGTGAGCGCCTCGGTGAGTACCGCCACGACGTGGTCGGCGACGGCCGGAGGCACGTCGGTGTCGATCAGCCCTTCCATGCGCACGCTCGGGGTGAAGCCCAGTGCCGGTGCGGCCGCGTTCACGACGTGGACCACCCGGGTGCGCAGGCGGTCCGCCGTCGGGCCGGAACGGGAGCGCAGACCGAAGATCGTCGACCTGATGATCTTGATCGTCTCGTCGAGGTCGTCCACGGCTCGCATCACCCGTTCGGAAGCCTCCGGATGGTCGATGAACCGGCCCGCGCTCTGCAGGGTCATTCCCGTGGCGAACAGCCGCTGGATGGCCACGTCGTGCAGGTCGCGCGCGATGCGGTCGCGATCTTCGAGGAGAGCGAACTGCTGGGCGTCACGTCGGCGGTCTGCCAGTTCCATGGCGATCGCCGCCTGCGCCGCGAAGCTCTGCAGCATCTCGGTCTCCTTCGGCAGGAACACGGACTCCCCGGCGTCGCGTGCCACCAGCACCACTCCCCTGATTCCCGTCGACGCCGTGCCGATCGGCGCGGCCACGGCCGGGCCGAGGCCGCCGAAACGCGGCGGCTCGGGATCTATGCGAACGTCGTTGGTCACATCGTCGCTCACGACCGGCGCCTGCGCCACGTAAGCGAGACCTGTCAGAGTCCCCTCCACGGGCAGCACCAGCCCGCGATGCGCCTCGGCGTCCACGCCGAGGGCGATCTCCACGCTCAGGGCGTGCTCGGCTTCCATCGGGACGGCCACCGCGGCCAGGGCGGAGCCCGAGATCTCCCGGGCACGCTCCGCTATCAGACCGAGCACGCCGGCTCCGTCGGAGTCGGACATGAGGCTGTGCCCTATCTCCGCGTTCGCCATCAGCCAGCGCTCACGCAGCCGGGCCTCCTCGTAGAGCCGCGCGTTGTCGATGGCGACGCCGGCAGCCGCCGCGAGGGCGGAGATCATCGATTCGTCGGCCTCGTCGAACTGGCGCCCGCCGCGCTTCTCCGTCAGGTAGAGGTTGCCGAAGACGCGGTCCCGGACGCGGATGGGGACGCCGAGGAAGCTGCCCATCGGCGGATGCCCCGGAGGAAAGCCGTAGGAGGACGGATGGTCGCGTATGTCCTCGATCCGCATGGGCGCGGGCCGCCGGATCAGCTCGCCCAGGAGGCCACGGCCCTCGGGGAACGGGCCCACGGCGGCCGTCGTCCGCTCGTCGACACCGACCGTGAGGAACGCGGAGAGCCGGTTGCCGTCCGGGCCGATCACGCCGAGGGCCGCGTACTCGGCGTCGGCGAGGACCGCCGCGGCCTCGACGAGTGAGCGCAGCACCTGTTTCAGGTCCAGTTCGCTGCCGACGGCGAGCACCGCCTCGAGAAGTCCGAGGACATGGCTCTCCGCGCCGCGACCGGCGCCGACCTGCTCGCGCAGCTCCGCCAGGAGCTTGTCAAGCCTCGGATGCGGCCGCCGCGTGCGGGGCTCCTCGGGGCCTGCGACCACGGGGTCCTCCAGCTGGCGAATTGCGTGGATCGGCTGTTTGCCTCCGTTTTCAGCCTAGTCAACCGCCGGCGAAGGCGTACGGGCTTCGCGGACGGTTCGCCTCGGGCAAGCCGCCGCACGCGGCCGGCTGCGAGCGGCGGATCCGGAGGCCGCAGCGCCTCGCTGCGCGCGCTCCGGCGAAGGCGGCGCCCGGCTCCTGGCGAGCGTCGTACCGGACTGGAGCGGGCCGAAGGTCCCGGCCCGGGGCCAGGTGTCCCGTGGTGGAAGGCCCGGGCGGCGCGCACGCTGGGACCAGAGCCGGTGGAGAGGGCCGGCCGTCCGTCCGGCCGGGCGCCGGGGCGCTGGTGCTGTGACCGGAAGGGTTCACCGGCTCGCGGCAGACCTTTCCGGTCACAGCACCAGGCACGAGGAGTTGACCATGACTGGCACCCCGCACCATGTGAGCGACGTGATGACGCGTGCGGTCGTCGCGGTGAGTCGTAGCACCCTGTTCAAGGACATCGTCGAGCGCATGGAGCAGTGGCAGGTCAGCGCCCTGCCGGTGCTGGAGGGGGACGGCCGGGTGATCGGTGTGGTCTCCGAGGCCGATCTGCTGCCCAAGGAGGAGTTCCGCGGCGACGTCCCGGACCGGCTCACCCAGATGCGCCGGATGCCGGACCTGGCCAAGGCCGGCGCGGTGACGGCCGGGGAACTGATGAGCACTCCCGCCGTCACCGTCCACGCCGACGCCACCGTCGCCGAGGCGGCGCGCATCATGGCCGTCAAACGGGTGAAGCGGCTGCCGGTGGTGACCTCCGAGGGTCTGCTCGACGGTGTCGTCAGCCGCGGCGATCTGCTCAAACCGTTTCTGCGGCCGGACGGGGATCTCGCCGACGAGATCCGCCGCGATGTCGTCGACGTCCTCTTCCCCGCCCCGGTCGAGCCCGTGCACATCGTGGTGGACGACGGCGTCGTCACGGTGACCGGCCGCGTCGGGGAGGCGGCCTCCGTCGATGTCGCGGCCCGCATGATCCGTGGCGTGGAGGGTGTCGTGGGTGTGGACTGCCGGCTCACCGCGGCGGACACCGGGTGAGGGGAAGAGGGACGTCCGGCCCCCGGTCCGGGCCCGACCGGCACTCGGCCACGCGTCCGCAGGGCCGGACAGTGGAAGCACCAACGGGTGCGACATCCGCACCGCGGAACGGCTCCGCCGGCCCACCGGATCGTTTCCCGCCTTCGCCGGGTCGCCGTGGGAGCCCCTCACAGCCGGGAAGAGACACATGGCCCGCGATCACGCTCCCCCACGCCGGCCCGTCGAGCTGGGACCGGCCGAGGCCCTGCGGCTGCTGGCCGGTGTGACCCTCGGAAGGCTCGTCTTCACCCGGCAGGCGCTGCCCAGCGTCCGCCCGGTCAGTCACGTGCTGGACGACGGCGACATCGTGATCCGGACTCCCGAGGACGCCACCCTCACGCCGCACGGCGAGGGCGGCGACGGCCGCGGTGTCGTCGTCGCGTACCAGGCCGACAGCATCGACGCGGCCACTCACCTCGGGTGGAGCGTCGTGGTCGTCGGATACGCGCGCCTGGTGACCGACGCCGAGGAGATCGCCCGCGTACGGGCGCGTCTGGGGACGCGGGAGCCATGGCACGACGCGGAGCTGGTGGCCCGCATCCATCCCGAGTTGATCACGGGCTTCCGCCTCGACTGAGCCCCGTTCATCGCGCGAGGGAGAAGCTCATGCACAGCAGCCGCTACCGAGTGGACGACGTGATGACCCGGGCCGTGGTGGCCGTGGGGCGCGGCGCCCTGTTCAAGGACATCGTCGATCGCATGGAGCGCTGGCATGTCAGCGCCCTGCCGGTCCTGGAGGGGGACGGCCGGGTGGCCGGGGTGGTGTCCGAGGCGGACCTGCTGCCCAAGGAGGAGTTCTGGGACAACAACCCGGCCATGTTCATCCGGCAGCATCGCGGGGCCGACCTGGTGAAGGCGGGCGCCCGGACCGCCGAACGGCTGATGAGCACTCCGGCCGTCACCGTCCGCTCCGGCGCGTCGGTGGCCGAGGCGGCACGGATCATGGTGGAGCGGCACGTCAAGCGGCTGCCGGTCGTGGACGCCGGGGACGTCATCGTGGGCGTGGTAAGCCGCTGGGACCTGCTCGGAACCCTTCCGTCCCTGTCGTCCGGCGAACCCGGGCCGTCGCATGGCCGCTCACCCGCACCCGGCGCACGCTTGAAGGAGCCGTGCCCGGTTCACAAGATCCGAGGAGACATCATGTACGGCAGCCCCCTCACCGTCGGCGACGTGATGACCTCCACGGTCGCCGCGATCGGCCCGCGCGCCCCGTTCAAGGAGATCGTCCGGCTCCTGCAGGACTGGCGGGTGAGCGCCCTGCCGGTGATCGAGGGCGAGGGCCGCGTGGTCGGTGTGGTCTCGGAGGCGGACCTGCTCCCCAAGGAGGAGATGTGGGACGCCCCCGGGCCAGACGGGGCGGAACTGCTCGGGTCGCGTGGCGTGGTGAAGGCCGAGGCGCTCACCGCGGCGGAACTGATGTCGTCTCCCGCCGTGACGGTCCACGCCGAGGCACCCCTCGCCCAGGCCGCGCGGCTCATGGCGCAGAACGGCGTCCGGCGACTGCCCGTCGTGGGGGACGACGGTCTGCTGGCGGGTGTCGTCAGCCGGACGGACCTGCTGAAGGTCTTCCTGCGCAGCGACGCCGACATCGCGGACGAGGTACGGCACGAGGTGGTGTCGCACCTCTTCCGGGCGCCGGCGTCCACCGTGCACGTGGAGGTGAACGACGGTGTGGTCACGTTCGTCGGCCAGGTCCGGGACACCTCGCTGGTGCCCGTCGCGGCCGGGCTGACCAGGGCCGTGGACGGCGTGGTGGACGTGGAGTTCGACCTCGCCCCCTCCCGCACCGTGGGGTAGCGGCGGAGGGCGGGATGTCCGAGTGGACCTGGGAGTGGAAGGGCTACGACCCGGCGGGCGAGCGGCTGCGGGAGTCCCTCTGCACCCTGGGCAACGGGTACTTCGCCACGCGGGGCGCCCTGCCGGAGTGCCGGGCCGGTCTGGTCCACTACCCGGGCACCTACGTGGCCGGCTGTTACGACCGCCTGGAGTCGGCGGTGGCGGGCCGGAACGTGGTCAACGAGGACCTCGTCAACCTCCCGAACTGGCTGCCCCTGCGTTTCCGGGTACGAGGCCCCGGCCGGGAGTGGGGGCCCTGGTACTCGCCCGACACGCGCGCTCCCGAGGGGCACCGGCACGTGCTGGATCTGCGGCGCGGCACGCTCACGCGGTCCTTCCGTTTCCGGCACGGGCGCATGGCCGTGGGAGTGGAGCAGATCCGCCTGGTGCACATGGAGGACCCGCACCTGGCCGCGCTGCGCACGGTCCTCTCGCCCGAGGGAGGGGACGGCGAGGTCGAGATCGAGAGCGCGCTGGACGGCGAGGTGCTCAACGGCAACGTCCACCGCTACCGGGGTCTCGCGCAGCGCCACCTGAGGCATCTGGGCACAGGGCTGCGGGAGCCGGGAACGGTGTGGCTGAGCTGCCGTACCAGCGCCTCGGACGTGACCGTCGCCCTGGCGGCCAGGACGACGGTCGCCGGCGGCCGGGGGCCCGTGTCGCCGTGGCTCAGCCGGACGCGGCACCGTGCCGTTCACCGTCTGGTCGTGCCGCTCGTCCCCGGCCGGCCGGTCACCGTGGACAAGACCGTGGCGCTGTTCACCTCGCGGGACACGGCGATCAGCGAGCCGCTCGGCGAGGCGGTCGACCGGGTGTCGGACGCGCCGGGCTTTCCCGCTCTGCTGGACTCGCACGCGGCCGCCTGGGAGCGGCTGTGGCGCCGGGCGGACGTGCGGGTGCCCGGCGAGGCCGGCCGTATCCTGCGTCTGCACCTGTTCCATGTCCTTCAGACCCTGTCGCCGCACACCGCCGATCTCGATGTCGGCGTACCGGCCCGCGGCTGGCACGGGGAGGCTTACCGGGGGCATGTCTTCTGGGACGAGCTCTTCGTCGTGCCCTTTCTCAACCTGCACTTCCCGGACGTCTCCCGGGCCCTTCTGGACTACCGGTACCGGCGGCTGCCCCGGGCCTGCCGGGCGGCGGCCGCGGAGGGCAGGACCGGCGCGATGTACCCGTGGCAGAGCGGCAGCGACGGACGGGAGGAGTCCCAGGAATGGCATCTCAATCCCGTCTCGGGCAGCTGGCTCCCGGACCACTCACGGCTCCAGCGCCATGTGGGTTCCGCCGTCGCGTACAACATCTGGCAGTACTGCGAGGCCACGGGCGACCAGGAGTACCTGCACTCCAGGGGCGCGGAGATGCTGCTCCAGATCGCCCGCTTCTGGGCGGGACTCGCCGTCCGCGACCCCCGCACCGACCGCTACCACATCCGGGGGGTGGTAGGCCCGGACGAGTACCACGACGCCTACCCGGACTCCTCGCGGCCCGGCCTCGACGACAACGCCTACACGAACGTCACCGCCGCCTGGGTGCTGACCCGGACCCTGGAACTCGTCCGCGGGCTGCCCTCGTGGCGTCGCGGGGAGCTGTTCCACCGGCTGCGGATGGACGCCGACGAACTCCCGCTCTGGCAGGAGGTCTCCCACCGCCTGCGGGTGCCGTTCCATCAGGGGGTGATCAGTCAGTTCGAGGGCTACGACGACCTCGCCGAACTGGACTGGGACGGCTACCGCGCCCGCTACGACTCCATCAGACGGCTCGACCGCATCCTGGAGGCGGAGGGCGACTCGGCCAACCGGTACAAGGCGTCAAAACAGGCCGATGTGCTCATGCTCGGCTACCTCTTCTCGCCCGCCGAGCTCCGGACGCTCTTCCGGCGTCTCGGGTACGGCATGGACGACGAGACCTGGCGCCGCACGGTGGACTACTACCTGCGGCGCACCAGCCACGGTTCGACCCTCAGTGAACTGGTGCACGGCGTGGTTCTCGTGCGGGCCAGGCGGGCCGAGGCGTGGAGTTACGTCCACGAGGCGCTGCGGGCGGACATCGCCGACATCCAGGGAGGCACCACCGGTGAGGGCATACACCTCGGAGCCATGGCCGGGACGCTCGACCTGGTGCAGCGCGGTCTGACCGGGCTGGAGACACGGGAGGGCGCCCTGTGGCTGGACCCGGCACCCCTCCCCGCCCTGTCCGAGTACGGCTTCACGGTGTTCTACCGCGGGCACTGGGGACTCGGCGTACGGCGGCGGGGGGACGCGCTGGAGATCTCCGTACCGGACTCGGAGCAGTCCCCGGTCCGCATCGAACTCCCCGGTCGCACGGTGACCATCGCGCCCGGGTGTACCCGCACGGTCACGGTGCCGAACGGCCCGGCATGAGGGCCGTTCGCCGTCGGCCCGGGGGACCTGCGGCCCCTGCCGGAGCGGGCCCGGCCTCACGAGACTGATCGCGAACGCCGCTCGGAGGAGGTGGATCGCATGTCCCGGACCGCCCGTGCCGCGCACGGCGGCGGGAACCCCCCGGTCGTCGTCGGAGTCGACGGCTCCGAGTCCGGCCTGAGGGCCGTGGACTGGGCCGCCGACGAGGCCGCACTGCGCGGCGCGCCCCTGCGGATCATGTACGCCTCACGTTGGGAGCGTTACGAGGAAGCAGCACGCGCCGACGAGACCGCGGAGCCGCGGGAGGAGGTCCTGGCCCGGGGTTTCGTCGAGACCGCGGCGCACCGTGCCGGACTCCGCCGGCCCGAGGCGCGCGTCGCCACCGTCGTGCTGGCCGAGGACCCGGAGTACGCACTCGTGCGGGCGAGCGAGCTCGCCGGCGTCCTGGTGCTCGGCTGCCGGGGCCGTGGCGGGGTGACGGAGATGCTGCTCGGCTCCGTGAGCCTGGCGGTCGCCGGGCGCGCGCTCTGTCCCGTGGTCGTGGTGCGCGGCGTCCGGGAGGACGCTCCCACGGGAGGCGTCGTGCTCGGCGTCGGTGAGGAGCCCGGGGCGACCGTCACGCGGCGCTTCGCCGTCGAGGAGGCACAGCTGCGCGGTGTGTCCCTGCACGCGGTTCGCGCCTGGCGCCATCCGCACACGGCCGCCGGGCATCCGCTGCTCACCGGCGAGCCGGCGCACTTCGAGGAGCGGCAGGCCACCGAGCTGGTGGAGGAGGCTCTGGACGAGGTCCCGTCCGATCTGAAGGTGGAGGGCCACACCGTCGAGGGCCGCGCCCGGGACGCCCTGGTCGAGCTCTCCGGCGGGGCGGATCTCCTCGTGGTGGGCGCCCGGCGCCGGCACGGCCGCTTCGGCCTGCAACTGGGCCGCGTCACGCACGGGGTGCTGCACCGTGCCGCGTGCCCGGTGGCCGTCATACCGGAACTTTCCTGACCTTCCCGGCACACTGTCCGTTCATGGATGCCGAATCCGGAGATGCGATGCCGAAGGACGACCACACCGCCGCGACCGCTCTCACCGACGAGGAGCTGCGCGGTCTCGACGCGCACTGGCGCGCCGCCAACTACCTGGCCGTGGGCCAGATCTACCTGATGGACAACCCCCTGCTCACCGAGCCGCTGCGGCCGGAGCACATCAAACCGCGGCTGCTCGGCCACTGGGGCACCTCTCCGGGACTCAATCTCGTGTACACACACCTGAACCGGGTGATCAGCAAGCGCGGCCTGGACGCGCTGTGCGTCTGGGGGCCGGGGCACGGAGGGCCCGCCGTGCTGGCGGGCTCCTGGCTGGACGGCAGCTACAGCGAGACGTACCCGGACGTGCCCCGGGACGGGGACGGCATGGCGCGGCTGTTCCGGCAGTTCTCCTTCCCCGGTGGCGTACCCAGCCATGTGGCTCCGGAGACGCCCGGCTCGATCCACGAGGGCGGCGAGCTCGGCTACTCCCTGGCCCACGCCTACGGGGCGGCATTCGACAACCCGGGTCTGGTGGTCGCCTGTGTCGTCGGGGACGGCGAGGCGGAGACGGGACCGCTGGCGGCGTCCTGGCATTCCGACAAGTTCCTCGACCCGGTGCACGACGGCGCGGTCCTGCCCGTCCTGCACCTCAACGGGTACAAGATCGCCAACCCGACCGTGCTGTCCCGCCTGCCCGAGCCGGAGCTCGACGCGCTGCTGCGCGGGTACGGGCACGAGCCGATCCACGTGAGCGGCGACGATCCGGCCGCCGTGCACCGCGCCATGGCAGCGGCCCTGGACGACGCGCTGGACCGCATCTCCCTCATGCAGCAGTCCGCGCGCGGCGGAGGCGTCACCGAGCGGGTGCACTGGCCGGTGATCGTACTGCGCACGCCCAAGGGCTGGACCGGTCCCGCCGAGGTCGACGGTCTCCCCGTCGAGGGCACCTGGCGGTCCCACCAGGTGCCGCTCGCAGGCGTGCGCGACAACCCCGAGCACCTGGCCCAGCTGGAACGCTGGATGCGCTCGTACCGGCCCGAGGAGCTGTTCGGCGCCGACGGCCGCCCCACGCCCGAGGTCCTGTCCTGCGTACCGGCGGGCGACGAACGCCTGGGCGCCACGCCGCACGCGAACGGCGGGCTGCTGACCCGCGAGCTGCCCCTGCCCGACCTGGACGCGATCGCCGTGCCCGTGGACAAGCCGGGCGTCACCCTGCACGAGCCCACCCGTCTCGTCGGCACCCTGCTGAAGCAGGTCATGAGGGACACCCGGACCCGCCGGGACTTCCGGCTGGTGGGCCCGGACGAGACCGCGTCCAACCGGCTCGAGGCGGTCTACGACGTCAGCGGCAAGGCGTGGCAGGCGGCGATCCTGCCGGTCGACGAGCATCTGGAGCGGGACGGCCGGGTCCTGGAAGTGCTCTCCGAACACCTCTGCCAGGGCTGGCTCGAAGGGTATGTGCTCACCGGCCGGCACGGCCTCTTCTCCTGCTACGAGGCGTTCGCGCACATCGTCGACTCGATGGTCGGCCAGCACATCAAGTGGCTCAAGACCGCCCGTGGCCTGCCGTGGCGCGCCCCCATCCCATCGCTTAACTACCTGCTGACCTCGCACGTCTGGCGCCAGGACCACAACGGCTTCTCCCACCAGGACCCGGGTTTCGTCGACCATGTCCTCAACAAGAGCCCCGCAGTGGTCCGCGTCTACCTCCCGCCGGACGCCAACACCCTGCTCTCGGTGACCGACCACGTCCTGCGCAGCCGGGACTACGTCAACGTGATCGTGGCCGGCAAGCAGCCGTGCTTCGACTGGCTGAGCATGGACGAGGCGCGCGTCCACTGCGCGCGCGGCGCGGGAATCTGGGAATGGGCCGGCTCCGAGGACGGGAGCGAGCCGGACGTCGTCCTGGCCTGCGCCGGTGACGTACCCACCCTCGAGGTCCTGGCCGCCGCCCAGCTGCTGCGCCGTCACCTTCCCGAGCTGCGGGTGCGGGTGGTGAACGTGGTCGACATGACCAGGCTGCTCCCCCATGAGGAACACCCGCACGGCATGACGGACTTCGAGTACGACGGCCTGTTCACGGCGGACAAGCCGGTGATCTTCGCGTACCACGGCTACCCGTGGCTCGTACACCGTCTGGCCTACCGGCGCGCCGGCCACGGGAACCTTCATGTGCGGGGGTACAAGGAGTCGGGCACCACGACCACTCCGTTCGACATGGTCGTCCGCAACGACCTCGACCGGTTCCGGCTCGTCATGGACGTCATCGACCGGGTGCCGGGGCTCGCGGTCCGTGCGGCCGCCGTGCGTCAGGCCATGGCCGACGAGCGCACCCGCCACGGGGCGTGGATCCGGGCGCACGGTGCCGACCTGCCCGAGGTGGCCGAGTGGGTCTGGGACGGCTGAACGGGTCGGCGGTCCGGGTCAGCCGGGCCCGCGGGCCCAGCGAGGCTCCACCAGATCCCACTCACGGTCCCAGCGGGCCGACCGCCGCCGGTCCAGCCATACACGTCCCAGTGCACCCGCTCCGTAGCTCGCGGCACCGACCGTCAGGGCGGCGCCGAGTCCGAAGAGGCCCGCTTCGAACGAGCTCTCCGTCGGGTTCGCGGGCTTGGCGGGAGAGAGCGTGCCCCACTCGTCCTGCCAGACCACGACGCGGGACCCGGCGCGCAAGCCGTTGTCGACCAGTGCGCGGCCGGTCCGGGTCGCACCGTCCGGGGACCGCCAGCGCACCGGGGCCTCGACCAGGATGCGCCCGGCCCAGGGGCCGGTGCCGGAGCGCCGCGCGTCGGTGAGGAGCACGGCGTGCACGGGGTGCCGGTCGGCCCGCTGCCGTGCCAGCAGGCCGACGGTGGCCTGGGCGGTCAGCACTCCGGCCACGGCTCCGCCGATCACGGCCACGACCCAGACGAGGAGCATGATCCACGCCTCCACGACGTCCTCGCGCCGCTTGAGCGGATTGCTCCGCCATCGCCACAACCGGCGCTTCGTCCTCATCGGTGGCACCTCCTCCTGGTGACACCTCTGATCCTGCCTCCGGCGAACACCCGCGCCCAGTGGCCGACGGGACCTCGGTACGGGGCCATCCGGACCAAACGCAGGCGGGCCGGCGGGCCGCGCCGCGTCAGGAGTCCGAGGGCGCTCCCCGGATGATCACCACCGGGCAGACGGCGTGATGGGTGCAGTGCTGACCGACCGATCCCAGCAACGCCTCCGTGAAACCGCCGTGCCCTCGGCTGCCCAGCACCAGCAGCACGGCCTCCTTGGAGGCTTCGAGCAGGACGCTCGTCGGCGGTCCGAAGGCGACCGTGGTCCGCATCTCCACGGACGGTTCCGGCCCGGCCACCTCCTTGACGGCGTCCAGCAGGACCTGGCGCGCGATCCGCTCGAAGTCGACCTCCTCCTCGCTCATCGGCGGCATCCAGCCGAGGGAGCCGTAGAGCTTCGGATACTCCCAGGCGGTCACCGCCTCCAGCACGCTGCCGGTCATCTCCGCCTGACGCAGTGCCCAGCGCAGGGCCTGCTTGGACGAGTCCGAGCCGTCCACTCCGACGACAATCCGAGGCCCTTCACCGGGATGAGCAGTCACGGTGTCCTCCGATCACTCGTGGCAGGGCAAGCCTTCCGTCAGCACCATGGTCGCCCGCCCGCCGGCTCCGCGCAGGGTCCGCACGGTCCGGCACCGGGTCCGGTCGGCCCTGCTGGGTCGGGGTGCGGGAGTACACACTGGAGAGGGGGGCGGAAATGGTTCGCACGCCGCACGAAGGAAAGTCCCCATGTCGATACGCGACCAGGACACGGCCACCGTCTCCGCCCTCGTGTCGGAAGCCTCGGCCGCGCCGTCACTGCACAACACCCAGCCCTGGGCCTTCCGCTACCTGTCGGACACGGGGGTCCTGCTCCTGTACGCCGACCGGACCCGCGCCCTGCCGCGGACCGATCCTGAGGCCCGTGGCCTGCACCTGGGATGCGGGGCCGCGCTGCTCAACCTGCGGGTGGCCGCCGCGGCGGCCGGCCTGGCGCCGGACGTGCGGCTGCTGCCGTACCCGGCCGACACCGACCTGCTCGCCGAGGTGCGCCTGTGGGATCCCGCCCCGCCCGACATGGCTCTCGCCCTGCTGGGTCCGGCCGTCCGCCGGCGTCACTCGAGCCGTCACCCCTTCCTCGAACAGGACATCCCGGAGACCTGGCGCGGTCGGCTCGCCGAGGCCGCCGAGGCCGAGGGGGCTCAGCTGCTGTTCCCCGGCATCTGGCACGTCCGTTCGCTCCTGCGGCTGGCGGAGGACGCCGACTGCTGGGCGAAGGCGGATCCCGAGCTCCGCCGTGAGACCGAACGCTGGACCCGGGTGGAGCCGGCCGGCCCGGTGGAGATCACGGACGGCATCCCGGTCGAGGCACTCGGCCCCCGTGGGCGACGCGCCGCATCGCCCGTCCGCGACTTCGCCAATGGACGCACGGTCCCCGGCCGTGAGTGGGCCACCTTCGAGGAGGACCCCCACCTCGCTCTGCTGGGCACGGCCCGCGACGGCCGGGAGGACTGGCTGCGGGCCGGTCAGGCACTGGAACGCGTCCTGCTCGTCGCCACGGACCTCGGGCTGGTGGCCTCCTTGCTGTCGCATCCGCTGGAGTGGCCGGAACTCAGGTGGGTGGCACGTGACCCTCTGTCGGCCATGACCAATGTGCAGATGATCGTGCGGCTGGGCTGGGGACCCGAGGGTCGGCCGAGTCCCCGGCGGCCGGTCGCCGAGTTCCTCGACATCGTCTGACCAGCCCGCTCGAGGGACGAACGGCCGAGGCCGTCGTCGCGGCACCGAACGAGCGGAAACCGCCGGCGCCGGGCGTCCGCACCGTCCCCTCGGCGATGGGGAGTTCGATCAGGCCGGGTTCAAGTGGCTTGCTTAGGAATGGACTTCACAGGGAGAACGATGAGCCGGGTTGCTGAACATCCCGACCGATGAGGCGCCAAGCCATTTCTGACGCAAAGTCCGCTATGAGAGTGATTGCTCTTAAATGGCCAGTAGCCTGGTGCGGTGAGGAGTCGGCACGAGGCATGGCTGCGGCCCCCCGGGGTGAATCCGGAGGAGGCCGCGGAGCTGCTGCTGCGCGATCTGCGCAGTTCCCGCCGGGGGCTGTCGAGCGCGGAGGCGCGGCGGCATCTGGTGCAGTACGGGCGCAACGAACTGGAACGCAGGCACGGGCGGCGCTGGCCGCGGGAGCTGGGGCGACAGCTCACGCATCCGCTGGCCTTGTTGCTGTGGCTGGCCGTCGTGCTCCTGTTCGCTGTCGGCTCGCAGGTGGTCGCTGCGGCGGTGGTGCTGATCATCCTGTTGAACGCGGGATTCGCGTTCGCGCAGGAGGTGGAGGCCGAGCGGGCAGTGGAGGCTCTGGCGCAGTACCTGCCGCAGCGGGCCAAGGCGGTGCGCGACGGTGTCCAGGTCGAGGTCGACGCGGCCGAGCTGGTGCCGGGCGACATCGTCGTGATCGAGGAGGGTGACCGGATTCCGGCTGACGTACGGCTGCTGGCGGGTGCGGTCGAGGTGGACATGTCGGCGCTGACCGGTGAGTCGGTGCCGGACCTGCGGTCCGCGGCCATGCTGGATGTCGACGTGCCGGTGCTGCGGGCTCACGACCTGGTGTTCAGCGGCACGAACTGCACCGGGGGCGAGGCTCACGGCGTGGTGTTCGCGACCGGGATGGCGACCGAGCTGGGCCGCATCGCGGCCCTCTCGCAGCGGATCGAGCAGGAGCCCAGCCCGCTGGAGCGTCAGGTGCGGCGGGTGGCATGGCTGATCGCCGCGGCCTCGGCGGCGCTGGCGCTGGCTTTCGTGCCGCTGGCCGTTTTCGGTGCGGGTCTGTCCCTGGTCCAGTCGGTGATCTTCGCTGCCGGACTGCTGGCCGGCATGGTGCCCGAGGGCCTGCTCCCGGTGATCACCCTGGCGCTGGCCGTGGCCGTCCGGGCGCTTGCGGCCCGCGGCGCGCTGGTCAAACGACTCAGCGCGGTGGAGACCCTCGGCTCGACGGACGTCATCTGCACCGACAAGACCGGCACCATCACCGAGAACCGCATGCGCCCGACGGCCGTCTGGACCGCGCGGGGACTCACCGACCTGGACGGCGAAGAACCCGCGGGGCCGTCGCCGCAGTCCGCGCCGGCGCTCCGGGTGGCGGCCCGTATCGGCGCGGCCTGCAACAACGCCCGGCTCCAGCCGGACACCGAGCCGACCGGTGATCCCACCGAAGTGGCCGTGCTGCTGGCCGCCCAGGCCCTGGGTGCCGACCCCGACGCCGACCGCCGGGAGGCCGCACGGCGCTGGCAGTTCCACTTCGACCCCGAGCTGAAGCTGATGTCGACGATCGACCGGCACGGCGACGACCTCGTGGTCCACACCAAAGGGGCCCCGGAAGCGGTCCTGCCGCGCTGCACGACCCTGCTGGACGAGAACGGCCGGCCGGCCGCCCTGGACGATGCCGCTCGCGACCGCGTCACGGCGCAGGTCGACGCCTTCGCCTCCGACGGCCTGCGGGTGCTCGCCCTGGCCCAGCGCACCCTGGCGAAGGAGGGACGGCCGCCGCACCGCAGGGCCGACGCCGAGCACGACCTGTGCTTCGTCGGCCTGATCACCCTCCTCGATCCGCCCCGCCCCGAGGTGGCCGAATCCGTCGCCCACTGCCGCACCGCCGGGATCCGCGTCATCGTCATCACCGGCGACCACCCCCTCACCGCAGCGGCAATCGCCCGCCGCGTCGGCATCACCGGCCCCCACCCGCGCGTCGTCACCGGAGACGACCTCGACCGGATGCACGAACACGAGGTCGCCGAACTGGTCCGCACCGAAGAAGACGTCATCTTCGCCCGCGCCTCCCCGGAGGCCAAGCTCCACATCGCCGAGGCCCTGCACGACCAGGGGCACGTGGTGGCGATGACCGGCGACGGCGTCAACGACGCCCCCGCCCTCCACCGCGCCGACATCGGCGTGGCCATGGGCCGCTCCGGCACCGATGTCGCCCGGGAAGCCGCGACGATGATCCTCACCGACGACGACTTCGCCTCGATCGTCGAAGCCGTCCGCGACGGACGGCGCATCTACGACAACGTCCGCAAGTTCATCATCTACATCTTCGCCCACGCCACCCCCGAGGTGACGCCCTTCCTCGTCTTCGCCCTCACCGGCGGAGCCGTCCCCCTCCCCCTGACCATCCTCCAGCTCCTCGCCTTCGACGTCGGCAGCGAGACCCTGCCCGCCCTGGCCCTCAGCCGCGAGAACGCCGAGCCCGGCCTCATGCGACGCCCCCCGCGCCCGCGCTCCGAAGGCGTCATCCGCACCCCCATGCTGCTGCGTGCCTGGCTGTTCCTCGGCCTGCTGGTCACCGTCCTCCAGATGGCCGGCTTCTTCTACGTCCTCACCCGCTCCGGCTGGCACCCCGGCGATGCCACCGGCCCCGGAACACCCCTGCACCACGCCTATCAGCAGGCCACCACCATGACCTTCCTCGGGATGATCGCCGGCCAGATCGGGACCGCCTTCGCCGTCCGCACCCAGCGCGCCTCGCTGCGCTCCATCGGGATCACCAGCAACCGCTACCTCGTCGCCGCCATCGCCGGCGAGATCCTCCTCGTCGCGGTCTTCGTCTACACCCCCGCCTTCCAGAGCCTCCTCGGCACGGCCCCGCTGCCCGTCGGCACCCTGCTCCTGCTCCTGCCCTACCCGTTCATCGTGTGGGGCGCGGACGAACTGCGCCGCTGTCTCATCCGCCGGCACACGGACCCGGCCGAGGGGCCGGACCGCACTGCCGCTGCCACCCGGTGACCTGAACGTTCTCCGATGCCGACGCCAGGATCTCCAGCGGCCCGGTCACGGCCGGCCCCGCGGCGCACCCGGCCGCCGGATGCCGGCCGGGTGAGGAGGCCGCAGGGCGGGCGGCGCCGGCGGCCGGGCATGCCCTGGGCGGGGTGAGGCCGCCCGTCGGCACGATCGTGGCGGCTCCGGTACGCGGAGGACGGCCCACCGCGCCACGGGCTCCAGGTCACCCCGAGTCGGGGCGCACGATGACGACGGGGCAGGTGGCGTGCTGCGACACGTGCTGGCTGACGGAGCCGAGCAGCGCACGGGCGAACCCGCCCCTCCCCCGGCTGCCGACGACCAGCACCTCGGCTTCCTGTGCCGCTCGCAGCAGCACGTCGGCGGCGTTGCCGTGCACCAGGCGGCTGCGCACCGAGTCGGCCTCCTCCGCGCCCAGTGCCTCGGAGAGCTCCTGCCGCATCCGCCGATCGGCCTCCTCCAGATCCACGTCCAGGTCGACGGCGGGCGCCGACCAGCCGTACAGACCGGGCAGCTCCCAGACGGCCACGGCTTCCACGACACCCCCGACGAGGGCCGCGTACCGTACCGCCCAGCGCAGGGCCGCGTACGAGGACGGCGAACCGTCGACGCCGACCACGACTCGCGGCTCGGTGACTTCCCTGTCCATGCGTACCACCTCTCGTGCGGGGATCCGGGACCGTGCCGTGTCAGCCGGTGGCGGGGCGGGTCTCGTCCTGGGGGACGGTGATGTCGCCGGTCACGGACACGACTCCGTCGACACCCCGGCACAGCTGCTCCACGACCGGGACGAGGCCCCTGTGCTCCACGTTGCCGCCGAGCAGGACCGCTCCGTCCCGCACGTCGACCGTGATGTCGGTACGGGCGAGGCCCAGCGTGTCGCGCAGGACGTCCCGGGTGATCTCCTCACGGATGGCCTCGTCCCGGCGCAGGAAGACCCGGAGCAGGTCGCCGCGGCTGACGATGCCCACGAGCCGGTCCGCCTCGTCCACCACGGGCAGCCGCTTGACGTCCTGGGTCTCCATCAGGCGCGCGGCTTCGACCACGGACCACTCGGGGCGGGCGCAGACCGCCGGCGCGGACATCAGTTCCTCGGCTCGGGCGCCCTCGGCCTTGGCGCGCTCCCACGCCTCCAGGTGCGGCACGGGGACCAGACCGGACGGGTCGGCCTGGTCCGCGCTCTTCCGCAGCAGGTCGGCCTCGGAAACCACCCCGACGGGATGCTCCAGTTCGTCCACCACCGGGATGGCGGTGACGTCGTTCTCCGTCAGGAGCCTGACGAGCTCCTTGAACGGCGTGTCACGTCGTGCGCGGACGACGTTTCGGGTCATGAGGTCGTCGATCGTCCGATGGTGCATGGTGCCTCCCGTGACGGGCCGCCCGCCCCGCCGCCCCGAGGGTCTTTCGGCCCAAGCGGCGATTCCTCCTCGCGTGGCAGGTTGGGTACAGCACCATTCTGAGGAGAGGACGGCGGCCATGCGAGCTCAACGCGGCGACCACGTCGTCATCGAAAGCCCGTCGACCGGTGCCACCAGGCGTGAGGGCGAGATCGTCGGGCTGCACCACTCCGACGGCACACCCCCCTATGAGGTGCGCTGGTCGGACACGGACGAGGTGACGCTCGTGTTCCCCGGTCCGGACGCCCATGTCCTGCGTCCGGGGCACGGCGGACCCGGTGCGCCCCGAACGGCCGGGCCGGAAGAGCACCAGCCTTCGGTCCTGCCCACGGCCGCCCCGTCGGGTGCTCCGGCCGATCCGGGCGACATCGGCCGCCGGGTGGGCCTGGAACGGCGGAGACAGGGGCTCACCCTGGAGGAGACGGCGGGCCGTGCCCGGATGTCCCCCGCCTATCTGGCCTATCTGGAGGAACGCCCGGCTGATCCGTCCCACGCGACACTCACCCGGCTGGCGGGTGCGCTGGACACCACCGTCTCCGTTCTGCGGGGTGCGGGTACGAATCAGCCGCCCGGTCAGGGCCGCGCCCTGCCCCATCCGCAGTTGCGGGAACTGGGACCGCAGGAGTGCCGGGCTTTGCTGTCCACCCACGGCGTCGGGCGTGTCGCGGTGCGGGCGGCCGACGGCCGCCCAGCGGTGGTACCGGTGAACTACGACGTCAGCGACGGTGAAATCGTCTTCCGCACCGCACCGGACTCCGTGATCGCGGCGGGCGCGGGCAGCGAGGTCGCGTTCGAGGTCGACCGCCTGGACGAGGCCATGAGCCAGGGCTGGAGCGTGCTCGCCGTCGGCCCCGCGGCCATGGTGACGGACACCGACGTCATGCGGCGGCTCGCCCGCCACGCACACTCGACGCCCTGGGCGGGCGGGGAGCGCGACATGTGGATGTCCATCCGGCCGACGAGTCTGACCGGCCGTCGCATCAAGCCCGCGGACGACTACGAGTAGGCGGCTGTCCGCGCCAGGAGCAGCCCGTCCTCCTGCTGCCGGTGCTCCGGTCCGCCCCCACGGCACTCGATCAGCTCCGACCGGACGGCGTCGAGTTCGTCCCGGTCACGGAGTCCCGCCTTCTGCGGGAAGGCGGCCACGTCCCGCCAGGCGAACGCGTGCCCGGCGAACCTGCCGCACGTCGGCTGTCCGCGGTGCACCCGCGTTCCGGGGTGCCGCACCGGCCCGGACTGCCGGCGCTGCGCCGGGCGCCTCCGTCCGAGGCGCCCGGGGACCCGCACCCCGAAGAAGGGGCCGCGGAACGCCGCGCTCAGGCTCGCAGCGCGCCGCGGGTGAGATGCCGGCTGATGCGGGTCGCGGCGAAGGCGGTGCCGGCCACGAACCGCATCACCGGGCCGAAGCTGGGCGCGGTGAGCGAGCCGGTGAAGTACAGGCGGGGCACGCTGGACTCGAAGGAGGCGGACAGGTGCGGAGCCGCGCTGCCTCCGGCCCGCCGCACCTCTCGCCGCAAGGACGGGGTGAGGAAGCCGAGCCGTTCCAGATCGAGCCGGTAGCCGGTGGCGGCCAGCACATGATCCACACCGAGGTCGTCAGGTCCCGGACCGGAGAGTCGCAGCAGGGCGCCGCCGCTCCGGTCGGCCTCCGCCCCGACGACCGAGCAGCCGGTACGCACCGGCACGACGCCCTCGACCCGCTCACGGAGCCACCAGCCGCCCGAGGGGCCGAGTGCCCGGCGGAACAGGTACATGCGCGCGGCCGCCGGAAGCCGGCGCACCGCTCCCGGCGCCCGGCTGACCGCCAGCAGGCTCCAGCCCGTGCCCAGCGCCGCCGACGGCCACATCACGCGATGAGTCAACGGCCTTTCGAGGTCCGGTGGTTCACCCCACAGCACCTGACTCTCGCGGACCAGGACGGTGGGGATCGCGCGCGCCTCGTGCAGCAGCGCGGCACTTTCCAGTGCCGACTGGCCTCCGCCGATCACCGCCACCCGCTGTCCGGCGTACCGGGCCAGGTCCTGGTGCTGGCTGGTGTGGGACACCAGACCGTCCGGATGCGGACCGCCCGGTGTCAGCGCCCTGAACTGCCCGGGCACGTAGGCCAGTCCCGACAGCCCGGTGGCCACCACCACCGCCTGGGCTGCGAGCTCCTCCCCGCCCTCCACCCGGACGACGAAGCCCGCCGGGCCGCGCTCCACAGCGGTGACCCGCGACTGCTCCACCTCACCGACGTGACGGTCGGCGAACCACTGCCCGTAGGCCACGAAGGTGGCGCACGGGATCGGAGTCAGCTCGGTCAGCTCGTCCCGGCCCTGCGCACGGCAGTAGTCCGCCAGCCTCGCGCCCGCCGCAGGCGCCGACAGATCGGTGGCGTCCGGTGTCGACTTCAGGAACATCCCGGTGGCCATCGCATGCCGCCAGCTCCCCATCACCTCCCCGAACACCCGCACGCCCACCCCCTGGGCACGCAGGTGAGCGGCTACCGACAGACCGTAGGGACCGGCGCCGATCACCACGACCGGCGCCCGCCCGCCCTGCCGGGCGGGCGGGGCGTTCCGGTCCCGTTGCTCGGACCACGGTTGTGTCACGTGCTTCCCCCCGCTCGGCCGCGTGCGCGTCCGCTGCGCGGCACACACGCGGGCAGCACTGAGCCCTGAGGCGTTTGACGGCCTCAGAGTTCCTCCCCTTGTGGACCAGTGTGTCCGCAGCACCTCCGTCGGCAAGCGAATTCGCTGAATATGACCTGCAGTTGACCGTCCACGGACCGATCTCGTCCCACCAGCCGCGCGGCGGCTCGGGACGCGCCCCGTTGACGACCACGCCTCAGGGGCTGCCCCCGGCCTCATGGCGGATCGGCGCGCGGCGTGCCGTGCGTCGTCGGACTCGGCGCATCGCAGGGCGGAGGATCGTCCGCGTACCGGGCGCGCGGCGAGGCGCCGCGGCTGACGCCGTGCGCCCGGTGGATGATCGCGGGACAGCCCTCAGGGAGCCTCGGCCGACAGGGCGGAGAGAGCGGCGGCCAGGTCGGGGAAGACGGGGAGAGCGGTGCTCGTGCCGCTCACCTCGATCATCAGTCTCATCAGCCGGTCGGCTCCGACGAGGCCGACCGGCCGGTGCAGGCGGAGCGCGATCAGGTGGTTCAGCAACGCGGTGTTAGCGAAGGTCACTTGACGCAGGTCGAACACCAGGGGGGCGGTACTGCTGCGCAGCACCTCGTAGGTCACCTGTTCGACGACGTGAATGGAGTCGGCGTCGAAGTCACCCCACAGTCTGACGCCCCACAGGGTTTCCACGGGGGCGGCAAGTGCTCTCGCCGCAGTGCCGGAAGCCCGTACGGGAGGGCGCACGCTCCTCCTTCTCGGTCGCGGGACGGATAATTGTCGCTAGACAATCATGCCCGGTGTCTTCACGCCAGCGGCGCAGGCCACCAGCGCCCGCCGGACCGGGTTCCGGATGCCGCCGGAGCTTCCGGAGCCGGGCCGGCCCCTCTGGGCGGGTCGTCGGTCCAAGGCCCGCGGAAACGTCGAGATCAATGCCTCGCACCTCGTCCCGGCGTGTTCCGGGCCGCGAGTCCGACCGGGAAGTCCGACCGGGCCGGCGTGTGCCGAGGCCGCCGGAGGCGATACATGCATCCGTCACCCAGGGGTACGCGGGGGCTGTCGGTCGGCGCTATATCCTCTTCCGGGCGGCTTCCCACGGCTTGGAAGGATCAACATGACGACGAACGTGCTGCGCACCGGCCGGATGTCCGAGCAGGGATCCCCGCCCGCCGCGCTCCCCCGGGTCGCCGCTCCCACCCGGGTCGCCCCACGGGACGCGCGAGGGCTGTCGAAGCTGTTCTTCGACCAGCTCGCCGAACTGGAGGAGGGTACGCCCGAGTTCCAGTACGCGCGGAACACGCTGATCGAGATGAACATGTCCCTGGTCCGCTTCGCGGCCGCACGCTTCCGGGGGCGTGGCAGCGGGGAGATGGACGACATCGTCCAGGTCGGCATGATCGGCCTGATCAAGGCCATCGACCGGTTCGAGATCTCCCGTGAGGTGGAGTTCACCTCTTTCGCCGTCCCGTACATCGTCGGCGAGATCAAGCGTTTCTTCCGCGACACCACGTGGGCGGTGCACGTGCCCCGCCGCCTTCAGGAGGCCCGTACCCTGCTGGCGCAGGCGAACGAGGAACTGCACAGCCGCCTGGGCCGGATGCCCACCACGGGCGAGCTGGCCGAGCTGATGAGCCTGCCCGAGGACGAGGTCCGGGAGGCCCGCATCGCCTCCAACGGCTACACGGCGGCCTCGCTGGACGCGGTCATCACCGGCACCGAGGAGGGCGAGTCGGCACTCGCCGACTTCATCGGCGACGAGGACGGCGGCCTCGCCCTGATCGACGACTTCCGCACCCTGGCGCCGCTCATCGCCGGCCTGGGTGAGCGCGATCGCATGATCATCCACTGGCGGTTCGTCGACGAACTCACCCAGCGGGAGATCGGCGAGCGTCTCGGCGTGTCCCAGATGCACGTCTCCCGCCTGCTCACCCGCATCCTGACCGGCCTGCGCGAAGGCATGCTGATCACCGACTGACGACGCGCCCGCTCGACGTCGCGCGCCGCCCGCCGAAGAGGTTCCCGGGCGGGCCGATCTCCGGCTCGGCGAGTGGAAGGGCGCCCGGATTCCGCCTCGGTCCGCGGCGGCGGTGACGCCTCCGGGCCGGCCAGGCCACGGCCGCTGCCGCGTGGCCGCGCCGTCCGCACCCTTGCCCCGCTGTTCTCACTGCGCGGCGGAGTCCGGGCGGGGCAGGTACCGGCTCCAGTTCATGTCCGGGAACACGGAGTCGGCCGTCTTCAGCAGCCTCAGGGGCTGGGAACGCAGGTGGGACACGGTGGTGACGCGTTCGGGGCGGCCGGGAGCCGCCGCGAGCAGTCGCAGGCCCGCCACGTCCATGAAGGGCGCGTCCCGCATGTCCCACTCGATGTGCCGCACCGCGGCCGGGATGCGGGTCACGCAGGCGCTGATCCGGTCGAGGCTGTCGTAGTCGATGTCGCCGTGGGGTGTGAGCCTGGCACTGTCTCCGTGAATCACGGTGGTGACGTTCATG
The DNA here is from genome assembly GCF_053596035.1 of Streptomyces sp. NPDC001781. NCBI lineage: Bacteria > Bacillati > Actinomycetota > Actinomycetes > Kitasatosporales > Streptomycetaceae > Streptomyces > Streptomyces sp. NPDC001781. The sequence continues at coordinate 51,640 of NZ_JBSFFI010000008.1, read as the reverse complement.
ATCGGGGCAAGCCCCCTTCCAGGGGGTGAGGAGCCCACAGACAGGACGACTTCCGCGGGGAAGCCGGCGAACTATGGCGGGCCGGGACGCTCGGGTGGAGACCTGCATCCGTGGCCCAAGGGGCCGGCACGCGCGGTACCGGTCCAGTCTCATGTCCCGCCATGGTCACACACCGGGCATTCGAACATCCAGGCGGGCGCTCGATTCCGGACCGTCGGGGACCCGGAAGACACCGCACCCGAGCCGGGCATCCGCACGCCGTTGTCGGGCCTGGCCTGCACGGCGTCCTGCTAGCGTCCTGAGATGATCTCTCTGGGGGAACCCGCATTCTTCACCCGCCTGCGTGACGCGCGGCGGGTGCTCATAGCCGGTGCGGGCGGCGGCTTCGACGTGTACGCCGGGCTGCCGCTCGCGCTGGCGCTGGGGTCGGCGGGAAAGGAGGTGCATCTCGCCAACCTGTCCTTCGCCGACCTGTACGGCCTGGCCCTCGACGTGTGGGTGGATCAGGATGTCGCGGCCGTCACGCCCGACACCCCCGTGCGTGGCGACTACTTCCCTGAACGGACACTGGCGCGGTGGCTCGCGGCGCAGGATCTGCCGTCGACGGTGTACGCGTTCCCGGGCATCGGCGTGGATCCGCTGCGGGCGGCGTACCGGGCGCTGATCGCGCATCTCGGCGGCGTCGACGCGGTCGTGCTGGTGGACGGCGGGACCGACATCCTGATGCGGGGTGACGAGCACGGTCTCGGCACACCGGAGGAGGACATGGCGAGCCTCGCCGCGGTGAGCGGGCTGGAGGAGGTGCCCCACCGCCTGGTCGCCTGCCTCGGCTTCGGAGTGGACGCGTATCACGGCGTGAGCCACTCGCTGGTGCTGGAGAACCTGGCCGCGCTGGACCGGGAGGGCGCGTATCTCGGCGCGTTCTCGCTTCTCGGAGCGGGCCGGGAGGGCGCGCTGTACCTCGATGCCGTGGCGCATGCCCAGCGCCACACCCCGAGTCGTCCGAGCATCGTGAACGGCTCCGTGGCCGCCGCCGTGCGCGGCGGCTTCGGTGACGTACGGTTCACCGAGCGGACCAAGGGCAGCGCGCTGTTCGTCAACCCGCTGATGGCCATGTACTTCTGCGTCGACCTGCCCGGGCTGGCCCGCCGCAACCTGTACCTGGACCTGCTGGAAGGGACGTCGCTGATGCGGCAGGTGAGTTCCGTGATCGAGAAGTTCCGCACCACGCTCCCCCGGCAGCGCCCGTCCCGGGCATTCCCGCACTGAGGGGGCTTTGGGGCCTGGAGTTCGCTGGACCGGGTGCTCTCCAGGCCGGCGGCGGGCCCGGTCACCGCTGTCGCAGGTAGACCTCGTCGACGTAGCACCACGCCCATTCCTCCGCCGGCTCGGCCGACTCGGCCACGGGGTGCCCGCTCTCCTCGTGGTGCGCGGTGGCGTGGGCGCCGGGAGAGCTGTCGCAGCATCCGAGGTGTCCGCACGTGAGGCACCTCAGCAGGTGGACCCACCGCTTCCCCGCGGCCGTGCACTCCTGGCAGCCGCCGGCCGCCGCCGGGGGCGGTTCGGGCTGATCGCCGTGCGCGCAGTACCGGCCTTCCGGTCGGCCGCCGTCCGTTCGCGGCACCCAGGTGGTCATGGTCCAAGCCTAAGGGCTGTCCGTACCGCGTCCCGCCGCCCGCCCCCGTCTCGCCCCCGGCGGGCCGGTCGGGTCCGGCTCGTCCGGCGGCGACGCCCTGCGGGGCGGCCCCGGCGCCGACCGGCTCTCCGGGGGCCGGGCCCTCGCCGGCCAGGACGGCGGGCGGGCTACCGGCCCGGTGGTGTGCTCGCCCTGACTGCGGGCCCGTCAGACGTGGCAGGTGATGCGGGAGTCCGCCGCCGCGCAGGGCGGTCCTACCCCGGACGCAGTAGTCGACGAGCGGTCGCGGGACCGGGAGACGGGCGTCGTCGAGCTGCGTCCTCCCACCGCCGGACGGTGAGGCCCTCACCGATGTCGCGCCGCGCGTGCGGCAGTCCGTCACCGACCTCGCCCGGGCCGCGCCCGGCCGCAGGGTCCTGCTGGTCACACACGACGGAGTCCTGCTCGCCCTCGGATACGGTTTGGCCGGAGCAGGCGCAGCCGGTCGTCGGCGGTGGCCCGGGGCCAGGGTCTTTCGCCAGGACCAGGCCGGGTCAGGCACCGGACCCCGCGAGCCCGGCATGATCCACACGAGCGACCCCGGACCTCGCGGTGATCGAGGCACCCTGTCGGCGGCGGCGGCCATCTGCGACGATCCAACCGGCCCGCCGTCCGTGCCGCAGGCGCAGTGGCCTCCCGGCACCCCCACGGCCTCCGCGACCCAAGGAACCCTCAGTGACTTACGACGTCAGCGCCCTGCGCGCCCAGTTCCCCGCCCTCAAGGCCGGAATCGCGCACTTCGACGGCCCCGGCGGCACCCAGACCCCGACGCCCGTCATCGAGGCCATCGCGGGCGCTCTCGGCAGCCCCCTGTCGATCCGGGGCGCGATCGCCCCCGGCGAGATCAACGCCGAGCGGATCGTGCACGGCTTCCGGTCCGCGACGGCCGACCTGCTGAACGCCGACCCCGCGGGCATCGTCTTCGGCCGCAGTGCCACCCAGCTCACGTACGACCTCGCCCGAACACTCGCCGCCGGGTGGGCGGCGGGCGACGAGGTGATCGTCTCCCGCCTCGATCACGACGCCAACATCCGGCCCTGGATCCAGGCCGCCGAACGGGTCGGCGCGGTCGTGCGCTGGGCGGAGTTCGACCCGGCGACGGGCGAGCTGCCGCCGGAGGCAGTCGGCGCGCTGCTCTCCCCGCGCACGCGGCTGGTCGCGGTGACCGGCGCGTCCAACCTGATCGGTACCCGGCCCGACCTCGCTGCCATCGCGTCCCTCGTGCACGAGGCGGGCGCGCTGCTGCACGTCGACGCCGTCCACCTCGCCGCGCACGCCCACGTCGACGTACGTGAGATCGGCGCCGACTTCACGGTCTGCTCCCCGTACAAGTTCTTCGGCCCCCACCACGGCGTTCTCGCCGCCGATCCCGCGCTCCTCGCCACCCTCCGACCGGACAAGCTCGCCCCGTCCAGCGACGCGGTCCCGGAGCGTTTCGAGCTCGGGACACTGCCGTACGAGATGCTCGCCGGGACCATCGCGGCCGTGGACTTCGTCGCGGCCCTCGCCCCCGGCCGCCAGGGCAGCAGGCGGGAACGCCTGAAGTCGGCCTACGCTGCGATCGAGACCCACGAGGACACGCTGCGCGAGACCGCGGAAGCCGGTCTGTACGCCCTGGACGGAGTGACGGCGTACTCGCGGGCGGCGCACAGGACCCCCACTCTCCTCCTGACCTTCCGGGACCGTCCCGCCCAGGACGCCTACCGCTACCTCGCCACCCTCGGCGTCCACGCCCCGGCAGGGTCCTTCTACGCCCTGGAAGCCTCCCGTCACCTCGGCCTCGGCGACACCGGCGGCCTCCGCGTCGGGCTGTCCCCGTACAACGACATGGAGGACGTGGAACGACTGGTCACGGCCGTGGCCAAGTTCCTGAGGAGCTGAGCGACCACCGCGCGCCGAGGGGGCGACGCCTCACGTCACGCCCCCTCGGGGCTGCTTCCACCCGAGCGTGCATCGCCGGGGCAACCGCCGTCGCAGCCGGGCGCCCCGACTCCCCGCGAGGACCTGGAGAAGGCGGACGCGGACGTGCTGTACGACGCCCCGGACGCGCTGCTCGCATGGTTCGCGCAGAACCCGCTGGGGGTAGTACCCGATGCGCGTCGGTCCTCGGCGGTCCGTCCGATGGCCTGGCGGGCGGCGAGGTGGCCCGCGATCTTGAACGCCAGTTCGTGCGAGCCGAACATGTCGGCACGGGCATGGCGTAGTTCCACCCTGGTGGCGACCACGAGTCCGTGCTCGGGGAGGCGCAACTGCTCCTCGATCCCCGTGGCCGCTGCGGCGAAGAAGAGGGGCAGGGGCAGGGGCAGGGCCTCGCCGGGTTCGCCGTCCAGCGTCAGGTCCCGGGCCACCTGGAAGACGAACCCTTCCGCCGCGGGCTCGAAATCCACCTCGATCTCCGCGAACTGGGGCGCGCAGTTCTGCTTCCTGTGCCGTACCCGTACGCCACGGATCGGGTACGGCGGGAATCGGCGCGGCGACGACGTCATGCCGGAAAGCTACCCGCGCCCGGCGCCGGACCCCCTGCGGCGCGGGTCGAACCCGTGCGGTCACGCCGCCGCCCGTTGCGACGACCGCCATCGGCATATCCGCTCCGCGAGGGGTACCCGCCCCACCTGTACGGATGTACCGGGCAAGGGGTCGGGGCGAAGCGCATGGAGTGGATGCGGAGCTGCGACGCCCTGAAGGACACCGCTGACGAACAGACCCCCGGGGCTCTCACTCCGCCACGGCGGGCTCACCGGGAGGGCCCGGGGTGTCGCGGACGCCCAGGCGGAGGTGCTCGACGTGGAAGAGGGCCTGGTCGAGCAGTTCGGCCACGTGACTGTCGTAGAGCGAGTAGACGATGGAGCGGCCCCGGCGTTCGCCGGTGACCAGGCCGAGGTTGCGCAGCAGGCGCAGTTGGTGGGAGCAGGCCGAGGTCTCCATGCCGACGGCCTTGGCGAGGTCGCCGACCGCGCAGGGGCCCTCCTGCAGCCGGGCCAGGATGTACAGCCGGGACGGGGTGGCGAGGGCCTGGAGGGTGGCGGCGACGTCGGCGGTACCCACCGCGTCGAGGCGTTCGCGGCTGCTCGCGCCGGTGGTGCTGAAGCGTCCATGACCCATGGGTCCATCATAACGACGATACTTGAAGACCTGTTCAATTGTTCCTGTACGGTGGGAGGGTAGTCCGCTCCGCCCGTGAAGGGTTCCTTTGCCGTGTCCTCTGTACTGGACCACGCGTCTTTCGCCTCCGTCGCGCCGCCCGCAGGCCCACCCCGGCGCCGTACCCGCGTCCTCGCGCTGCCGGAGGCGCGCTGGGCTCTCGCGGCCCTGGTGCTGTTCCTCGTGGCGCTGCCGGTCCATCTGCTGCACGGCCCGGCGTGGCTGTGGGGGCCGCTGTTCGCCGCGACCTATGCGACCGGCGGCTGGGAGCCGGGCTGGGCGGGGCTGAAGGCCCTGCGGGACAGGACGCTGGACGTGGACCTGCTGATGGTGGTGGCCGCCCTCGGAGCCGCCGCGATCGGGCAGGCCCTCGACGGCGCGCTGCTCATCGTCATCTTCGCCACCTCCGGGGCCCTGGAGGCGGTGGCCACCGCCCGCACCGCCGACTCGGTGCGCGGGCTGCTGGATCTCGCCCCCGCCACCGCCACCCGGCTCCTGCCGGACGGCACCGAGGAGACGGTCGACGCCGGGCGACTCGTGGTCGGGGACACCGTCCTGGTCCGGCCCGGTGAGCGGGTCGGCGCCGACGGCCGCGTGAGCGACGGTACGAGCGACGTGGACCAGGCCACCATCACCGGCGAGCCGCTGCCGGTGGCGAAGCGCGTGGGGGACGAGGTGTTCGCCGGTACCGTGAACGGCACCGGCTCGCTGCGGGTGCGGGTGGAACGGGACGCGTCGGACTCGGTGATCGCCCGGATCGTGAAGATGGTCGAGGAGGCGTCCGGGACCAAGGCGCCCACCCAGCTGTTCATCGAGAAGATCGAGCAGCGGTACTCGCTCGGCATGGTGGCCGCGACCCTGGCCGTCTTCGCCGTGCCGCTCGCCTTCGGCGACGGCCTCCAGCCCGCGCTGCTGCGGGCGATGACCTTCATGATCGTCGCCTCACCGTGTGCGGTGGTCCTCTCCACCATGCCGCCGCTGCTGTCCGCGATCGCCAACGCCGGACGCCACGGGGTGCTGGTCAAGTCGGCCGTGGTCATGGAACGACTGGGCCAGATCGACGCGGTCGCGCTGGACAAGACCGGCACGCTCACCGAAGGCACCCCGCGTGTGACCGACATCCGTCCCGTGGCGGCCTCCGGGCTGACCGGGAGAGAGCTGCTGCGACTCGCGGCCGCCGCCGAGCACCCCAGCGAGCATCCGCTGGCCCACGCGATCGTGGACGCCGCCCGCGACCGGCGCCTGCCCCTGCCGCCCGTGACGGACTTCGCCTCCACTCCCGGTACCGGGGTGTGCGCGAGGGTGGACGGGCACCCGGTGGCGGTCGGCAGTCCGGCCCGCCTCCTCGGCAGTCTCATCAGCCACCCGAGCGCGACCGCGGCCGCGCGCCTGGAGGAGCAGGGCCGTACGGCCGTAGTGGTCACCGTCCGCGGCACCCCCGTCGGCGTCATCTGCGTCGCGGACCGGCTGCGCGCCGAGGCCGGTGCGGCCGTCCACGCGCTGGGGCGGCTGACCACGCGTACGCCCGTGTTGCTGACCGGCGACAACGGACCGGCCGCACGGGCCGTGGCCGCCGAGGTCGGCATCACGGAGGTCCGCGCCGGGCTCCTCCCAAAGGACAAGGTCGGCGCGGTGCGGGAGATGGCGGAGGCCGGCCACAAGGTGCTGGTGGTCGGCGACGGCGTCAACGACGCTCCGGCGCTCGCCGCCGCCCATACCGGCGTCGCCATGGGACGCGCCGGGTCCGACCTCGCGCTGGAGACCGCGGACGCCGTCGTCGTCCGTGACGAACTCGCCGCCGTCCCCCGCGTCGTACGGCTCTCGCGCGCCGCCCGGCGCCTGGTGATCCAGAACCTGGCCATCGCCGCCGTGTTCATCACCGCTCTCGTCATCTGGGACCTGGCCGGCACCCTCCCCCTCCCCCTCGGCGTCGCCGGGCACGAGGGCTCGACCGTGATCGTCGGCCTCAACGGTCTCCGCCTGCTGCGGGAGAGGGCGTGGCCCCGGTGCTGGTGAGCGGGGGACTCGGGTCAGGTCCTGTGCGTTCCGTCACTCGGGATCACCCGGAAGGTCTGCGCGCACGGCATCGCGGGCACCGGTGAGCAACACGCATATCCACCACCCTTCACGCGTGAGCGACTTGGGAAGAAGAGGGGGTCGTCATGACCGGACAGCAGCAGCGTGACCACGCCGGACAGGGCCATGAGCACGAGTGGCCGGCCGTCACGGTCCACGAGGCGGACCCGGCGGCCGTGGAGGCCGACTTCTACCACGTGCGCGAGACGGTCGCTCCCGAGGACCAGGAACTGCTGGCGGCGGTGCGGGACTGGGCGCGCAAGAACCTCGCCCCCATCGCGGACGAGTACTGGGAGCGCGGCGAGTTCCCGCACGAGCTGATCCCGCAGTTGCCCGGACTCGGCATCGCGGGGCTCCAGTTCAAGGGCTACGGATCGCCCGGCCGGGGCGCCCTGGTGGCCGGGCTCGTGAGCATGGAGCTCTCCCGAGTCGACCCCTCGTTCGCGACCTTCCACGGCGTGCACAGCGGACTCGGCATCGCCTCGGTCATGGAGTGCGGCTCCGAGGAGCAGAAGCAGCGGTGGATACCGGAGATGCTGCGCTGGGAGCGGCTGGCCGCGTTCGCGCTGACCGAGCCCGGGGTCGGCTCCGGCACCTCCCGCGGGCTGACCACCACCGCCCGGCGCGAGGGCGACACCTGGGTGCTGAACGGGCGCAAGAAGTGGATCGGCAACGCCACCTTCGCCGACCTGGTGATCGTCTGGGCGAAGGACGAGGCCGACGGCGAGGTCAAGGGCTTCGTCGTGCAGCAGGGCGCGGAGGGTTTCACACCGCACCGCATCGACGGCAAGGTCTCGCTGCGTACCGTGCAGAACGCCGAGATCGAACTGCGGGACGTGCGGGTGCCGGAGGCGGACCGGCTCCAGGAGGCGAACTCCTTCAAGGACACCGCGAAGGTGCTGCGCGCCACCCGGCTCGGGGTCTCCTGGAACGCGGTGGGCTGCGCCATGGGCGCGTACGAGGCCGCCCGCGCCTACACCCTGGAGCGGGAGCAGTTCGGCAAGCCCATCGCCGCCTTCCAACTGGTGCAGGACCAGCTCGCCCGCATGCTCGCCGACATCACCGCCTGCCAGACCATGAACGTACGGGCGGCACAGCTCCAGGACGCGGGTCTGCTCACCGACCAGCAGGCGTCCATGGCGAAGATGTTCAGCACCACCCGCACCCGCGAGGTCGTGGCCCACGCCCGCGAGCTCCTCGGCGGCAACGGCATCCTCCTGGACCACGAGGTCGCCCGCTTCTGGGCCGACGCCGAGGCCCTCTACTCCTACGAGGGCACCCGCGACATGAACTCCCTGATCGTGGGCCGGGCGGCGACGGGGATCAGCGCGTTCGTCTGAGGGGCCGATCCCCCGCCCGCTCGACAGCAGCGGTACCCGCCGGTCCGGACCGGAGAGGGGACGGCGCCACGCCGCGGCTCCGGAACGGGCGACCGCCGTCGTCGATCCTCGGCGTGCCTCGATCGGCGTGCGCTGGTCGGCGCCGACCGGCTCGCACAGCGGCTCGATCGTCCGGTACGCGGTGTGGGTGTGCGACAGGAGCACCCCGAGGGACCACTCCCGGATCGTCGACCACCCGGCCTCCGCCCGCTCCGCCGAGGTCACGGGGGTCACGAGGAGGTGATCCTGCCGTGCGCCCGGAACGCGTCGGGTGAGAGGAGAGCCGGCCACCGGGTGCGCCGTCCGTACCGAGCGCTCCGTCCGGGGATACGTTCCGGGTGGGGCGCTCGGCCACAAGCATCGAGGAGAGCACGCAATGGCGATCAGGCGGATGGACAATGTCGGCATCGTCGTCGAGGACATGGACGCCGCCGTCGCGTTCTTCGAGGAGCTCGGCATGGAGCTGGAGGGCCGGGGAGAGGTGCGGGGCGGCTTCGCCGACCGGTGCACCGGGCTCGACGGCGTCCACTGCGACATCGCGATGCTCCGGACGCCGGACGGGCACAGCCGGCTGGAGCTGGCGAAGTACCGCAGCCCCGAGGTGATCGACGGGGGACCGCGTGACCGGCCGCACAACGTCGCGGGCACCCACCGCGTCATGTTCGCCGTCGACGACATCGAGGACACCGTCGCGCGGCTGCGCCCGCACGGCGGTGAACTCGTGGGCGAGATCGCCCGGTTCGAGGACAGTTACCTGCTCTGCTACCTGCGCGGCCCGGAGGGCTTCATCGTCGGCCTGGCCGAGCAGCTGAACTGACGCCCGCGGCCCGTCGGCGCCTCAGGGGGCCACGGCGTCCCCGCCCTGGCGGCAGAAGCGGCGGTCCCGCTCCGTCAACTGTCCCCGTGGGCCGGCCGAGCGCAGGACGACATCCAGGGCTCGGCCGGGGTCGGCGGCGTAGCAGTTGCTGAACCAGGCCATGTTGGCCTCCACCACAGCCCATGCGGCGCCGTCCTCGGGGGTGTTCAGGAGGCCGACGTCCACGACGACCGCGCTGGGCAGGCCCTCGCCGCAGGTGGCCAGGAGATCCCCGGCGAACGCGCGGACGGCCGCTTCGTCGCGGTGTCCCTCGAGCGGCCGGGCGTCGAGGCGGCCGAAGGTCGTGTACTGGGAGCCGGTGCGGACCTCGCCGTCCAGGACGTACAGGCGGAACTCGGCCGCCCAGGTCACCACGTCGCTGATCAGCACCGGCTCGTCCGGCCCGGCCGGGAGGCCGGCACCGGTGGAGTGGACGGCGGCGGGGAAGCTCTTCTCTCTCGGTGGCTTCACGAAGGCCGGGCGGGACAGGCGGCGGGCCTCGTGCAATGTCGACATGGCGATCCGTCGTCCCGTGTACGCGTACGGCAGGGTGGCCAGCCAGTCGTCGGACGGTTCCAGGAGGGCGATCTCGAGGCCGTCCGCGACGCGGGCCCCGAAGGCGGGACCACCGTAGTAGTGGGCGCCCCGCCTCGCCGTAGCGCCGCCGCCCAGGACCTCCACGCCCATCCCCCGCCGTCCGGCCGCCGCGGAGAGCAGCTCGGAAGTGGGTGTGTACTGCGGCGCCAGCGCCAGGAAACCGTGCTTCGTCACGGCCGACAACGGTGCCACCGCCCCGCACCGGCGGTCCACCGCAATACGCGGGAGGAGGCGGGCGGGGCAGCGCGCCCCGCCCGCCCGCACCGGGGCGTCGGCATGGTGAGGGGGGAGTCGTCCGTACTCCCGGGCGCGGGCCGTCCGCGCCGTCGGTCCGCATGGCAGGATGGCCGAGCCGCGCGGGACTGATGGTCTTCGCGCTGCTCAAGAGCCCCATCGGAAGAGAACGGCTGGGTCCCGGACATGACTGCTGAGTGGTACGTCCTCATCGAGGAGGACACCCGGGTGACGGAGTACGTCGAAGGCCATCAACTGAAGTTGCACCGGTGGATGCTGACGGGAACTCATCACGTAGAGGGGGGCGAGGCGCAGGCCCTGGCGGTCGCCGAGGACGCGGCTCTGCACTACATACCTGGCACCATCGCCCGGCACGCCAGGCCGGGGGACGAGCCGGCCCGGCATGCCCTGCTCGCCCAGGACGGGGCCTGGGTGGTGACCGTGCGGCAGCGCCAACGCGAGGCCCGCATACGCGTGACCACCGCCCGCCTCGTGCACTCCCGCGAGGAGAAGGAGGCGCCGCCGAAGACTCTCAAGGAGTCGCTGCGAGGTGCTCTCCAGGCACCGCCGTCCCTCCCGAAGCCCTGGGCGCCGCCCGGCCGGGCGTGAGCCGCACCCAGCCCGGACACGACATGGCTGAGCAGGCCGGTCGGGTCGTCCGAGACCGCGCGGCCGCGCGGGCGGACCCGGCCTCGTGGCAGGCGAGCTGGACCTGAGGGGGCGAGGGGCGGCGGCGCGGTGGGGTCGGGGAGAGCGAGGTCCCTCTCGCGCGGGCCGGCCGTCCCCGTCCCCCCGGCGTGCGCCGCCGCGATGCGCCATCGCGAAGCCGAGACCGACGAGGACAGCGGAGCGGGACGCGCAGGAAGGCAGGCCGGGCGTGCCGTTGCCGGCCGACGGACCGCGCCGGGGCGAGCGTCCCCGCCCCGGCGCGGTCCTCGGCACGTCAGCGCCGGAGGGTCAGCCGACGCGCACCGAGAACCTCGTGACCGCCAGCCCCGCTCCGTTCTCCCAGGGTTCGAAGCCGGCCTGGACGCTGGTGAGGTACCAGTCCGGGGTGGCGAGGCCCTGGGAGACGGTGTGGTCGAGGAAGTCCTTGATGTCGAAGTCGAGGCCGGTCAGGGACGAGTGGGCGACGTAGGAGATCACGTCGTTCTGGCCGTTGCTGCCCCGCCAGACGTCCCAGGTCTGCCCGGCCAGGGCGACGGTCCCGGTCGGGGAGCCGATCGGCTGGACGGGACCGGTCCGGCTGAGCCAGATCATGATCTCGGTCCTGTTGACGCCGTCCGTCCTCGGCGTCGGGTCCAGCCAGATGTCGTACGCGGCGTCGTACACGGCGCCGCCGACGTACTGGTACGCGATGCTGCTCGGCGCTCCGCCGATGTTCCCGATCCGCCTGGGGAGGTTCGTGCCCGGCGAGCAGTTGGTGTAGTGGCATCCCGCGAAGATCGAGGGGTACGACTTCGGGGCGCCGTTGGTGGGCACGGAGCCGTCGGCGCGGGTGAGCTGGAAGCCGTCGCCGACCTGGGTCACGCACTGGGGGGCCGAGGTGCCCCAGGCGTTGTTCTGCACGACGTAACCGCCGGGCGTGGTGACCGAGCCGAACTGGTCGCAGACCTGCGCGTCGGCGTGCGCGGAGCCGGTGGTGGCCGTGAGGGCGGTGACCGAACCGGCGGCCAGGACGAGGGCGGCGGCGAGGGAGCGCAGCTTACGGGACTTCACGTGCATGGGGGGTTCCTTCCGTACGTACGTGGGGGGGGTGGGGGACCGCGGTCTACGGCTCGACGCCCCAGGCGAGCGCGCCGTTGACGTAGACGGTCACCTTGGGGGCGTCGGCGTAGGACGTGCCGGTGCCCCGGCTGTGGTCGTCGGTCTCGTCGAAGTTCGACCAGTCCGTCTTGGCGAGCCGCAGCTGGAGATCGCCGGTACTGGCGCCCGCGGCCAGCGAGCCGGAGGCGAAGGTGACGTCGAGGGTGTGGTCGGCGCCGGTGCGGGCCGCCGGGAGCGCCGTGACGGCCGTCCTCACGGCGGAGCAACCGAGCTGGGCGTAGTCGCACCACGTCTGGTAGCCGGCCGAGGCCGACTCGCCGGTGAACCAGTAGCGGACCGTCACCTTTGACAGGTCGACGGCGCCGGAACCGGAGTTGACGAGCTGGACACCGGGCCTGATCTGGTTGTCGGCGGCCGCGGAGTCGTTGTTCTTGTACTGGGCCCTGAGCCCGGTCGGCCCGCCTCCCCCGCCGGACGCCTTGGTGGTCGCCGAGACGGTTGCCGAGGCCGCCGAGACGTTGCCGGCCGCGTCCCTGGCCTTGACGGTGTACGTGTAGGCGGTGGCGGCGGCCAGACTCGTGTCGGTGTACGAGGTACCGGTGACGCTGCCGGCCTTGGTGCCGCCGCGGTAGACGTCGTATCCGGTCACACCGGTGTCGTCGGTCGCCGCGCGCCAGGTGAGGGAGACGCTGTCGGCCGTGGTCGCGAAGACGGCGAGGCCGGTGGGCGCGGCCGGTGCCTGCGTGTCGCCTCCACCGCCCGAACCACCGGCCGGCGGATAGGCGTTGGCGAGCAACTGCCGGAACTCCGCCGAGAACCAGTGCCCGGCCAGCGGCGAGTCCGGCAGCGCCCCGGTCGGGTTGTTGCCGTTGCGCCCGTTCCCGGCGTACGTCGGGTCGCACATCCGGTCGAAGCCCTTGCCCTCGTCGTTGTCGAGGGGCCGGCTGGCGCCGTCGGACTCGCCCGGCGGCTTCGCCCAGACGTACGCGTCGATGCCGGGGTCGGGCGCGCTCGCCGGGCGTTCACCGAGACCGGCGCCGCTCTGGTTGCACCAGTTCCCGGCATGGATGCGCCGGTCGATCCGGCCGCCGTCGACATAGGCGTCCACGCTGGTCGAGGGGCCGGGACCGGTCGGCCGCGCGGAGCCTCCCCAGCCGTTGCGGGAGGTGTCGATCAGCATGCCGATTCCGCTGTCGAAGCCCTGGGCGACGAGCGCGGAACGCAGCCCCTGCGCGTACGTCGTCTCGTCGTCGTACTGGTTCCAGTCGATCCACTTCGACTGGCGCACGGTGGTGCCGTTGACCATGTCGGTGATCTTGACGTTGGGCTCGCGGGTGGGCGAGTAGTTGGCCGTGTTGACGATGAAGCCCGTCACGTCGCCCACCGTGGCGCCGCCGGTGGTGGCGGCCTTCTTGAACTCCTGTGCGGACGGCACCAGGTTGGAGTCCCAGCCGAGCCAGCCGTGGTGTCCGGCGTCCACGTAGTTGTAGGCGTTCGGCAGCGCCCCCAGCTTGTGCAGGGCGTAGCCGACGCCCTTCTCGTAGTTGCCGTTGGCCTTCATGGTGGCGCACTGGGGCGTGGAGCCCGCCGTGCCGCCGGCGTTGGTGACGAGGTTGGGCAGCGAGTCGGGTTCGATGAGGTTGACGATGCGCAGGCTCGCGTACGCCGGGTCGGCCAGGATTGCCGCGATCGGGTCGATGTAGTCGCTCTGGTAGCGGCCCAGGTCGTCGGCGCCGAGCTCGCCGTTGGAGGCGAGGGCGGCGCAGTCCCGGCCCGGCAGGTCGTAGATCACGAGCTGGACGAGGTTGGCGCCCTGCGCCTTCGCCGCGTCGAGGTGGGCCTTGAGGCCACGGGCCTCCGAGGTGCCCTTGATCGCGGCGATCCGGTCCAGCCACACGAAGGTCGGCTGGTCCGACACCGCCGAACCACCGGGCTCCGCGGCGGCCCTGGCCGACCAGTCGGGGTTCACGTAGGGCTTGGCGCCCGCATAGGGATTGTCCAGCTTGGCGGCGGCGGAGGCGGGCTGCGGCACGGCGCTCAGGGAGAGGGCACCGAGAAGCGCGGCGGCGGCCAGTACGGCCGCTCGTCTCGGGGCGCGGGGGTGTGCGGCTCTGCGGGAGGTCATGCGGGTCTCCTGAAGGTCACGGTGAGCGGGTGGGGGGTACGGCATCGCGCTGACGGTGCCCGGCACTGGACCGCGCACCTACCTTGGGAGCGCTCCCACCGTGCTGCCGCCGGACAGAACTGTCAACACCTGATGCGCGAACTCGCCACCGCGGAGACCTACTTGGCGTTCTCGGGCTCCGGTACGGCGATGGTCCCCTGCGCCACCGCGCAGAGGGTTTCCCTGCCCGCCTGATCCGAACGAAAGACCCTGGGTGTCTCCCTCGGGCGGCCCGCCCTCTCCCCCTGGTGCTTCGTTTTCCGAAACGCCGGCATCCCGTCGCTTCGGACACGATCGACGCCCCGTGCCGGCTGGACGACGCGGGCTGGGCGGACGGCCTGCGGTTCTTCGCTCCGCAGGCCGTCCCGGAGATCCTCCTGCGCTGTGGCCACTACCGCACGGTCTCGTACGTCGCGGGCTGCCTCGACCTCGCTCTGGAGCCGTGGGCGGCGCGGTTCCCGGAGTGCGGGACGCCGTGAGCCGCCACGGCGGGCGCGGGCCCGGCGGTGAGGTGCGGGGAACGCGGTACGGGACGTTCCTCCGCAGAACCACCCGGGGTGACCAGCCCGTCGCCGGGGTGTGGATCAGGCTTCGAGGTTGCCGAGCACCCGGTCGACCGCCTCCCGTACGGCGGTACGCGCCTCGGCGGTGTGGTCGAGCGTCTCGAAGCCGTGCCGGCAGTGCGGGGCGGTGACGGTCTCCACCCGGGTGCCGCACTCGGCGGCGGCGGTCAGGAACCGCTCCACGGTCGCGTCGAGCATCGGGTCCTCCAGCCCTGCCCGCGTGAGCACGACCGGCAGATCCCCCGCACCTCGCACCGCCGCAACCGGACGGAACCGGTCGACGTCCGCGCCGTGGACCGGAAGCGGCTCCATCAGGGGGTAGTTGGCCGCGAGGCACCGCAGCCACGGTGGCGGGGCACTCAGCCAGGGCGCCGCCAACGGGCCGCCGCCGGAGAAGAACCACAGGGCCACCCGGTCACCGTCGACCTCCGGGCGCGCGCGAACGAGGTCGACGGCCGCGGACACGTCCTCGGCGGCACGCGCGAAGTCGTCCGGAGCGTGCAGACGATGATCCAACGTGACTGCGACGAAGCCGAGTTGGGCGACGAGCCGGGCATACCCGGTGAAGGTCGGCCAGTCTCGTGGCGTCGGCCGGATACCGGCGGGCAGCGGGCCGCCGTGCACGAACACCACTGCGGGGCGTGCTTCCTGGCCGTCGGGCAGATACAGGTCGACGTGCTCCACACGCTCCCGTGGGCGGTCCGGCGACTCCACCACGAACGGCCGCAGATGGTCCGGGACGTGGTCCTCGGGGAGGGCGAGGCTCTCCCCCTCGCCCTCCGCCGCCTGCCGCAGGGCCTTGGCCAGCAGATCCGGCTCGGACAGCATCGGCCAGTGGCCGGTGGGCAGTTCGAGGAAGGTGTTGCCCGGCTCGGTGAGCAGGCTCAGACGCGGGTCACCGAGGGACGCCATCCATCGCAGCCGGTCGATGGCCGAGCCGTCGGCCGCGCACAGGATCCCGGTCCTCGGGATGCGGGCGGCCCCCTCGGACAGCCGCAGCGGCTGGGTGAGGGTGGCGACGGGCTGCGGGACGGCCCGCGCGGCGAGCCGGTCGAGCTCGGCGGGTGTCAGCCCGTCGGTACTGCCCAGCCGGTGCCACTCGTCGCGCGTCGGCGGCGGCACCTCGGTCGCGCCGCTCGCGGGACGCGGCAGGGCGGGGAGTACGTCGAGCGCGCTGTCGCCGTCCTCGGGCAGCCCGGCCGCGTCCAGGTGGACGACCCGGACCACCCGCTCCGGGCGCCGGTCGGCGGCTCCGAGGGCCGGGAGCAGGCCGTAGCCGTGCCCGACGAGCACCACGCGCTCCCCCGCAGCGTCGACCTGGCGGATCACCTCCGCGACGTGCGTCTCCAGATCGACCGGCTCGGCGGGACCGTCCTCGTGGAGCGTCGCGCAGCGTACCCGGGCACCCGCGCGCCGCAGCACGTCCGCCACCCCCTCCCACACCCAGTCCCCCGTGTGCGTCTCCGGTACCAGGACGAACGCGGCCTCGGCCCCTGTGCTGACTGTCATCTCCGACTCCTCTTACACATCCGGCGCGGCCCGGTCCCCGGCCGCGCGCCGCTACCGTAGGAACTCCCCCTGGAGGAGGTTCAAGGCGTGACCGGCAGTACTTCGTGGAGCATCGGGGAACTCGCCGCCCGGGCGGGCGTCACCGTGAAGACCGTCCGCTTCTATTCCGACCAGGGACTGCTGCCCGAGACCGGCCGCAGTTCGGGAGGCCACCGCCGCTACGGCCCGGAGGCACTGGGGCGGCTGCGGATGATCCGCTCCCTGCGCACTCTCGACCTGCCGGTGCAGGACGTGGGCCGGGCGCTGGAGCGGGACGACGCGCTGGAGAGCCTGGTGGCGCACCGCCTGAGCGATCTGCGGCCCCAGCTCACCGCGCTGCGCTGGCGGGAGGCCGCGCTCCACCTCCTCACGGACTGCTCGCCCCAGGAGCGCGCCCGGCGGCTGGACCTCATCGGCGCCATGGGCCTCCCGCCGGACACCGACGTCCTCGCCCGCTTCTGGAGACGGTGGCTCTTCCCGGCCCGGCTGCCGGCCCCCCTGCTGGCGGGGATCGTGGACACCGCGGTACCCGCACCGTCCCACGACCCCACCCCGGCGCACGTCCTGGCCTTCGGGCGGCTGCGAGCCATCGTCACGGCACCCTGTCCGTCCGGCCTCCTCGACCGGCCGCCCGCTCCGAGGTGGTTCGACGACGGCTTCCGTCCCGCCGTCCTCTACTCCGGACTGAAGGAGGCGTACGACCTCGCGGCCCCGCAGTTGCGGGCCGGGCGGGCGCCGGCCGGGGGTGAGGCGCTGGACCGGTTCGTCGCGGCCTGGGCGGAAGCCGGGGGTGCCCGTGACGGCACGGCCTTCCGGCGACGGCTGACCGGCGTCCTCGCCGGCGAACCGCGCCTCGACCACTACTGGGACGTCGTGTCCGAACTGGCGACCCCGCCGGGCGCCCCGCCCGAGCCCACACCGGGCGCGGCCGAGGCGTGGCTGCGCGAGGCACTCGCCGACACGGCCGGAGATCCCGAGGAGGACACCGCAATGCGGTCGTGCTCGCATGACTGACCGCGGCGACTCCCACCTGCGCACCTGGGCGCTGCGCTTTTTGACCCTCCTCGCGGCTGACCCCGGGGAGCAGCGTGCGTGGCTGGGTGAGCAGGCCGTGGAGACGGGCTCCGTGGCCGAGGAGGTGCTGCTGCTCTGCCGGCTCTGGGCGGGGCTGGTGGAGCGGGGCTGCGGTGAGCCCGGAACTCTCGCCGATGCGCGGGCTATCGCGCGGCGGCTCGACGGGATGCAGGACGCGCCCCGCACCGGTCTGTGGGCCGACGCGCTGGCCGTGGCTCCGGTGTGGGCCGAAGTCCGTTCACTTGCCCGGCAGTTCCTCCTCACAGAGCTGGGCGACCGGCGTCAGCCGCTGCCGCGAGCCGGTGAACCTCTCCGGTCACAGCACTAGGGGCGCGGTTGCGGGGACGACGGGGCCTTGCGGTCCACGTCGCACTCCTTCTCGGTCAGGGGGCGCCGGTCGCCCGCGCGGCGGGAGCAGAGGACGGTGCGGTCGTAGTGGGCGCCGCCGGTGTTGGCGACGCGGACCAGGGAGATGGCGTAGTTGTCCCGGGTCCCCGGTTCGAGGCCCTGGTCGTGGGCGTCGTCCTGGGTGAGGGCGGTGAAGTCGATGCGGCCGGTGGCGAGGTTGTCGATGTTGGTGCGCAGGAGGCCGGACCACGCCTCGGCGCGGCCACGTGGCCGGCCGTCGCCGGTCGCGGCGCGGTAGAGGACCTCGGTGGCGTCGTGCATGAGCATCGTCTGCCCGTCGCTGAGCGCGCGGTCGGTCTGCGGGGTCGCCGCGCTCAGGCCGAGGATCTTCTCCTGGCCTGGGCCGAGTTTGCGCAGGTTGTTGACGAATATGGTGCCCTGGTTCTTGGTGCCCGGGGCGGTGAGGACCAGGTGGTAGAGGGTGACGTTGGCGGCGACGCTGCTGCGCTCGGAGTCGAAGCCCGCCAGGGAGAGGTCGTCCCCGGCCAGGACCGCGATCTGCTTGCCGTTGCAGCCGGGCTCGGAGGTGATGCCGTCCATCAGGGCGTTGACGTCCTCGGTGCGGCCCGCGAAGTACACGACCCTCGGGACCTCGCCCTCCTGGCAGATCTGGTCGACCTGGCGGCCGAGGACCGGGCGGCCGTCGCTCAGCTCGTACCGCTGAAGCCGGTCGACCCGGTAGCCCACGTCGGTGAGCATCCGGGCGCCGTGGTCCATCTGCTCGCGGGTGTAGCGGTCGTGGGTGACGGGGCTGCGGCCGAGAACGACGGCGCGGCCCGCGGTGCCGTAGCCGTGGGTGCCGGGGGCGCGCAGCTGCTGCGCCACCAGACGGAGTTGCCGTACCTGCCACTGGTCGGTGGCGGCCAGGTTGAAGAAGTTGGGCTTGTCGAGCAGCCAGGTGCCGGAGTTGGTGCCGGAGACGACGGGGAGTTCGGCCTGGCGCAGGGTCTCGAGCACCTTGTCCGTGTCGGTCATGTCGCGGCCGATGCCGACCACGCCGACGATCGTGCGGTCCCGGCGCGCCACCTCCACGATCCGCTCGGCCATGGTGGTCTGACTGGCCATGTCCGTGCCGCCGTTGGCGACCAGCAGGCGCAGCTTCACCGGCTGCGAGGCGTTGTTGGCGTGCTGGGCTACGTAGGCGCCGCGCAACTCCTCGAATCCCTTGACCAGTTGGTCGTCGTTCCCGCCCTCGCGGCCGGGTCCGCTGAGTGGACCCGCGTAGATTAGGGTGACGTGAGCGCTGTCGCCGATCGCCGTGTTCTCCTCGCGGATCAACTCCTGGAGCCGGCGTGCGACCGGGAAGGTGACCGAGCCGGTCGCCACGCCGACGCACTCGGAGCCCTTGCCGCCCGGCGCCTCGACGCGGCGGGTGTCCTGGTTGGCGCCACGCAGGTCGCTGGAGCAGTACTGGCTGCTCAGCCGGTGGTCACGGACGCCGACTCCGAGCCCGGCGGCGGCGAGGACGAGGGCCAGCGCGGGCAGCGACCAGAGCCAGGTCCAGCGGGGGCGCCCGGTGGAGAGCCGGGAGCGGCGCGGGGAGCCGACCCCGAGGTCGGGGTGGAGCAGCAGTCCCTCCGGCAGCGGCACCCGCAGCACCCACGGCAGGGTTCGGCCCTCCAGGCTGGGCGACTGGCTGACGCGGCGGGCGCGGTTCCAGCTCGCGTACCAGGCCGGCAGGTCGGCGCCAGAGCCGTTGAGGTGGCTCACGGCGGGCCCGGCCGCGTAGCTGCGCTCCAGCAGGCCGATGTCCTCGTGCCGTACGGCGGCGATGACGAGGAGCGGGTCGAGTTCGCTCCGGATGCTGCGGATGTCGCTGACGGCGCGCAGGAGTTCGATCAGCCCGTTGTCGGGGGTGGCGTCCGGCAGGACGAGCACCGGCGGGGTGGGGCGCTTGCGTCCACGCAGGTCCAGCGACCAGGCGCGGTGCGCGTCGCGCAGGTCCTCGCGCAGGGCGTGCACCCGCAACTGGAGGTGGCGGCGCTGGGCGTCCTCGTCACCGCTTCCGCTGCGGTGCTCGTCGAGGAGGCCGCCGTCCTGGATGTCACGGGCCACGGCGGCGACCCGCTGGCGTACCGCGCCCGGCGGCCAGAGCCGCAGCAGGCGCCAGGTGAGGCCCGCGCCGCGGTCGGCGCGCGGGCCCTGGTTGAGGTAGGTGGTGCTGAGGAACCAGCGGACCTCGCGGCGCAGCCCGAGGAACACCGGCGCCCGTCCCGGCAGGATGCTCAGCGCCAGCAGCGCGGCCATCACCACGGCGAGGAACAGCAGCGTCACGTACCAGGGCTTGTCGGTGATCAGGACCGCGACGACCGCGATGAGCAGGGCGGGGACGGTCCGGGAGGCGTCGGTGGCGGCGTCGCGGAGCCGGGCCGTCCACTGGATGCCGCCGGGCCGCCAGCCGGTGCGGTTCAGTCCGTGCGCCAGTTCGTCCGGCTCGGCACCGGGACCGGCCTCCCGCACCACGTTCTCTATGGCGAGGAGCAGCTCGCTGCGTGGGAAGGTGTACTGGCCGTACTGGCGTCCGCCGCCGCGCCAGGCGTGCGGCTCCACGTACGGCTCGCTCCCGGACCGGGCCGGCTTGCCGCCGAGCGCCTGGACGACCCGCAGGGCGCGCACCATGGGACTGCCGCCGTCGGTGGGATCGACCAGCGCGGACTGCCGGACGGCGGCGAACGGCACCCCCCGCGAACGGAGTTCCTGCCGCACCTCGGCGACGCTGCCGCGCACGGCCTCGTCGCCCTCCGGTGAGCCGCCGTCCGCGTAGATCACGAACTCCGGCAGCGCCATCGGGCTGCGGCGCCGGAACGCCTGGAAGATCGCGTCCAGCATCTCGATGAGACGCGGGGTGGTCGCGTAGTGCCGTCTGCTGTCTGCGCCGCCCAGGTGGGTCACCAACTCGCGCTCCTCGGGGTCGACTTCGCACTCCATCCGGACAAGGAGTGGTGTGAAGTCTGCCCAGCCGCCGCGCCGTGCGAGGGGGAGTGGCACAAATGTGACCAGCCTGCAGCGGTAGGGACATCGGGCGGCGGAAGCGGACCGGTGGAGGGCGGCTTTGTCATCATTGCCCTTTGCCCGATCGGAAAAGGTGGGTCTCGGATGGACGAGCACTGGTTGTCCCGGCGCGTACACGAAGCGGAGGCGTCTGTTCCGGGCGGCTTCGACCTGTCGGCGTGCGTGGCCGAGCGGATTCACCTGCTGGGTGGCGTGCAGTCGTACGGCACCCTGCTGGCGGTGGACGTGGCGACCGGGCTGGTCGACACCGCCGCCGAGAACACCGGAGCGCTGCTCGGACAGGACGCCTCCGCGCTGGTGGGACGGCCGGTGACGGCGGTGCTGGACGAGGCCGACTGGGCCGAGGCGACGGAGTCCGCCGTGGAGGGCGATTCGGTGGCCGTGGTCTTCCCGGTGACGGCCGGCGCGGGGCCGGTGAGGTCCTCCTTCGACCTCGGTGTGCACCGCCGCGGCGGTCTGGTGATGCTGGAGTTCGAGCCGCGCGAGCCGGGCGACGCGCTCCGGTTCGCCGGCTTCTACCAGGGCGTCAGGCGGGCGCTGCGGCGGCTGCGGTCGGCCACCACCGTGCTGGAGTGCTGCCGGGCGGCGGCCCGCGAGGTGCGGGCGCTGACGGGGTACGACCGGGTGGTCGCGTACCGCTTCGACGGCACCGACGGCCCCGGCGAGGTCGTCGCCGAGGACCTCGCCGGGGGACGGGAGCCGTGGCTGGGACTGTGGTTCCCGGCGACGGACATCCCGCCACAGGCCCGGCGGCTGTACGAGGAGAACTGGATCCGGGTGATCGCGGACGTGGACGACCCGACCTCCCGCCTGTTCCCGCCGGTCCGTCCGGCCACGGGTGAGCCGCTGGACCTGTCGGGGTCGGCGCTGCGTACCGTCTCGGAGTTCCATCTCGAGTACCTGCGCAACATCG
This sequence comes from Streptomyces sp. NPDC001781, assembly GCF_053596035.1. Lineage (NCBI taxonomy): Bacteria > Bacillati > Actinomycetota > Actinomycetes > Kitasatosporales > Streptomycetaceae > Streptomyces > Streptomyces sp. NPDC001781. The sequence goes on along the minus strand of NZ_JBSFFI010000008.1, from coordinate 30,233 downwards.
GGGTGCGGTCGTCCATGTCGGTGTCACTGCTGCGGGAGGGGCGGCTGTGGGGGCTGATCGCCTGCCACGGGGACACGCCCACCCGGCTGGCGCCCGAGGTCCGGTCGGCGTGCGAGCTGTTCGGTGTGGCGTTCTCCATGCAGCTGGTCGCCATCGAGGAGCGGGAGCGGGCCGACGCGCTGGAGCGGGCCGGGCGGGACGCGGCGACGGTGGCGGAGCTGCTGGACGCCGATGTGGACGGCTCCCTGCTGCGGCACGAGGCGGAGCTGCGGCGGCTGGTGGCCGCCGACGGCGTGCTGCTGGTACGCAGCGGACGGACGTCCGGGGCGGGCCTGGCGGTCCCCGCGGAACTGGCCGCCGCGCTCGGCCGGTACGCGGCGCGGCTGCGCCCCGGCGACGTGTGGGCGACGGACCGGCTGGGCGAACTGCTGGCCGACGACGGCCTGGACGTGTCCCTCACGGCGGGCGGTCCGGCCGGGGTGCTGATGCTGCCGCTGAGCCGGGACGGCGACTACCTGGCGTGGCTGCGCGCGGAGCGGCCCCTTCCCCGCGCCTGGGCGGCCGACCCGGCCCGGCCGGTGCTGGTGGGCCCTCGCGGGGAGCGGCTGACCCCGCGCGGCTCGGGCGCGGTCTTCCGCTCGATGATGCGGGGCCGCAGCCTGCCCTGGAGCACCCGGGACGAGGCCGCCGCGCTGGAGATGGGCCGCCTGTTCACCCGGCTCGTGCTCCGGCACGCCGATGAACTGAGCGCCCTGAACGATGAGTTGCGGATGACCAATCTGGACCTGGACTCCTTCGCCCATGTCGCCGCGCACGATCTGAAGGAGCCGCTGCGGGGCATCGCCAACGCCGTGACCTTCACGCTGGAGGATGCGGCGGACGGGCTGGACGCGACGAGCGTGCGCCGGCTCGAGACGATGCGGCGGCTCGCCGGACGCATGGACGACCTGCTCAACTCGCTGCTGCACTACGCCCGGATGGGCCGGGCGGGACTGGTGCGCACCGACGTCCCGCTCGACGAGGTCCTGGACCGCGCCCTGGAGGTGGCGGGTCCCCGCCTGGCCGAGCAAGGCGTGGCGGTGGTGCGTCCCCGGCCGCTGCCCCGGGTGAGCGCAGACCCGGACCGGGTCTACGAGATCCTGCTGAACCTCCTGGTCAACGCCGCCAAGTACGCGGCCGACCGGCCCGACCGCACGGTGGAGATCACCATGGAGGACGCGGTGGCGCCGGGCGCCGTCTCGCCGGTGCCGGCGGTGGTGGTGCGGGACAACGGGATCGGCATCCCGGCCGAGCTGCACGAGGAGGTCTTCGACCTGTTCCGCCGCCTGCACGCCCCGCACGAGCACGGGGGCGGCACGGGGGTGGGCCTCGCGGTGGTCAAGCGCATCGTGGAGCGCCACGAGGGGCGGCTCTGGCTGCGCAGCGCGCCCGGTGAGGGCTCCGCCTTCTACTTCACGCTGGGTGAGGAGGGGCCGGCGGACTGACCCTTGTCCTGCTGCCAGTAGTCGAGGGCGCCCTTGAGGACGGTGCGGAAGAGGTCGAAGTTGAGCGGCTTGTAGATGTAGCTGTCCGCCCCGGCCGCGTAGCAGGCGTCCACCTCGGCCGGGGCGGTGGAGGAGGTGAAGACCACCAAGGTCATGTCGGCCAGCTCCGGCCGGGCGCGCAGCGACTTCAGCACCGCGAAGCCGCTCATGCCGGGCATGTTGAGGTCGAGCAGCACGATGCCGGGCACCTCGGGGGCGGCCAGCAGCCGGTCGACCAGCCCATCGCCCTGCGAGGTGAACTCCAGCCGCAGGTGGGGGTGGGTCCGGGACACGGCGCGCTCGATGGCCTCGGCGTCCTCCTGGGAGTCCTCCAGAACCAGTACGCGCCGCATGTCGAGCGGCCTGGCGGGGACGTGCTCCGCTGTCATGGCTGTCCTTTCACTCGTGCGATCAGCACGGCCGTGTCGTCGTCGCCCAGGTGCCGGAACGCCGAGGCGGCCGCCACGATCCGGGCGGCGGGGTCTTCGCCGCCCGCCAGCTCGCTCACCGCGGCGGGCAGGCGTTCCTCGAAGTGGATGCCGTCGGCCGACCGGGCCTCGATCAGACCGTCGGTGAACATCATCACGGCGTCCCCCTCGCCGAGCCGGACCCGCACGGACTCGTAGGAGGTGCCGGGGACCACGCCGAGGAGCAGCCCGTGCGCGGCCACCTCGCCGACTTCGCCACCGGCGCGGCGGAGCAGCGGGAAGGGGTGTCCGGCGGCGGCGATCTCGGCGTCCCAGCCTCCCTCGGCGGGAGTGAGGACCATGACCAGGGCGGTGACGAAGCGGGAGGCGCGCTCGTCGGTGAGCGCCCGGTTCAGCCTGCTCAGCGCGCGGCCGGGCGGGGTGCCGTCCTCCAGCAGAGTGCGCAGGGTGTGCCGGGCCAGGGCGGTGAAGGCTGCCGCCTCCGCGCCGCGTCCGCACACGTCGCCGATGAACAGCGCGACCCCGCCGTCCGCCGCGACCACGTCGTAGAAGTCGCCGCCGACGTCGAGGCTGGTGTCGCCCACCTCGTAGGCGGCGCTCAGTTCGAGACCGGCGACCTCGGGCAGCGCGCGGGGCAGCAGGTGATGCTGCAACAGCCTTACGTGCTCGCGCCGCTGGGCGTAGAGGGTGGTGGTGTCGATGGCGAGGGCGGCGCGGCCGGCCAGGTTCTCCAGGGTGCGCGGGTCGGCGATGCCGTCCTCCTCGCCGCCGTAGAGGAAGGTCAGGGTGCCCAGCGTGCGGCCGCGGGCGCGCAGCGGGCTGACGCTGAGCGCGGACACGGGGAAGGCGGCGTCGGCCGCGGCCGGGTCGAAGGGGCCGCCCGCCAGATCGGCGCCGCGCAGCACCACGCTGTCGCGGCGGGCCGCGCCGGCGCACAGCGTGGCGTCCAGCCAGGGGTCGTCGTGCGCGATCCCGGCGAGCCGTTCCTGCGCGGTGACCGCGACATGGGCCACCGCGACCGGCTCCAGCCGCCCGTCGGTGCGGAAGAGGTGCACGGCGCAGCCCTCGGCAACGGCGGGCACGGCGAGCCGGGCCACCCGGCCGAGGGTCTCCTGTACGTCGAGACTCGCGTCCATCTGGAGCGACGCCTCGGCGAGGAAGGCGTCCCGCGCCTGCCGCCGCTCGTCGAAGCGCGCTTCCAGGATGCGCTCGTTGCTGGCCATGAGCACGTCGGCCACCTGCGCGAGCTGCTCCCCGAGCCGGGCGACGGTCACCGGATCGGGCAGGCTCTCCAGCCCGACCCAGAGCCCGGCGGTGTCACCGGTGGCCAGCGGGAAGACGCACTCCAGCACCGCGGCGGCCTTGGAGTCGAGCAGCGGGCCCTCCACCAGCGCGAGGCCGGCCTGCTCCGGCCCGGTCAGGTCGTACAGACGGGAGAGGGGGCCACTGCCGGCGTCGAGCGTGGGCGGCAGGCCGGGGCCGCCGGGCCAGTCGGCAGCCGTGGGCAGCCAGGTCTCGGGGTCCTCGCAGCCCGCCGGCAGCACGCGCAGGTACCGGGGTCCACCCACGCCCCAGCGGGCTCCCACCGCGACGGCCGCGCCGGGCAGTCGGACGAGTGCCTGGTACACCTGTGCCGCTAGGCCGGTGACGTCCTCCACGGCGATGGCGCCCAGCCACAGCTGGTGCAGCCGGCGCCACCAGGCGTCGGGCGCCTGGCCAGACGGACTCGCCGGAGTGTTCACGCGGGTCTCTCCATGGGTCCTCATGCTACGGGCTGTCCCGTGATCCCCGGCGGGCGCGCGACGACGGCTACGGCACCTCGCCGCGTTGTCGGATCGCCCGCACACGCCGGGTGTGAGAGCGATCCTCTGCCTTGCGACGCACCGCATCCGCCGCCGCGCGCTGATCCACCGGGGATTACGGGACAGCCCTTGGGCGCAGCGGCCACGGAATTCGCCGGAAGAAATCCGCCGGGCACCGAATGCACGGTTTTCACGATCCCGTACGACCCTTGATGGCGAATGGGCGACGATTCGAAAAGGCCGGGCATGAAAGAACGGCGCGCGGTGGAACCTCGCACCTCAGTGGTGCGGGTTCCGCTGCACGCCGTCCCCTCGGAACGGGCCGCGGATTCAGTCCTTGGCGGCGTCCTTCATCTTCTCCTTGGCCTGGCGGGCGTCACCCGTGACCTGCTCGGCGCGGCCCTCGGCGACGAGCTTCTCGTTGCCCACCCCGCGGCCGGCGGCTTCCTTGACCTTGCCGCTCGCCTGCTCGGTCGTGGCCTTGGCCTTCTCGCTGGCGCTCATGCCGCTCACCTCTCGCTGTGCCGCTGTTGCCTGACGAGGAGTCGGATGACCTCGTCCGGCGCCCGTAAACCCGGTGAAGCAGATGTAATTCATGTGTGTGTACGGCGATGATGCGGGCATTCGGCGGTCAGGAGGTTGATAAACATGGTTCCCCTGCTTCTGGTTCTTCTGCTCGCTCTCATTCTTTTCGGCGCGGGCTTCGCGCTCAAGGCGCTGTGGTGGGTCGCGGTGATCGTGCTCATCGTGTGGGTGCTCGGCTTCATCGTGCGCCCCGCCGGCAGTGGCGGCCGCAAGGGCCGCTGGTACCGCTGGTAGAGGCACGCCCCGTGCGATGAAGTGGCCCGGCCGGAATCGGCCGGGCCACTTCGCCATGTCCGGGTCGGGCGTATCGCCGCGCTTGGCGGGGTACGAGGAGAACGTCGGCCCCACGGGGGACCGCAGTGGAACCCTGCACCTCCTGCCCCCGCGGGGCCGACCCGCGTCCGTGTTCCCCTCCCCGTCGGCGTCACCCCATTGCCCGGCACGGCGTGCGCCCGCCGCGGCCGGCCCCGAGTGTGGTGCAGGTGTCGTCGAGCCCGTGAGGGAGAGTCATGATCATCAAGTTCCTGTACGACAAGGGTCTGCGCAGCGAGCACGCCAACACCGTCGCCTGCGCGGCCATCGGTCTGTCCGTCGCGTCCTGGTTCACCTCGCGCGCGGTCGAGGGCAAGGGTCTGGACCGGGCCGACCGGTGGGGCATATTCGTCGCCACCTGGCCCGCCACCTGGTTCGGCCTGGGCCAGGCCCTGAGCCAGTACGAGCGCAGCGTCGTGTCCTTCGGCCGCTGACCGCACGGACGAGGCAGCGACAGCGGCCCCGCCGCCACGCCACGAGTCGGCGGGGCGAGGGACCCGGACACGGCCGAGGGGCGGGCTCACCTGAGCCCGCCCCTGTTCCTGGAGCGCGTCGAGCGTCGCCCGGTGCTCGGGCACGGCCTGCTCGGCCGGCCGGACGTTGCACAGGACGAACGCCGCAGGTCGCGGCAGAGCCCAGGATCACGGCCGCGGTCTTCGGCATGACCTGACCGGACGCCCTGTTCGAGGCGGGAGGCATGGCCAAGGGCTGTCCCGTATTCCCCGGCGGGCGCGCGACGGCAGTCACGGCGCCTCGCCGCGTTGCCGGATCGCCCGCAAACGTCCAGTACGGCGACGGCCCTCCGCCTTGCGACGCACCGCGTCCGACGCGCGCGCCGATCCCCCGGGGGTTGGGAGGCGGCCCTCAGCGGCTCGAACTCGACAGGTTCTCCCTGACCTTGGCGATGGCGAACCCCCAGCCCTGCTGGACGGTCGTCCTGCCGGGCACGGCGATCTCGTCCGGGTTGGTGAGGACGTCCAGCAGGACGGGTCCCGGCTCGGCGAACGCGCGCTTCACCGCGTCGGTCAGTTCCTCGGGCCGGGTGACCCGGATACCGGTGATGCCGAGGGCCTGGGCGACGGCCGCGAAGTCCGGATTGTCGAGGACCGTGCCGAACTCCGGCAGCCCGGCCTGTTCCTGCTCCAGCTTGACCATGCCGAGGCGCTGGTTGTCGAAGACGACGAGCTTGACCGGCAACTGCTCGGTGCGGATGGTCATGAGGTCGCCCAGCAGCATGGACAGCCCGCCGTCGCCGCAGAAGGCGACGACCTGCCGGTCCTTGTCGAGCATCTGCGCGCCGATCGCCTGCGGCATGGCGTTGGCCATCGAGCCCAGGTTGTAGGAGCCGAGCAGACGGCGGTCGCCGCGCATCTCCACGAACCGGGAGAGCCACACCGTGGCCATGCCGGTGTCGGAGGTGAAGACGGCGTCCTCGTCCGCGACCGCGTCCACCGCCGCGGCCAGCGCCTCGGGCCTGACGAGGTGCGAGCGGTTGTCGAACCTGGAGCGGACCTTGCCGATCAGCCCCCGGTCGTGGCCGGGCGAGGCGAGGGCCCGCTGTCCGTCCTGCCACTTGGTGAACTTCTCGCGCGCCGAGTCGAGATGGCCCCGGTCCGCGCGCTGCTGTACGCGCTCCAGCAGCCCGCGCACGGTCGGGCCGACGTCCGCCGCGAGTCCGACGTCCACCGGCACACGGCGCCCGATGTGCTCGGCGACCCGGTCGACCTGGATCACCTTCTTCCCCTCCGGATACCAGTCGCGGTACGGGAAGTCGGTGCCGAGCAGCACCAGGGTGTCGGCGTGGTCCATCGCGTGGGCGGCGGCCGGGTTGCCGATGAGGCCGGTCTGGCCGACCTGGTAGGGGTTGTCGCCCTCGAAGCCCTCCTTGGCCTTGAGGGTGATCACCATCGGCGCGGCCAGCCGCTCGGCCAGGGCGAGAACGTCCTCTCGGCAGCCGCGCGCTCCCCGGCCGACGAGCAGGGTGACCTTGCCGCCGTCGTCGATCAGGGAGGCGGCCTCGTCCAGCGCGGGGTCGTCCGGCCGGTTGGCGGAGCCGGTCAGTGACAGCCGGACCGGCCGGTCGTCCGGCAGTTCCTGGTCGCCGACGTCGCCGGGCACGGTCAGCACGGCGACCCCGCGCCGGCCGACGGCGGTGCGCACGGCGACCTCCAGCAGCGCGGGGAGCTGGGCGGGCGAGGTGACGGTGGCGCGGAAGACGGCGACGTCCTTGAAGAGCAGGTCGTTGTCGACCTCCTGGAAGTAGTCGGTGCCGATCTCCGCCTGCGGGACCTGGCCCGCGATGGCCAGGACCGGTGTACCGCTCTTCGCGGCGTCGTAGAGGCCGTTCAGCAGGTGGACCGAGCCGGGGCCGACCGTGCCCATGCAGACCCCGAGCGTGTCGGTGAGCTGGGACTGGGCGCCGGCCGCGAAGGCCGCGGCCTCCTCGTGGCGGCAGCCCACCCAGGACACGGCCCCGGAGGCGCGGATGGCGTCGGTGAAGGGGTTGAGCGCGTCGCCGACGACGCCGAACACCTGGCGCACGCCGAGTTCCTCCAGCGTGTCGACGACGAGACGGGCGACGGTGCGGGCCATGGAGTGCGTCCTCTCCGCGGGCCCTTGCGGCCCGCCGGTGTCGTACGGCGGACGATGTGCCGCCGTACCGGTACGGGTGCCTGCGGTTCAGCCGGCGAAACGGTCCGGGTCGGCTGATTTCCAGTCGGCGGCCCAGGCGGCGGGCGGCCGTTCGATCAGCTCGCCGGGGGCCAGCCAGTCGTAGAGTGCCGCGTAGGAGCGGAAGTCACCGGTCGGGGTGTCCCGGCGGCGCAGCATCTCCGGGCGCAGGTCCCTGGGGTCGGTGACGCCCATCGCGGCCATGATCTGCTGGGCGCTGCGGACGGTCGCCTCCTGGTAGCGGCGGACCCGGTCGGACTTGTCGGGGACGTGGAGGGCCCGGGCGCGGCGCGGGTCCTGGGTGGTGACGCCGGTGGGGCAGCGGTTGGTGTGGCAGCGCTGGGCCTGGATGCAGCCGACGGCGAACATCATGCTGCGCGCCGCGTTGGTGTAGTCGGCGCCCATGAGCAGCCGCTTGACCAGGTCCGAGCCGGTGGCGACCTTGCCGCTGGCGCCGACCCGGACGCGGTCGCGCAGCCCCGCGCCGGTCAGCGCGTTGTGGACGGTGATCAGCCCCTCGGTGAGCGGCATGCCGAGGTGGTCGGCGAACTCCAGCGGCGCGGCGCCCGTACCGCCCTCCGCCCCGTCGACCACGACGAAGTCGGGGGTGATCCCCTCGGCCAGCATCGCCTTGCAGACGGCGAGGAACTGGGTGCGCGAGCCGGGACAGAGCTTGAACCCGACCGGCTTGCCGCCCGCCAGCTCCCGCATCCTGGCAAGGAAGCGGACCAGTTCGCGGGGGGTGTGGAACTCGCGGTGGTACGGCGGTGAGATCACCGTCTCCCCCTGCGGGACCCCGCGCACCTCGGCTATCTCGGCATTGACCTTGCTGCCGGGCAGGACGCCGCCGATGCCGGGCTTGGCGCCCTGGGACAGCTTGAGCGAGACGCACTTGACGGCAGGATGGGCCGCCTTCTCGGCGAACTGCTCGGCGTCGAAGCCGCCGTCCTCGGTACGGCAGCCGAAGTAGCCGGTGCCGATCTCCCACACGAGGTCGCCGCCGGGGCGCAGGTGGTACTCGGAGAGGCCGCCCTCGCCGGTGTCCTGGGCGAAACCGCCGCGCGCGGCACCGGTGTTGAGGGCGAGGACCGCGTTGGCGGAGAGCGAGCCGAAACTCATCGCGGAGACGTTGAGCAACGCCATGTCGTACGGCTGCGCGCAGTCGGGGCCGCCGACGCGGACCCTGGGCGGCGTGTCGGGGGTGTCGACGGGGGCCATCGACGGCACCAGGAACTCGTGGCCCCGCTGGTACATGTCGCGTTCGCTGCCGAAGGGCTCCTCGGCGTCGATGCCCTTGGCCCGCTCGTACACGATGCTGCGGGTGTCGCGGTCGTAGGGGCGGCCGTCGAAGTTGCGCTCGACGAAGTACTGCTGGAGCTCCGGGCGGATCGCTTCGAGCAGGTAGCGGGCGTGGCCGATGACGGGGTAGTTCCGCAGGACCGTGTGGCCGCGCTGGAGCAGGTCGTGACTGCCCAGCAGGCCGAGGGCCGCGAGGACGCCGGCGGCGAACCACCACCAGGGGGACACGAGGACGGCGGCGGACACCGCGGCCGCCGCGCCGGTCAGAAGGAGGCCCACGGCTCCGAAACGCACCATGTGCTTCCCGGTAACCGCTGCCGGGGCTCTCATGCGGGAGCCCCGGGTAAGGAACGTACGTGAGTTCGACCCGACCATGCCGGGCGGCCCCGGGGCTGCCCGGCATGGCGTGGTTCAGCGTCTGCGGCCGCGGGCGCTCCAGCCGGCGCCGATGCCCGCGACGTGCAGGGCCAGCAGGGCGAGACCGATCAGCATGACGTTGGTCGAGCTGAAGGTGTCGTTGGTGGAGATGTCCGCCGCGTTGATCAGGAATGCGATGAAGAAAAGGACCGCCGAGATGATGGCCAGCACGATGTGCTCCCCTTCGGATGGGTGAGGTCTTCCGGAACACAGACCTGATGCCCGTGAAGGGGTGTGCCAGTCACCCTTTCACCGCGCGGCCTTCGCGCACTCCTCACCCTCCCCGCGCTTCTGAGGGCACGTCAATCTTGCTTGTCCGGCTGCCTGTTGCGGTGTGAACAGGAGCGACGCCCGGCATGTCCGGCTCGTCCGGGCCGCTCGGCCTGCGGGCCGGGGGGAACGGGTCGGCTGCACCGTAGGAGGCAACCTTGCCGAAACTCCGTGGGGGTCCCGGGCTTCGCGGGCAGGAGACGAGGTACGTGTTCCCGACCGGAGGGTGTGACGAGATGAGCGACCAGAACGAGAGCCCGGCTGACGTCGTACGAGCGCTGTACGCCGCGCTCGGCGAGGGCGACGTGCCGGGCGTCCTCGTCCGGCTGGCCCCCGACGTGATCATCGACGAACCGAACCGGCTGCCCTACGGCGGGGTGCACCGGGGCCGCGAGGCGTTCGCCGAGGCCGTGCTGGGCGGGATCACGGCGCATGCGGACTTCACCGTCACCGGCACGGACATCTTCGAGGGTCCGGCCGGAATCGTCGGCCGCCTCACCGGAACGCTGAAGGCCCGATCGTCCGGCGAGGAGTACGCGCTGACTCTGGTCGAGGTCCACCGGGTCGAGGACGGCCTGGTACAGGAGATCGACGTCTACACGAAGAACCCCGAAGGCGTGGCGGAGTTCTTCGCCCACGCGGAGTCGCATCAGTCAGGATGATCGGCGTCGAGCCGAGCCAGCTCCTCCTCCCACCGCCGCCTCCTCTCCTCCCCCGACTGCTCCCACCACGGCGTCCCTCGCTCCCCCAACGCCACTTTGGCTCGGTGCACCCGCCCCCGCGCCACCCGCTCGGCCTCGGCGTCGTCGGCGTCCCGCACCCCGCGCCGCCCCGCCATGAGATGCCGCCGCAACCGAGCGGCGGCATCCTCCGGGACGTCGGGGTCCGTCGCCCGCCAGCGCCGCCCGTCGATGACGACGAAGTGCCCGTCGGGCGTCTTCTCGGGCGGGTTCTTGGCCATGCCCCCGATTCTCACCGTCCCGGGAGGCGGGGACGCGGGGGCGCGCCCGCAGCAGCCGGCACGGCTCCGGACGGGAAGAGGGCGGGAGACGCGCCTCGCGTCTCCCGCCCTCCGTGTTCCCTCGACCGCCCCGCGGGACCGTCAGCGCTCCGGGGTGACTTCCGGGCCCCTCGCGGCCTCGCCGCCGCCGTAGGAGCGGCGGATGGCGTCGGCGGCCTTGTCGGTCTGGGTGTCGTACTTGTTGCCCGTACGCTCGTCGATCAGCCGTTCGGCACTTTCCACGCCCTTGTCGGCCTGGTCAGGGTGGCCCTTGGCCAGGTCCTTGGCCTTGTTCGCCAGATCCCCGATCTTGCTCATGGGAAGCCTCCTGCGGTCGGTGCGTGCGTCGTTCACCGCTACGCCTACCCGTCGATCACCTCCGGAATCAGGGCGCTCTGAACAGGGAGGGGAAGCGGGGTGCGAGCCAGGGCTTGCGGCCCCACGCGAGTACGCCGGCGCGCGCCATGGTCTGCCAGGGGCCCACGCGGCCCAGCACGATGAGGAGGAGGGTGACCGGCTCGGTGAGGATGGTGCACTCGGAGCGCTCCGGCGGGCCGGGGAGGACCTCGACCGTGCCGTCGGGGAAGGTGACCCCGAAGATCTCGCCGTCCCGGACCCGCAGGGTGTATCGGGCCGTCAGTCCGGCCGGGGCCACGGCCACACGCGGCATCGCCGCCTTCGGGAACGGCAGGCACAGGCCCACCCGCGCCCGGCCGATCATGTGCGGGGGGCCCACCCCTCGCGCGAGGTCCCAGCCGTGCCCCAGCATGTGGGTGAGGAGGTACGAGGCGAGCACGTCCTTGGTCATGGGCCCAGCGGGGTCGCGACCGTCCGCGACGTCCCCGGACCGACCCAGCACCGCCGGATGCTTTTCGGCACCCTCGTCGTACGACACCGAGGGAGCCTCTCCAGCAGGCCGCGTCTCGCGCTGACCTGGCGGGTGGCGGCGATGCGGCGCAGCACGTCGCCGCGTGCGGTACTCGGACTGTTCTCGTCGGCCGTGGTCAACAGGACCCCCTTCCGGGATCGGTACGGCACGGACCCGCCCGGGCCGTGGACGGCCCGGGCGGGAACGGGTACGTCCGGGTCAGCTCTTGGGCATCAGGACGGTGTCGACGATGTACACGTTGGCGTTGGCGGTCTTGACGTTGCCGCAGACGACCTTGGCGGAGTCGTTGACGGTGTAGGACTCGCCCGAGCCGGAGGTCATGAGCTTCGACTTCTCCAGGGTGTCGAAGGAGCCGTTCTCCAGGTCCTTGGGCGCGAGCTTCTGGCCGACGACATGGTAGGTCAGGATCTTGGTGAGCTGGGCCTTGTCGGCGAGGACCTTGTCCAGGGTGGCCTTCGGGATCTTGTTGAAGGCGTCGTTGGTCGGCGCGAACACCGTGATGTTCTGGGCGTTGTTCAGGGTGTCGACCAGGCCGGCCTTCTTGACCGCGGTGACCAGGGTGGACAGCGCCGGGTTGTTGGAGGCGGCGGTGGCGACCGGGTCCTTGGCCATGCCGTCGAAGGAACCCGCACCGTTCTTCGGCACCGAGGAACAGGCCGGCCCGAACGGCTGGTCCATGCTGCTCATGCCCGCGCTGCTCTCCGGGGCCGACGCGGACGCCGACGCCTTGGAGTCGGACTTCGCCGAGTCGCTGTCGCTGTCGCTGCCGGAGCAGGCGCTGAGCGCGAGGGGCAGCATGACGGCGGCCGAGAGGAGACCGGTGGTGCGGCGGATGCGAGCGTTCATTGGTTTTCTCCTGTTATCGAAAGGCAGCAACGGGCTGCGGGACAGAGGGTGTTGGTCAGAGGGCGGGGAGCCGGGCGGGGCTCACTCCACGGTCACGACGACGGAGTGCCAGCCACTCGCACCGTCGGGGATGGTCCGGGCGCGCTTCTCCGTCTGCACGCTTCCGGTGCGGTCGGTGGCGCGCACGGTGAGGGTGTGGGACCCCTTGGTGGCCTGCCAGGGGAAGGACCACTGGCGCCAGGTGTCACGCGTGTCCTCGGCGGCGAGACGGGCCTCCTGCCAGGGACCGTCGTCCACCCGGATCTCGACCTTGCCGATGCCCCGGTGCTGCGCCCAGGCGACCCCGGCCACCATCACGGTGCCGGACTCGGGCCGGGCGAACGGCTTGGGCGTGTCGATCCGGGACTGGGTCTTGATCGGCGCCTTCCGCGCCCAGCCGCGCTTGACCCAGTACGGGTCGTAGGAGTCGAACGTGGTGAGTTCGATGTCCTGGATCCACTTGCAGGCGGAGACGTAGCCGTAGAGGCCGGGGACGAGCATGCGTACCGGGAACCCGTGCTCGAAGGGCAGCGGTTCACCGTTCATGCCGACGGCGAGCATGGCGTCCCGGCCGTCCATGATGTCCTCGACCGGGGTCCCGATCGTCATGCCGTCCACCGAGCGGGCGACCAACTGGTCGGCCGGGCCGCCGCGGGAGGGCGCCTTGACCCCGCACTCGGCGAGCAGGTCGGCCAGGCGTACGCCCGTCCAGCGGGCGTTGCCCACGTACGGGCCGCCGACTTCGTTGGACACGCAGGTCAGGGTGATGTCGCGCTCGATGAGCCGGCGGCGCAGCAGGTCGTCGAAGGTGAAGGTGGCCGGACGGGTCACGCCCTTGCCGTGGATGCGGAGTTTCCAGGCGGTGGCGTCGACCTTGGGGACCACCAGGGCGGTGTCGACCCGGTAGAAGTTCTTGTTGGGCGTGACGAACGGGCTGACTCCGTCCACCCGCAGGGCGGTCCGCGCCGGTACCGGCTGCGCGGGCGAGCCTGGGCGGGGCAGCACGACCTGCTTGCGGGAGGCGACGGCGTCCCCCGCCCGGCTGCCGCTCAGCGTCCGGCCGATCCCGCCCACGACGGCGGACGCGGCGGCAGCGGAGGTGGCCGCGATGACGAAGCCACGCCGGTCCCAGGTGCCGGACTCCGCGTCGGTGGCCCGCCGCACGGGGGCGGTGAGGCGTCCGGCGAGGAAGTACAGCAGGAGTGCTCCGGCGACGGCCCCGGTGAGGGAGGGCAGCGTGTCGGTGAAGCCCCGGAAGTCGGGGCGGGTGACGGCGGCCGTCGCGCCGATGACGCCGAAGAGGAGGACACCGGCCGCGCCGAGGACGCGGCGGCGCACCGCCAGTGCGCCCAGGCCCAGGGCGAGGAGGGCGAGGACGACGAGGATGCCGAGCTGGAGCACCAGCTTGTCGTTGGTGCCGAAGTTGCGGATCGCCCAGTCCTTGACCGCGGCCGGGGTCTGGTCGATGGAGGCCCCGCCGACCACGACGACCGGACTGGCCTGCGGTCGCACCCCGGCGGCCATCAGTTCGGCCACCGCCAGCGCGGCGAATCCGGCGAGCACGCCGCTCAGCGCGCCCAGCGCCGTCCGCACCGGACCTGGTGATGTCCTCGGGTCGCTCTGTTCCTCACTCACGCGGGGAATCCGGGGCCGGACGGGGCGCCGGATTGGTGCTTTCCCCAGATCGGGTGAAGACGCATCTCACACCAATCCGGGGGGCGTTGGGCGACGGATTATATGGTCCCGGCCGCCGCGCCGTTGAGGCGTTTTCAGCCGGTCGGGCCATCGACGCACGCTTCGGGTACGGCCGTTGTCCGGGCGCTCGCCGACCGGCCCGTGGACTCGATGCGTTGGCCCGTACCGCACACCGCGGGGAGGTGGCGACCCTGCGCACCGGGGGTGGAACGCGGCGGCCGGGTGGGCGCAGCCGATCTCGTGCGCGTCGGTCCCGGTCGGCGCGATGTGCGGGGCGCCGAGCCGCGGCGGGCTGAGGGGGCGCGGGCCTCGGGGCGCACGAAGACAGCGGTATGCGCCCGCAGCGGAGCTGCCTCGCCTTCGGTGACGTGTCGGGGGTCTCTCAGCGGGCCCCGGCCGGATCCGTCGCCTCTGTCTGCGCAGCCACCGCCTCGTCGTACCGCCGCAGGATCAGTTCCGCCACCGACGGAAGCGGGCCGAGCGGGGCCGAGGTCCAGCGGGCGGGGGTACGGGCCAGGGTCCGGGCGAAGTGGCCCGGGGCGAGGAGGTGGCCGGCCAGGGAGACATCGGGGTGGCCGGAGGTGTGCCAGGCGGAGATGGCCTCGGCGGGGGTGGGGCCCTGGCCGGAGGCGTAGACGACCGCGACCGGGGCGTTCATGCGCGAGGAGAGGAGGCGAGCGTTTCGGCCGTGTCCGCTCCGGTCGGTCTCGGGTGCCGTCGCGGAACCCCCGGCGATCCGTTCGACGCAGATGTTCTGCCCGCAAGAACATCTGCACGAACGCGGGATTCCGCGTACCTTGGCCACGTGACCGCTTCAGACACCGCCGCGGCCGACGGCTCGGGGCTGGAGAGTGACCTGGGCTGGGCCATCCGTCAGGTCTCCTCGGCGTTTCGCAGGATCGCCGCCAGCTCGGTCGCCGGCCTGCCCGGAGGTCCGCGCGGCCATCTGGTCCTGGTCGCCCTGGCGGCGGGCGAGCCGCCCTCCCAGCTCGCTCTGGCGCAGCAGGTCAGCCTGGACCGCACGGTGATGACCTATCTGCTGGACGACCTCGAGGAACGCGGGCTGATCACCCGTCGCCCCGATCCCCGGGACCGCCGCGCCCGGCAGGTCCTGATGACCGAGGAGGGCCGGGCTGAGCTGGAGCGCGGCCGCCGTCGGCTCTCCACCGCCGAGGCCCGCCTCCTGGCCGGCCTCGACGAGGACGACGCTGACCAGCTCCGCCGCCTCCTGACCCGCGTCGCCCGCACCACCCACCGCGGCTCCCCCGGCACCCCCACCGACTGCTGACCCCACGCCCGCGCGGGCGGACGGGACACCCTCGACCGGGGCGGGACGGCGCCGGGAGGGGACCCGGGCCGTCACTTCTCACCCCGGACCCTCGCACACCCCGTACCGCTGGAGCCGCCGTGTCCCCGACCTCCTCCCCCGCCTCCGGCGACCCGGACGCCCTCTTCGGGCTGACCGAGCTGCTGGGCGCCGGGGACCACACCGCCGAGCACCCCACCGAGCGCCACACCGGGGAACCGGCGCCGGGCGCCACCCCCGAGCAGGTGTCCCGGCTGCTCGACGTGCGGGAGATCCACGCCGAGCCGGCCGCCGCCCTCTCCCCGCGCGGCCGGCAGGTCATCGCCCGGTTCCCCGGCGCGCGCGTACTCGAGGTCGGCTCGCACTGGAACATCCCCCACCTGCACGGCAACGAGGGCAACGCCGACCGCTGGGTCCGGGTGAAGCGGCAGACGCTGGTCCTCGGCGTGCGCAAGTCACTGACCGTGCGGCCCAACGGGCGCTCGGCGGACTGGATCGCGCCCGGCGCGTCCAACGGCTGCGCCATGTCCTGCGCGTACTGCTACGTCCCGCGCCGCAAGGGGTACGCGAACCCGATCACCGTCTTCACCAACATCGGGGACGTGGTCGACGCACTGGACCGGCACATCACCTCCCTCGGCCCGAAGCAGGAGCCCACCCAGTGCGACGAGGAGCGCTGGGTGTACGACACGGGGGAGAACGGCGACTGCTCGGTGGACGCGCTGATCAGCGACAACACCGCCGACCTCGTCGCGGCCTTCCGGCGGTGGCCCACCGCGATGGCCTCGTTCGCCACCAAGTACGTCAACCGTGACCTGCTCTCCCTGGACCCGCGCGGCTCGACCCGTATCCGGTTCTCGGTGATGCCGCCCGGCGACTCCCGGCTGCTGGACGTGCGGACCAGCCCGGTGGCCGAGCGGATCGCCGCCGCCGGGGACTTCCTGGACGCGGGATACGAGGTGCACTTCAACCTCTCCCCCGTCGTGCTGCGGCCCGGCTGGGAGGAGGACTGGGCGGAGCTGCTGCGCCACCTCGACGACGTACTGCCCGCGCGGGTCAAGGCCCAGGCTGCGGCCGAGGTCATCATGCTGACGCACAACCGTCAGCTCCACGACGTCAACCTGCGCTGGCACCCCCGCGCCGAGGACGTGCTGTGGCGCCCGGAGATCCAGCAGGCCAAGCGCTCGGAGAACGGCGCGCTGAACGTGCGGTACCGCAACGACGTCAAGCGCCGTGGCGTTCAGCGGGTGACCGAGCTGGTCGCGGCGTACGCGCCCTGGCTGCGGGTGCGGTACGCGTTCTGAGCGGCGCGCGCCCCCGCGATCGTCCGGGCCGGCGACCCGGTCGGCGTGGCGCCGGGGAATCCATGGCCCCTGCACGGTGTTGTCCCAGTCGGCCCGCGTCCGGCACGGCGTGGGCCGCCATGCCGACCCACGACCCCCGGGAGCCCCGCGTGAGCGTCCTGTTCGAACCGCTGTCCCTCCGTTCGCTGACCGTGCGGAACCGCCTGTGGATGGCGCCGATGTGCCAGTACTCGGCCGCGCCCGAGGGACCGGAGACCGGCGCGCCGAACGACTGGCACTTCCAGCACCTCGCGGCACGCGCGGCCGGCGGCACCGGCCTGATCCTCACCGAGGCCACCGCCGTCAGCCCCGAGGGCCGCATCAGCCCGTACGACCTGGGGCTGTGGAACGACACCCAGCAGGCCGCGTTCGCGCGCATCACCGGTTTCCTGAAGTCCCAGGGCACCGTTCCCGGCATCCAGATCGCGCACGCCGGCCGCAAGGCGTCCACCGAGCGGACCTGGGTGGACCGGGGCGGCCCGATCGCGCCGGGCGACGGCTACGGCTGGCGGCCGGTCTCCGCCAGCGCGCTCCCCTTCGACGACGGTTACACCGCCCCCGCCGAGCTGACCACCGCCGAGATCGACTCGATCGTCGAGGAGTTCGCCGCCACCGCCCGGCGCGCCCTCGCCGCGGGCTTCGAGGTGGCCGAGATCCACGGGGCACACGGGTACCTCGTCCACCAGTTCCTCTCCCCGTACGCCAACCACCGCACCGACGCCTACGGCGGCTCCTACGAGGGGCGTGCCCGGTTCGCGCTGCGGGTGGCGGAGGCGGTCCGCGAAGTGTGGCCGGACGAGCTCCCCCTGTTCTTCCGGGTCTCGGCCACCGACTGGCTCAGCGAGGACGAGAGCGACGACCGCACGGGCTGGACCGTGGACGACACGGTCCGGCTCGCGGCCGACCTCGGCCACCGGGGCGTCGACCTGGTCGACGTGTCCTCCGGCGGTGTCGCGCCCCGCGCCCGCATCGAGACCGGCCCCGGCTACCAGGTGCCCTTCGCCGAGCGGGTTCGCCGTGAGACCGGGCTGCCGGTCGCCGCGGTGGGGCTCATCACGGAGGCGCGCCAGGCCGAGAAGATCGTCGCCGACGGTCAGGCCGACGCCGTCCTGCTCGGCCGCGAACTGCTCCGCGATCCCTCCTTCGCGCTCCGTGCCGCCCGCGAGCTCGGCGCCGAGCCCCACGTCCCCCAGCCGTACCACCGGGCGTTCTGACCGGACGCCGAGGTCACTCCAGCTTCAGCCGTACGGGAGCCTGTTCCGGCCGGGCGGGCAGTCCGAGTCCGTCGCGGCCGGGGGTGAGCGAGCCGAGGATGCTCGGATGACGGGCGCCCGTACTGGCGGGGTCCGTTCCGGCGAGGCCGTGCAGGGTGAGGAAGCCCAGGACGGCGAAGGCGTACGCCTCCTTGGCGGCCGAGGGGAGGCCGAGGTCGTCGGAGACGCGTACCGGGAGGCCGGGGAGCGCGGCGCAGAGGGCACGCATCAGTGCGGGGTTCCGGGTGCCGCCGCCGGAGGCGACGACCTCTGTGGCGGCGACCGACCGGACGGCGTCCGCGATCGTGCGGGCCGTCAGCTCGGTGAGCGTGGCGAGGGTGTCCTCGGCGGAGACGCCCGCCAGCAGCTCGGAAGCCGTCGCCCGCAGGTAGCCGGGGTGGAACTGCTCCTTGCCCGTCGTCCTGGGCGCCGGGCGTGCGTAGTACGGGTCGGCCGACAGCCGCTCCAGCAGCGGGCCGTGCACCCGCCCCCGGGCGGCCAGCGCGCCGTCGGCGTCGTACGCGAGCCGGCCCCCGCTGAACTCCCGCGCCGCCGCGTCCAGCAGCGCGCACCCCGGACCGGTGTCGAAGGCCGTCCCGTCCGGGGCGGTCAGGTTGGCGATGCCGCCGATGTTCAGCGCCACCGGTGTCCCCGGCCTGCCCCGCAGCCACAGGAGATCCACCAGGCTGACCAGCGGTGCGCCCTGGCCGCCCGCCGCCACGTCCCGCGGCCGGAAGTCGGCTGCCACGGGCCGCCCGGTCGCCTCGGCGATCCACGCGGGCTGCCCGAGCTGCAGAGTGCCGCACACCCGGCCGCCGTCCACCCAGTGATAGACGGTCTGCCCGTGCGAGGCGATCAGCTCGGCCGCTCCGCCGCACAGTTCGGCGTCGGCCCGCACGGCCGCCGCGGCGAACGCCCGCCCGATCCGGGTGTCCAGGCGGCACACGTCCGCCAGTGGCACCGCCGCCGGGGGCAGCGCACCGGCGAGCAGCTCCCGGAGGCCGGCGTCGTACGGCTCGCTCACCATCCCGAGCGGCTTCAGGCGCAGCGTGTCCCCGGCCAGGCGCAGCTCGGCCGCGGCCGCGTCGATGCCGTCGTACGACGTTCCCGACATCAGGCCGATCACCAGCATCCGTCCCGCCCTCCTTTCCCGCGGTGCCCTCGAAGAGGTGTTCTTGAAGAGGGCGAGCATGCTCACCGCACAGGCCGCCGCCGCGTAGCGGGCGGGTACGTCCACGTTCCCGGTCCGCTTCACGGCCTCCGTGATGATGAGCCCGGCGCGGCCCGAGAACACGGCATTGGACAGGGCGTAGGCGAGTCCGAGCCCCGTGCAGCGCACGCGCGTGGCGAACATCTCGGCGAGCAGGGCGGGGCCCTGTCCCGCCCGATCGCGACGGCGACGGCGCGTGCGCGGGAGCCACGGGGCGGATCCGACTCGCGCACGCCGCTGTGCCGTCGGCCCGGTACCTCCTTATGCTCGGCTCCCACCGCCGGCGCTTCCCGCAGCGCCGCCTGCTGGAGCGAAGGAGCAGCTCGTGCCCACTGCCGAGGTCAATGGGGCAGCGATCGCGTACACCGACACCGGCGCGCCTGCGGGCAGGCCGGACGCGCCGGCTGTCGTCTTCGGTCATGGTCTGCTGTTCAGCGGCTGGATGTTCCATCCGCAGATCGAGGCGCTCCGGGACCGCTACCGCTGCGTGACCGTGGACTGGCGCGGCCAGGGCGACACCCCCGCGACGCCGTCCGGGTACGACATGGACACCCTGACCGCCGACGCCGTCGCCCTGATCGGGCACCTCGGCCTCGGACCCGTGCACTGGGTCGGCCTCTCCATGGGCGGCTTCGTCGGCCAGCGCGTCGCGGCCCGGCACGGCGAACTCCTGCGCTCGCTCACGCTGCTGGACACGAGCGCGGACGGCGAGCCGTCCGACAAGGCCGCCGAGTACCGGCGGCTGGCACGCGTCTACCGGTTCACCGGGGTCGGGCCGGTGCTGGGGAAGGTGAAGGCCGCGATGTTCGGCCCCGGCTTCCTGGCCGACCCGGCGAACAAGCCGGTCGTCGAGGAGTGGGTACGCCGCCTGCGGCGCTGCGAGCGGGCCGGGATACGCAAGGCCGTACTGGGGGTCGTCGAACGGGAACCCTTCCAGGCCGAGCTGCGCCGCGTCCGCGTACCCACACTGGTGGCCGTCGGCTCCGACGACCTGGCCACTCCCCGCGCCGACGCGGAGCGGATCACCGCCGCCGTCGCGGGGGCCCGGCTGGAGGTGGTGCCGGACTGCGGGCACAGCAGCACGCTCGAACAGCCCGCCGTCCTCACCGCGCTGATCGGCGACTTCCTGGCCTCGGTGGATGTCCGCCGCTGAGCGGGGCGGGACGGTGCCCTCGCCGGAGCTGAGGCCGCTGAGCACCGATCTCGCCCCGGCCGTGCTGGCGTTCGAGCTGGCGAACCGCGACTACTTCACCGCCGCCGTCTCCGACCGGGGCGACGAGTACTTCGCCCGCTTCACCGACCGCTACGACGCCCTCCTCGCCGAACAGGCCACCGGCGCCTGCGCCTTCTACCTGCTCGTCAGCACGACCGGCTCAGTCCTGGGCCGCTTCAACCTCTACGACCTCGCCGACGGAACCGCCGAACTCGGCTACCGGGTGGCGGAACACGCCAGCGGACGCGGAGTCGCGACGGCGGCTGTACGGCGGTTGTGCGTGCTGGCGCGGTCCAGGCACGCCCTGCGCACCCTCCGCGCGGCCGCCGCTCACGAGAACATCGCCTCACAACGCGTCCTGCTCAAGGCCGGGTTCGTACGCACCGGCCCCGCCGGTCCCCCCGACCTCGGTGGCAAGTCGGGGAGTTGGTACCGGATCGACCTCGTCTGAGCCCCGGGCGCCTCACCATCCCGTCAGCAGCAGGTGGTTGAGCAGCAGGGCGAGGGTCACCTGGGCGGCGAGCCAGGCGCGGGGGCGGGGCAGCAGGGCGCACGCGGCCAGCAGCCACACCGCGAAGGGGAGCCAGATGCGTTCCGTCTCCGCCTTGCTCATGCCGGACAGGTCCGCGATCAGCAGGGCGGCCAGGGCGGCGCAGACGATCAGCGCCAGGCGGGTCGCGGGACGGTCGCCGCGGTGGGCGAGAGAGCCCACGGTGCGCGGGAGGGCCGCCGCCGTCGCCGGGCCGGTGATGATCGCGGCGCAGGCGAGGTTGGCCCAGATCCAGTAGCTGTAGGGGCGGGTGCCGCCGACGCCCTGGTAGTAGCGGGTCACCAGCAGGTGGTAGGCCGTCCACCAGTTGAATCCGAGCAGCGCGAACACGACGGGCAGCACGGCCAGCCCGGCCAGGAAGGGCAGCACCAGCAGGGGGCGGGCACGCAGGTCCGCGCGGGCGAGAGCGAGTACCGCGAGGCCGATCAGGGCGATCAGCGTGAGGCCGTAGGAGAGGTAGGCGGTCAGACCGGCCAGCAGGCCGGAGGCGGCCGCCCGGGGCAGGGACCGCCGGGTGAGGGCGAGCGCCAGGCAGGCCACCGCCCAGGCGGCCACCGCGGCGAAGTAGGCGTCGGCCGAGGAGCCCATCCAGACCGCGGCCGGGGCGAGGACCAGGAAGGGCGCCGCCCGCCGGGCGAGGCGTTCGTCCGCCAGCGCGCGGACGGTGACCAGTACGGCGGCGGAGGCGGACGCGCCCAGCACCACGCACCACATCCCGGCCCAGCCGCCACCGCCCAGCCCGAGCCGGTCCAGCAGGACGAAGGTGAGCGTGGCGGCGGGGGGATGGCCTGCGACATGGGCGGGCCAGTTGCCGGGGGCGCCGGCGAGGATGTGGTCGTCGAAGCCGCGCAGGGTGGCCGGGATGTCGTGGAAGCGGCCGATGACCTGGAGGTACTCGTTCGCGGTGGTGAGGCGTACCGCGATGCCGTCGTGCCAGCCGTCGATCAGGGCCAGGGACACGATCCAGCCGGCCGACGCGGCCCAGGTCACCCAGGGCAGGGCACGCCACGGGAGCCGGGCGGCGAGCGTGGGCCCGTACGCCACGCCGGCGGCGGCGAGGATCAGCGCGGCAGGGGTGCCGGGGCCGACGTGCGGGTGCCAGTCGGCGAAGAGCGGGGGCCAGTGCACGAACAGGGTGTGGTGGGCGTCCTGGACGTGACGGCCGGCCAGGACGGCGGCGGTCACCAGCAGGACGGCAGCGGCGGCGGCGCAGAGGTCGCGGCGGGAGGTGTGGGGCTGGCGGTGGATCACACCGGCACGCTAGGCCGTGGGGGCGGTTCGGGTCCGCCTTCCGGGCCGGACGTCAGCGTTTCGTCATGGGTCGCGCGCCCGCTCCGGGGTGTCGCCGGGCCTACGGTCGGGGCATGCGTGACGATCCCCGGCTTCCCAGCTCTCCCCGCTTCTGGCACAGCCCCCTGCGCGGTACCCGGTTCACGGCGGTGCTCGGGCTGGTGCTGCTCGGCGGCATCAGCGTGCTTTTCGTGACGGGCCTGGTGTCCTACGCCGCCTACAACCCGAATCTCTCAAGCGTGAACGACACGACCCCGGACAAGGGCGTGCTCGGCTTCTACCTCTTCGACTGGCCGGCCGGGCCGTCCTGGCTGTACCGGCTGAGCCAGGGCGTCCACGTCACACTGGGCGTCGTGCTGGTACCGGTGCTGCTGGCCAAGCTGTGGTCGGTGGTGCCGAAGCTGTTCACGCTGCCGCCGGCCCGCTCGGTGGCGCACGCGCTGGAGCGGGTGTCCCTGCTGCTCCTGGTCGGTGGCGCGCTGTTCCAGTTCGTCACCGGACTGCTCAACGTCCAGCTGGAGTACGTGTTCCCCGGCTCGTTCTACCCTCTGCACTTCTACGGCGCCTGGGTGTTCGTCGCCGCGTTCGTCGTCCACGCCGGCTTGCGGACACCGACGGCCGTGCGTGCCGTACGGGCAGGGCGGCGGGACGAGGCCGGACTGGAGGCGCCCGACCCCGCACCGCCCACCGTGTCCCGGCGTGGTGCGCTGTGGCTGGTCGGCGGTGGTTCGCTGCTGCTGTTCGTGACGACGGTGGGACAGAGCCTCGGCGGCCCGCTGCGCCGTACCGCGCTGCTCGCGCCGCACGGCGGGTCCGATCCCGGTGGCGGGCCGAACGGTTTCCAGATCAACAAGACGGCCCGCTACGCCGGGATCACCGACGCCGACACGCACCCGGACGCCTGGCGCCTGGTCCTCACCGGCCCGGCGGGCACGGTACGGCTCGGCCGTGCCGATCTGCTCCGTATGCCGCAGCACAGCGCCTCGCTGCCGATCGCCTGTGTCGAGGGCTGGTCCACGGCGGACCAGTGGTGGCGCGGGGTGCGGCTGCGGGACCTCGCCGCGCTCGCCGGGTACGAGGGCGCTCCGCCCGACGTGCTCGTGGAGTCCCTCCAGCGGCACGGCGCCTTCCGGCGGGCGGCGCTGCGCGCCAACCAGGTGTCCGACCCGCGTTCCCTGCTCGCCCTGTACGTCAACGGCGAGGAGCTGTCCCCCGACCACGGCTATCCGGCGCGGATCATCGTGCCCGCCGCTCCCGGCGTCCACAACACCAAGTGGGTGGCCCGGCTGACCTTCGGAGACCTGTGATGCGCCTGCCGACCTTCCGTGTCCCGCTCGGCAGTCCGCTGCAACTGCTCCTGCTGGTCTGCTCGTTCGCGCTCGCCGCCTACGCCGGTGTACGGCTGCTGTCCGGCGACTGGCTCGGGGTGGTGCTCTGGTTCGTGGGGGCGGCGCTGCTGCACGACCTGGTGCTGCTGCCGCTCTACTCCGCGCTCGACCGTGCGCTGCGGGCCGGGGACGCCGCGCGCTGGACGCTGTACGTACGTGTGCCCGCCGTGCTGTCCGGGCTGGCGCTGCTGGTGTGGTGCCCGCTGATCCTCGGTCTGTCGGCGGACCGCTACCGGTCGGCCACCGGGCTCGACCCGGACGTCTTCCTGCTCCGCTGGCTGCTCATCACCGCCGTGCTCTTCGGCGGCTCCGCCCTGCTGCTCGTCCTGCGGCTGCGCAGGGCCACGAAGCAGCGCTCGCCGTCGCTCCACTGAACGGTCTCCGTCTCCGGCCAGCCCCCGCGCCGGGCGAGCTCCAGCAGCGCGGGGGTGCCGATACGCGCCCAGGGGAACGACTCGCCCACCGCGTCCCGGCCGTGCGTCACGTCCACCACGCGCACCCGGGCCCGCTCGTCCACGTCACCGGGTGCGGTCTCGGCGATCAGCAGGCCGTCGGGACTGAGCAGTTCACGCATCCTGTGCAGCAGGGCGGCCACGTCGCCGCCGATGCCCACGTTGCCGTCCATGAGCAGCACGGTGCCCCAGCCGCCCTCGCCCGGCAGCGGGTCGAACACCGAACGGTGCAGCGCCCGCCCGCCGAGCGTGTGGGTACGGGCCACCGCGGCCTCGCTGACATCGACACCGAGGGCGCTGCGGCCGCGCGCGGCGAGTTCCGCCACCAGCCGGCCGGGTCCGCAGCCCACGTCGAGCACGGCCCCCTCGCAGCGGTCGAGCACCGCCCGGTCCACGGCGTCGGCGGCCGCGCACCAGCGCTCCACGTCCAGCGGCAGCAGCCAGCCGTCGCCGCGCCGCAGGTACAGCGGGCCCCGGCCGGTGCGCAGCGCGGTGGCGTACGGGTCGGAGGCGGCCCAGGCGGGCGCGGTCGCGGTGCTCATGCTGCTCCGGGGTGGGTGAGGGCCGCCAGACGCGCGGCGAACGCGGTGCCGGGGGCGAGGGAGGCGACGGCGCGGGCGTCGGCGGCGGTGTCGACGTCCCGCAGCCGGGGCAGCTCGCGCACCCGCAGCCCGGCGGCGGCCAGCCGCTCGCGCTGCAGGCTTCCCGTCTCGGGCACGGACATCGGGACGCCCCGCAGCAGCCCGGGATCGGGGCGCGCCAGGCCGAGGGCCCAGAAGCCGCCGTCCTCGGCCGGCCCGAAGCGGGCGTCGCAGTCGGTGAAGTCCGGGGTCAGCAGGTCCGGGGTGATCTGCGGGGTGTCCATGCCGACCAGCAGGGCGGGCCCGGTGCAGTGGGCGAAGGCGTCCGCGAGCCGTTCGTCGAGGCCGCCCGCGCACTGCGGCACGACCTCGAACCCGTCCGGCAGCCAGGGACCCGGCAGGCCGTCCAGGACCAGTACCCGGCGCCTGGCGGGTGCGGCCGCCACCGCGCGCAAGGTGTCCGCGAGCGCGGCCTCGGCGAGCGCGGCGGCCTGGTGGGGTGTGAACGGCGGGGTGAGGCGGGTCTTGACCCTGCCCGGCCGGGGTTCCTTGGCGATGACGAGGAGAGTGGTCATGGGCGTTCTCCCGCTCCCACAGGGCCCGTGGGGGGCGCTGCCGTCACCGGGTACCCCCCGAAGCCGTCCGCTCCCCCTCCACCGCGGGCACCTCGCGCAGGACCCGGCTCATGTCGCGGACCGCCTGCCAGGTGCCGCGCCAGGTGCCGGTGACCTTGGAGGCGCCGGAGCGCGGCAGGTACGGCACGTCGTGCTCGGTGACCCGCCAGCCCGCGTCGGACGCGCGGACCACCATCTCCAGGGGGTAGCCGCTGCGCCGGTCGGTGAGGCCGAGGGCCAGCAGCGGTGCGCGGCGGGCGGCGCGCAGCGGCCCGAGATCGCGCAGGGTGAGCCCGGTGCGGCGGCGCAGCAGGACGGAGAGCGCGAGGTTGCCCGCGCGGGCGTGCGCCGGCCAGCTCCCGCGCCCCTGGGGGCGGCGGCGTCCGAGCACCAGGTCGGCGCCGCCCGCCCGCACCTCGTCCACGAAGGGCGGCAGCAGACCCGGGTCGAGGGAGCCGTCGCAGTCGCAGAAGCAGACGATGTCGGCGGTGGCGGCCAGGAGCCCGGCGTGGCAGGCGGCGCCGAACCCGCGCCGTTCCTCGCGTACGACGGTCGCGCCCAGGGCGCGGGCGATCTCGGCGGAGCCGTCGGTGGAGCCGTTGTCCACGACGACGGCGCGCCAGCCCGCGGGAATGCGGGCCAGCACCCAGGGCAGCGCCCCGGCCTCGTCCAGGCAGGGCAGCACGACGTCCACGGGAGGTGGGGGTGAGGTGGTCACGGCTTTCACCCTACGAACCCGAACCAGGACGAAGCGGACTTCCGCTCCTTACGAAACGCGGACGTCCGGCTGCCGCGACGGCCGGGGCCGGCCGGCGGTGCCAGGCTGGAGGGCATGCAGCAGCCGAACACAGCACCGTCCGCGGGCCGCGTCCTGGTCGTGGACGACGACCCGACCGTCGCGGAGGTCGTCACCGGGTACCTGGTACGCGCCGGCCACGCCGTGGACCGCGCCGCGGACGGCCCCTCCGCCCTCGCGTCCGCCGCCGGACAGTGGCCCGACCTGGTGGTGCTCGACCTGATGCTGCCCGGCATGGACGGTCTGGAGGTGTGCGCGCGCCTGCGTGAGCGCGGCCCGGTGCCGGTCATCATGCTGACCGCGCGCGGCGACGAGGAGGACCGCGTGCTCGGCCTGGAGGTCGGCGCGGACGACTACGTGACGAAGCCGTTCAGCCCGCGCGAGCTGGTGCTGCGCGTGGAGTCGGTGCTGCGCCGCACCCGACCCGCCGGCCGGACGCCGGACGCACCCGGCCCGTTGGCGGCGGCGGGCCTGACCGTCGACGCGGCAGGGCGCCGGGCCACCCGAAACGGCGTCGAACTCGCCTTGACGCTGCGGGAGTTCGACCTGCTGGCGTTCCTCCTGCGGCACCCCGGCCGCGCTTTCGGGCGGGAGGAGCTGATGCGGGAGGTGTGGGGCTGGGACTTCGGTGATCTGTCCACCGTGACCGTCCACGTGCGCCGGCTGCGCGGCAAGATCGAGGAGGACCCGGCCCGGCCCCGGCTGATCCGTACCGTCTGGGGTGTCGGCTACCGCTTCGAACCGGACGCGGCCTCGGAACAGGAGGAGGACGGCCGTGCGTGACAACCTCCTCATCGCCCTCTACGCCTTCCTCGGCGCCGCCGCCTCCGGCCTGCTCGGCGCCGCCGTGCTGCGACTGGTCCGGCGCCGCTCGCTGACCGCCTCGCTGACCGTGGTCGCGGGCGTCGGCGTGTTCGCCATGCTGGCGGGCACCATGGCCGTGGCCTGGGCGATGTTCCTGTCCCCGCACGACCTGCGGGTGGTGACCACGGTCGTCGCCATGGCCGCGGTGGTCTCGCTGGCGAGCGCGCTCCTTCTGGGTCGCCGGGTGGTCGCCCGCAGCCGGGAACTGACCTACGCCGCCCGGCACTTCGGCGACGCAGGCGCCTTCCCTGCGCCCGTCGTCCCGGCCACCGCCGAACTGGACGCCCTGAGCCGGGAGCTCGCCGCGACCAGTGCCCGGCTGGCCGCCTCCCGTGAGCGCGAACGCGCCCTGGAGGCCTCCCGGCGTGAGCTGGTGGCCTGGATCTCGCACGATCTGCGGACCCCGCTGGCCGGTCTGCGCGCCATGTCGGAGGCGCTGGAGGACGGGGTGGCCACCGATCCGGCCCGCTATCTGAGGCAGATCCGAACCGAGGTGGAACGCCTCGACGGCATGGTCGGCGACCTCTTCGAGCTCTCCCGCATCCACGCCGGGACGCTCCCGCTGAGCCCGTCCCGGATCTCGCTGTACGACCTTGTGGGCGACGCCCTCGCCGGGGTGGGCCCGCTCGCCCGCGAACACGGGGTCCGGCTGGTGGGTGACGGGGTGCGGCCGGTGCCGGTCGAGGTGGACGGCAGGGAGATGAGCCGGGTCATCGCCAATCTGCTGGTCAACGCCATCCGCAGGACCCCGGCCGACGGTACGGTCGCCGTCGCGGCCCGGCGGGGGCCGGAGGGCGTGGTGCTGTCCGTGACGGACGGCTGCGGCGGCATTCCCGAGGAGGACCTGCCCCGCGTCTTCGACACCGGCTGGCGCGGCACGGACGCGCGGACACCGCCCGGGGGCGCGGGACTCGGACTGGCGATCGTGCGGGGGATCGTGGAGGCGCACCAGGGACGGGCGAGCGTACGGAACATCCCCGGCGGCTGCCGCTTCGAGGTGACCCTGCCCGCCCCCGCCTCCTGACTCAGCCGGTCCCCGCGAACTCCGCCATCCCCTCGGCGAAGGGCACCCCCGGCCGCCAGTCCAGCTCGGCGCGCAGCCGGGCCGAGTCCGCGGTGACGTGCCGCACGTCGCCGAGGCGGTACTCCCCGGTGACCACAGGCTCCGGACCACCGTGCGCGGCGGACAGCGCCCTGGCCAGTTCGCCGACCGTGCGGGGCTCGCCGCTGCCGGTGTTGTACGCGGTGAGCGTGCCGGGCCGGTCCGGCGCCAGGAGCGCGGCGAGGTTCGCCGCCGCCACGTCCCGTACGTGCACGAAGTCGCGCCGCTGCCCCCCGTCCTCGAACACCCTGGGCGCCTCGCCCCGTTCCAGGGCCGAGCGGAAGAACGCGGCGACTCCGGCGTACGGGGTGTCGCGGGGCATCCGGGGGCCGTACACGTTGTGGTAGCGAAGAGAGAGCGCGGTGCCGTCGGCGGCGCGGGCCCAGGCGGCGGCCAGGTGCTCCTGGGCCAGTTTGGTGGCGGCGTAGACGTTGCGCGGGTCGGCCGGGGCGTCCTCGCCCACCAGGCCGGGGGTGAGCGCGGTGCCGCAGACGGGGCAGGGCGGGTCGAAGCGGCCCTCCTTCAGGTCGGCCTCCGCGCGCGGGCCCGGTCGCACGACACCGTGGGCGCGGCACTCGTAGCGGCCCTCGCCGTACACCACCATCGACCCGGCGAGCACCAGCCTCCTCACTCCCGCCTCCGCCATCGCGGACAGCAGGACGGCGGTGCCGAGGTCGTTGCGGGAGACGTACTCGGCCGCGTCGGCGACACCGTCACCCAGGCCGACCATGGCCGCCTGGTGACACACGGCGTCCACCCCGGCGAGTGCGCCGGCTACGGCCTCCCGGTCGCGCACGTCCGCCGCGGGGTCGTCGCGTACGTCGAAGACCACGGCCTCGTGCCCGGAGGCCCGCAGCACGTCCACGACGTGCGACCCGATGAATCCGGCACCGCCGGTGACCAATACACGCATGGCCCCAAGCTAGGCCCCCGGCCGCCCGCTTCCCCGGCTCCCCGCCCCGGCGTCACCACTCGGTAAGAAACCGGGCGGTCAGCCCCTGGGGCCTCTCGTTCGGGGCCTGCCGGTGGATCAGCGCGCGGCGGCAGACGCGGTGCGTCGCAAGGCGGAGAGTCGCCCTCATACTGGGCGTATGGGGGCGATCCGGCAACGCGGCGAGGCGCCGTGGCCGTCGTCGCGCGCCCGCCGGGAATCACGGGACAGCCCTTAGTCCGGGATCACGTGCACGGCCGCCTCCTCGGCGCCCGCGGCTCCCCCGTCGATGCCCACGTCCTCGGCGATCTCCTCGCTCACCGTGTCACCGTGCGCGCCCTCGTCCGGGGCGACCAGACGGCCCGCTCGGACGTCGCCCACCTCGGAGTCGAGCGGTTCGCCGTCTCCGCCCGGCAGGTCACCGACACCGTCCCCGTCCGGCACGCTCACGTCCGGCACCTCCCGCTCCAGCCGCTCGTCCAGCGTCTCCCCCTCCTGCTGCTCGGCGGCAGTGGTCCCGTGCTGGTTCACGCCCAGCGGCCGCTCGGGCGGGGAGTAGCCCTCGTCGAGGATCTCGTCGTAGTCACGCTCGCCGACCGCGTCCTGCAGATCCAGCGGCGCGGCGTCCCCCTGCTCCTCGTTGCCGCCGCCGGGCTGGTAGGCGTCGTCCGCCATCGGGGTCTCGTCACTCATGGTCGCCTCCAGGCGCTCGCGGTCAACCGATCTGGGTCCGCGTTTCCCGGAGCCGGACGAATAATCCTGCTCACCCGGGAAACCGCTGCTCAGGTCGGCGGAGGCGCCCCCGCGCCCGGCGCTGCGCCAACGGCCGGACGGCCGCCCGCGGACCGGGACCGGGCCGAGGTGACGAGGGACCGGGCGAGTCGCACCGCCGCGCCCACCCCGGCGCGCAGGACCGGAAGGGCGGGTGAGCCGGTACCTGGCCCCGCCCGCACCCGTTCACCCGTCCGGAGCAATCCGCCCGTCCGCACCCTTACCCTCCCCCACGCCGGGGCACAGCGGGACCATGGGCAACTACGACAACTCGATCACCGTGGCCGTCCCCGCGGACCGCCTCTTCGACCACCTCGCGGACGTGGAGAACCTCCCGTCCTACCTCCCCCGGCTGACCTCGGTCGAGCCGGAGGACGGGGACCGCGTCACCGTCACCGCGCACATCGACCCGCCCGGCGAGCCCGAGCAGGACGTCACCAGCGAGGCGTGGCTCCACGTGCTGGAGGACGGCAAGAGCCTGGAGTGGGGCGCGCCCGGCCCCGACGACTACCACGGCCGGCTGCACGTGGCCGCGGGCGACGAGGCGGGCAGCTCGCGGCTGACCGTCGAGCTGCACACCGACAACGTCGAGGGCGAGCACGTCAGCCGCGGCCTGGAGGAGGCCCTGCACGGCATCAAGCGCGCCGCCGAGCGGTCCGCCCGCTAGTGCTGTGACCGGAAGGGTTTGCCGGAAGGCTCGCGGCGTCCGGTGCGGTGCATCGCAAGGCGGAGCATCGCCCGCGTACTGGATGTACTCGGGCGACGCGACAACGCGGCGAGGTGCCGTGCCGGAC